>JAFQHN010000004.1 GCA_017397935.1 Bacillota bacterium
GCGGATACCGTTTACCGTGCCGAGCTCAATGGTGAGATCAGCGAGTACATGGTAAATTATTTGGAGCGTGCCTATGATGAGGCCGAGGCGGCCGGTGCCGATGCCATGCTGTTGGAGCTTGATACCTACGGCGGCTATGTGACGGCGGCGGTTTCGCTGAAACAGGTGATTATGGATTCGCCGGTTCCTACTTATTGTTATATCAACGATAAGGCGATTTCGGCCGGTTCTCTTATTGCTCTTTCCTGCGAGCAGATAGTGATGAAAAACGGCGGCACCATGGGCGCTGCCGAGCCGCGTCTGGGTGAGGAAAAGGCTGACGAGAAGGTGGTTTCCTTCTGGACGGCTCAGTTGGAGGGAGCAGCCGAGGCGCATGGGCGTAATGCCCGTTTGGCTGCGGCGATGAGCGATTCCCGTGTGGTGATTGAAGGCGTTACCGAGGCCGGCTCCCTGCTCACCTTGACTTCTGAGCAGGCCTTGCAGCACGGTATGGCTGATTTTACCGTTGCCAATGATGATGAGACATTTATTGTGCTGGGATTGCAGGGCGTAACCCCTGTTGAGGTGCCGTACAGCTTCCAGGAGCAGGCCAGCCGTCTGCTTTCCAACTCGGTGGTGGCCACGGTGCTGCTGGCTGTCGGTATCGGCGCGCTGGTGTTGGAGGTTATGTTTGCCGGTGTCGGCGTGTTTGCGGCTGTCGGTATCACGGCGCTGGCACTCTATTTTATCGGTGCGCTGCTGGTAAGCTATACCGCGTGGATCGCGGTGGCGCTGGCGGTGGCCGGTTTGGTGCTGCTGGTGATGGAGATTTTTGTGATTCCCGGCTTTGGTATCTGCGGTCTGTTGGGCCTTGGCAGTATCATCGGCGCGGTGGTGGTCGTTGCGCCCAGTTTCTCGGTGGCGATGTTGCAGCTGGGTATTGCGCTGGTGGCCGCCGTGGTGCTGGTGATCATCAGCTTAAAGTGCGGCAGGACCCGCAGAGTATGGAGCCGCCTGATTTTGAAGGAGTCTACCTCTACCGAGGGCGGTTATGTCAGCCCGCCGCCGGGTATCAATGATTTGGTTGGTAAATCCGGCGTGGCCCTTACCGATTTGCGTCCGGCGGGTGCCGTGCTGATTGACGGACAGCGCACCGATTGCCTGACCGACGGCAGCTTCGTTATGCGCGGCTCGGCGGTGAAGGTTATCCGTGTAACCGGCAGCGGCGTGGTGGTGGAGCCTGTTGAAGCTGCTAAATAAACAGGTGCTTGCCCGCAGGTGCGGTTTATGATATGATGTTTATGGGCGGTGAATTTTACCCGTTGCCGCCCATGGCATATAATAGTATTTGTTGTGCAGAGGAGGAAGAAAAATGTTTGATGTTGTAGCCATTAGTTCAGGGTTGCTGATTTTTCTGGTAGTCATCGCCCTGTTCATCATTCTTGGCTTCGTGCCGCTGGGTCTGTGGATTTCCGCCCTGGCTGCCGGTGTCAAGGTGGGCATTGTAGACCTTATCGGTATGCGTTTGCGGCGTGTTTCCCCCGCCAAAATCGTTAATCCGCTTATCAAGGCGGAGAAAGCCGGTTTGCAGGTAAAGGTATCCCAGTTAGAGGCGCATTATCTGGCCGGCGGTAACGTAGACCGCGTGGTAAATGCCCTTATCGCTGCCGAGCGTGCCAATATTCCGCTGGCGTTTGAGAGAGCCTGTGCCATTGACCTGGCCGGCCGTGACGTTTTGCAGGCCGTGCAGATGAGCGTTAACCCCAAGGTTATCGAAACCCCCGTGGTTGCCGCTATGGCCAAAGACGGTATCGAGGTTCGCTCCAAGGCCAGAGTAACCGTGCGTGCCAACATTGACCGTCTGGTCGGCGGCGCCGGTGAGGAAACCATCATCGCCCGTGTCGGCGAGGGTATTGTAACCACCGTAGGTTCCAGCGATACCCACAAAGCTGTGCTGGAAAACCCCGATATGATCTCCAAAACCGTGCTGGCCAAGGGCTTGGATACCGGTACGGCGTTTGAGATCCTTTCCATTGATGTTGCCGATGTTGATGTCGGCCGTAACATCGGTGCCAAATTGCAGGCTGACCAGGCCGAGGCCGATAAGCAGATTGCGCAGGCCAAAGCCGAAGAACGCCGTGCAATGGCTGTTGCTCTGGAACAGGAGCGTATTGCCGACATTCAGGCTATGCGTGCCAAGGTAGTAGAGGCCGAGGCGCAGGTGCCGCTGGCCATGGCCGAAGCCTTCCGCAACGGTAATCTGGGCGTAATGGATTATTATAATATGATGAACGTGCAGGCCGATACCAAAATGAGAGAGGGTATCTCCGGCAAGGGTGTTGATAATACCACCCAACCCGCCGGTAAATAAGCATTTTGGCTAATCATTTGATAAATAAAGGCCGGTGATAATATGGATTTTCTTGTCTGGCTGATTATTATGATCGTGATAGGCAGTTTCTCCGGCGGTAACAAAAAGAAGGGTAAATCGTCAACGCCCAAAGTCAGGCGCACCGCGCGGCGGCAGGTTTACGATGTGCCCGAAAATCCCGATTACGATGCCGCTTACCGTGAGATAGTCCGCGAGAAACAGGCCGCAGATATGCCCGAATATCGGCAGGAGGACTGGGATATGCCGTTCTCTGACGATAAGATGCATGATGCGGCACAGGATTATAACCAAACTCCTGCCGGCGGGTGGCAGATGGAGCAGCGGGAGCCCCAGCCGCAGCCCAAACCCAAGCCTACGGTTAAGGTTTACGGCAGTCTGGGAGAACTTCTGCGGGAGATGCAGCAGGATATGCAGACGGCTTTCGGTGATGATGCCCCCAAAAAGGCACAGATACCCTATTCTCAAATGGATGATGAGGATATTCGCCGTCGCAGGGCAGTGGTTGAGCGCCGTCGTGAGCTGCGCCGCCGCAAGGCTTCCCGTCCTGCAACTGTCGCTGTTGATAATGTCAATAACCGTGATGATGATTGCGGTTACTGCACCGGTGATGTCGTTGTGCCTTCGGTTTTTGCAGATACACAGGACATTGTGCCTGCCAAGCCGCTGGCATCGCCGCAGAATGTCGGTAACAGCGGTAATGCGGCCGCTGCCTGCCGTGGTTTGACTCCCTTGCAGCAGGCCGTTGTCTGGAAGGAAGTGCTGGATAAGCCGCTGGCGCTGCGCCGCCGTTAAATATCAGCCTTAAATTAAATTACAAAATTAAAACAGCAGCCAAAGGGTTTTGCCCCAAGGCTGCTGTTATTTTTATGTTTATTCGGTTTAGATCAGCTAATATCAGGCGTTCAATTCGGCAATAGCCTGCTCAATGCGCGCCAATGCCTCATCACGGCCCAAAACTTCCAGCAGTTCGGTTGCGCCGCCGGGGGTAACAGCTTTGCGGGCCACGGCCACACGCACCGCCCACATAACGGCGCCGCTTTTTACACCGGTCTCCGCCGCAAAATCCTTCAACAGGGCAAACAGAGAATCATTGTCCCAGGCAGGGGTCTCGGCCAGCACCGGTTTAATGTCGGCCAGAATTTGGGCACAGAGTTTAGGTGTGGTTTTGTTCTTCTTGTTGGTATACAAATCGCCCTCCATCGGCAAACGCCCGGCGATGAAATCTACCTGCGCGGCAATCTCGGCCAGAGTGGTCACACGGCTGTGCAGCAGCTCGGCCAGCTTGGCGGCGTTGATGTAAGAGGGACAGGTTTCGTTGATAACCGGCAGGGCCACGGCAGCAAAATCCTCGGCAGACATAGCCTTGATGTATTCGGAGTTGAACCAGTTCAGCTTGTCATAATCGAAGATGGACGGAGATTTGCTGATGGCGTCAATCGAGAAGCTCTGCTGCAATTCTTCCAGCGTAAAAATCTCCTGATTGTTGCCCTTGGGGCACCAGCCCAGCAGAGCGATATAGTTCAAAATTGCCTGCGGCAGGTAGCCGTTCTTCACCAGCTCCTGGAAGCTTACCGCACCGTGGCGCTTGGAGAGCTTGGAAACCTTGCCGTCCTCACCGCGGCCCATCAGCAGCGGCAGATGCACATAATGCGGACGCTGCCAGCCAAAAGCATCATAAAGCAGGGCATATTTGGGGGTGGATGTCAGGTACTCGCTGCCGCGCACCACATGGGTCACGCCCATCAAATGGTCATCCACCACATGGGCAAAGTTATAGGTGGGGAAGCCGTCGGCTTTCAGCAGCACCTGGTCCTGCATCTCCTTGTTCTCCATTTCAATCTCGCCAAATACCTCATCGTAATATTTGGTCACGCCTTCCAGCGGGATGCGCTGGCGGATAACATAGCTCTCGCCGCGGGCCAGGCGCTCGGCCACCTCATCGGCACTCAAATCACGACAATGACGGTCATAGCCGCCCAAACCGTTTTCATCATGCAGCTGCTGCAAGCGCTCCGCCGAACAGAAGCAGTAATAAGCATCGCCCTGCGCCACCAGCTGGTCAGCATACTTGCGATAAATCTCCTTGCGCTCGCTCTGCACATAGGGGCCGGCCTCGCCGCCCACACCGGGGCCCTCATCATAGTTCAGCCCGGTCATTTTCAGGGTGTCAATGATAACATCAACCGCACCCTCCACCAGACGCTCCTGGTCGGTGTCCTCAATCCGCAGAATAAAATCACCGCCCAGAGATTTGGCCAGCAGCCAGGAGTACAGCGCGGTACGCAGGTTGCCGATATGCATAAAACCGGTCGGCGAGGGGGCAAACCGGGATTTTACAGTCTGTTTTTGTTCACACATAATAATTCCTCCACAAAAAATTTCAGCAAAAAATACAAAATTCAATCCTAATCATGTATTTTAACATATTTTAGGACGATACTCAACCTTTGGCGTAATATTTGGCTGCTTTTGTCTGCAAAAATACCAAAAACCGGCTCTCTCATGTGAGAAAACCGGCCTTTGGATGATAAATTTGTCAGGTTTTGGCTGTTTAGCCGCGGTAATCAAAGGATTCGCAGTCGGTGCACTCCACCATTGTGGGGTTGGATTCATGTGTGCCCACCAAAATACAGTCCAGAGAACAGTAGTTTTCGGTGCCGCAATGGTGTCTGCACTGCTTGATGGTGCACTTGATGGAAGGGTTCTTGTCCATTTTTGTCTACCTCCGTCAGTTTTTATCAGTTAATGTTGCGGATTTTGGCGCAAATTTTTGCTGCCGGGGTTATTATGCGCCGATTTGCCGTGGTTTATAACCTATTTTGGGGTGTATATTGACGGAGATTAACGGACAAAATATGCTTATCGACAGCGAAAATAACGGGCAGAGGAGATGATGATGGCTTTGAAAGAGGAATTGTCAACCAAACGGGTATGCTCGCGTGAACAATCGCGCAAGGTTCGTCTGCAAAATGCGGTTAATTTGCTGGAATATACCGATGCCGAGCTGCGTGATTTGCTGCAAAAACGCTGCCCTCAGTTGGATGTCGTGCGGATCAACTGTATGCACAAAGAAGAAATGGTTGATTTGTTATGTAAAATTGACGGAAATTAAATGCAATAACCGAAAAAAATTGGGCAGGGCGGCTTTTTGGCCGCCTTTTTTTGTGTGCCTGAGTTTTGTGTTGAAATTTGCCGCCGAGCCTTGATTTATTTTGCTTTTTTTGTGATAATATGCTACACTATAAGGTGCAATAGTTTACTCATGTGTAAACAGTGCAAAAGTTGATAAAATGTGCAAAAACGGTCAGACGACCGTAAGCGGAACCGTAAATATAGGTCACCTCTGTTTTGGGGGTGGGAGGTATTGCGATGAAGGTTATTATCGTGGGAGCAGGCAAGGTTGGTTTCAGTATTGCCGCCACCTTATCCAGCAAGGATATTGACGTTGTGGTTATCGACACGCTGGTTGACAGGCTTAATCAGGTGCAGGAATATTTGGATGTAAAGGTGTTGGAGGGCAACGGCGCCTCGATGTCGGTGTTGGAGCAGGCCGGTATTGCCGACAGCGATTTGCTGGTGGCCGTAACCGAGATGGATGAGGTCAATATGATGACCTGCTTTATCGGCAAATCTTACGGGGTGAAGAATGCGATTGCCCGTGTGCGCAAACCGGAATACGGTGAGCTGGCAAAATCGGTGCGCAGCAAGCAGCTGGGCATTGATTTGATTATCAACCCCGAGCTGTTGGCCGCCCAGGAGCTGGGCAAGCTGGTGCTGCACCCGGAGGCGCATGAGGTGGAATATTATGCCGACGGGCGTGTGGTAATGCTGGGCTTGAAGCTGCCCGATGAGGCGGCGGTGCTGAACAAGCCGCTGAAAGATCTGCGTTTCCCCAAGCCGTGTGTAATTGTGGGTATCATCCGCGGTGAGGAGTTGATCATCCCCAACGGTCTGTGCGAGATAAAACCCAAGGATGAGATTTTTATGCTGGCCGGCACCAAGGATATGCTGGATTTGGAGATTTATCTGGGTGTGCGTAAAAAGCCGATCAACAATATTGCAATTTTCGGCGGACAACTGCTGGGGCATTATCTGGCCAGGTTTTTTGAATCACGGCGCCGTAAAATCAATGTCAAGCTGTTTGAGGAGGACTCGGAGGCGTGCATGGCGCTGAATGAGGAATTAAAGCGCACCGTTATCATCAACGGCAGCGGCAAGAATATGAACCTGATGATGGACGAGAGTATTGCCGACATGGATGTGGTGCTGGCCGTAAACGATGAGGACGAGAGCAACGTGATGATTTCGATTATCGCCAAGCACATTGGGGCCAAAAAGGTGATTGCCCAGATCAGAAGATCGGACTATGTGAATATGATCGAAAATTTTGGTATTGATAAGGCGGTAAGCCCCCGCAGCCTGATGGTGGCGACGATCCTGCGCTTTATCAACCGTGGTTCTCTGCTGAATTTGAAGCTGCTGCAAAATGATATGGCGCAGATGATCGAGGTGGAGATAAAGCCGGGGTATAAAAATGAGGGCCAGCCGTTGAAGAAGCTGCGCTTCCCCGGGGAGACGATTGTTGGTACGATTTTACGCGGAGAAGAGATCATTATCCCCGGCGGTGATGATGTGCTGATGGCAGGTGACAGGGTTTTCACCTTTACGGCTATTGGCCGTGCCGAAGATGTGGTTAAGTATTTGTCATAAAAAATGTGCCGGGCGAAGGGAGGGAATTTTGCTGTATGCGTTTGGGCGTGGTTTTATATAATATGGGCAAAATTCCGCTGCTGTTGTCGGTGGCGATGTGTTTGCCGGATATTTATGCGGTGATTTACCGGGAGATTGATGTTTTGTGGTCTTTGCTGGCGGCCCAGGGGATAATGCTGGCGGTGGGTCTGGCTATGGTGCTGGGCTTTAAGCAGGCGAAGGGTTTGTCGCTGCGCTACCGTGAGGGCTTTGCCATGGCCACCTTTGGCTGGCTGCTGGCGGCTGTGCTGGGGGCGATGCCGTATTTGTTCAGCGGGCTGTGTACGCCGGTAAACGCCTGGTTTGAGAGTATGTCCGGGTATTCTACCACAAGTATGACGATTCTGCCGGCTTTTGAAACGATACCGCGCAGTTTGCTGATATACCGCAATTTGACGCATTGGCTGGGCGGCATGGGTATTTTGGTGCTGCTGCTGATGTTTATGCCGGGAAGTTCCGGAGCGAAGATATATAAGGCCGAGGTGCCGGGGAATATGGTGATTGAGAGGGCAACACCCAAAATTGGTGATGTGGCCAGGATTTTGTGGGTGACGTATGTGGGCATGACGGCGCTGCTGTGTGTTTTATTGCTGCTGTGCGGCTTAAACTTTAACGATGCGTTGTGCTATGCGATGGCTGCTATCTCGACCGGTGGGTTCAGCAATTACAGTAACGGATTGATGTCTTTTGTGGATAATGCGGCAGTACAGTGGCTGCTTGTTGTGTTTATGATTTTGGCCGGCGGCAATTTTATGTTCCATTATCTTTCTATTGTAAAGCGGCGGAATTATTTTTGGCGCAGCGAGGAATTTCGGGTTTATCTGCTGATGATGTTTACAGCAGCCGCTTTGTTGGCGGTATCGCTGTTTTATAACGGTACTTATGCCGGGGAATCGCCGGCCTTTGTTATTCGTCAGGCGGTTTTTCATGTGGTTTCGGTGATGACCACGACCGGTTTTTATACGGTGGATTACGATATATGGCCGGCTTTTTGCCGTATGCTGCTGTTTGGTTTATTTTTTGTGGGTGGCTGTGCCGGGTCAACCTCCGGTTCGATCAAGGTGAGCCGGTTGATTATTGCCTTCAAAAGCTGTATTGCCAGTTTGGGCAAAACCTTGCAGCCTAAGCTGGTAACGGTGGTGAAGCTGGACAAAAAGGTGGTATCCAACGAGACTATTAATGCGGTGACGATATTTTTGCTGCTGTACGGTTTTTTGCTTATGCTGGGTGCGTTGGTGTTATCCTGGCAGGGGCTTGCGCCGTTTGAGGCAATCTCGGTGGTGATGTCTGCGTTATCCAACGAGGGCATTGGCTTTGGACGCTTTGGCCCAAGTGGTGATTTGACGCTGTTGACGGATTTTTCCAAGCTGTTTTTGAGTTTTTATATGATGCTGGGCCGTTTGGAAGTGCTGACGGTGATGGTGCTGTTTACGCGGTTCTTCTGGCGCAAGTAAATTGGTGATTGTTTGATTGATTTTTGGGACAGGGTTTGAGGATTTTATGACCAAGCATATAACGAAAAATATGGAGACGGATTTTCTGCGCAGCGTTTACCGTGATTATGCGGCGGTGCCGGATTTTCTGCTGGCCAATTATGGGCATTTGGGGCTGACGGCGGCGGAGGCCATTGATTTGGCGCGGCTTTTTGGCTGCCGGGAGGCAGGAGGAGAAACTCTCTCGCCGTCGGTGATGTCGGCACGGTTTGCGGGCAGAGAGGCTGAGCTTTCGGCATTTTTGGCGGCCATGCAGGGCAAGGGGCTGCTGCATAAGGATGAAATCAGCGGCCGGTATTCTCTGGAAGGCGTATATGAGCATTTGTTGGAGCTGTGGGCATTTTTATCCTGTGTGCCGACGGAGATTTGCGGCCAAAATACCCAAACCCGGCCGGAGGATTGCCCGTGCACCGATTCTATAAAAGCGGTGTATGCCCTGTTTGAGGCGGAATTTGCACGCCCATTATCGCCGATTGAGCTGCAAAAGCTGAATGCGTGGCTGATAACCGATGGGTGGTCGGCGGTGATGATAGAGCAGGCGGTGCAGCGGGCGGTAATGCATGGGGCGCTGAGCCTGGCGTATATTGACAAAATTTTGCTGCGGTGGCGCAGCGAGGGAATTATGACGCCTGAACAGTTGGCGGCCGATGAATTTGAACAGCCGAAAAAGCGCAGAGATAACAAGCAACGGGGCAAAAAACCGACGGATGAACCGAGTTATGCCACGGGTGCGGATTACAGCAGGTTTTTTTAGGGGTGTTTAATCTGAACGGCATTTGATGGCGGTATTTTATGATGAGGAGAAAGGTGGCGGCAGGCGTGGACAAGCTAACTGATATTATAAATGATGAGGTGATTGCTGCCGGCGGTGCGGCTGAGGCGTGGGGAAATGTGCCGTCTGCTGTGCCTGCTGATGACGGTGCCTGCCCGATTTGCGGCGGCAGCGGTTTTGTGCTGTTGCAAGACGGTACGGCCAAGCGTTGTGCCTGTTATGCCGAACAGCGGCTGCTGCTGGCCCAGAAGGAGGCTCGTTTGCAGCCGAACCTGCGGCGGATGAGCTTTGGCAACTTTGATTTGTCCTGCTATCCGTCGGGAATAATGGCGCCGGGGGGCAAGGGGCAGACATATTATCAGCTGGCCAGAGAGGCACGGGAAAAGACAATAAAGTGCTGCCAGGAGGTCATCAAGGGCGGACGGCCGAGGGGCCTGCTGCTGCTGGGGCAGGTGGGCAGCGGTAAAACACATTTGGCGGCGGCGGCGGCCAACCAGCTGCTGCGCCGCGGCAAACGGGTGTTGTTTCTGGTGGTGCCGGATTTTCTGGATGAACTGCGAAATTCTTTCGGCAGCGAGGGGGCGGACAGCCAGCGCCTGCTGGATAAGGCCAAGCGTACCGAGGTTTTGGTGCTGGATGATTTGGGAACTCATAATATGTCGGACTGGACGCGGAGTGTGTTGTTCTCGGTGCTGAATTACCGCGTGAATGAGGGATTGACCACCCTTGCCACCAGTAATCTGGATTTTGCGGCCCTGCAAGAGCAGTTGGGTACGCGCTCGCTGTCTCGTCTGCTGAGCCTGTGTGAGCCGTGCCTGCTGGTGAGCGACTGTGATATTCGGCTGCGCGGGTTGGAGAAGGCGTAATTTGTTGATTGATATTTTGAGGGAAGATAATGCTGCTGATTTTTGATTTGGACGATACCCTGCTGCACACTCACCGTGTTTTTGTGGAGTTGACCGAGGCGTTTTTGGCGCGGATGGCCGAGCTGGGTTTTGATGACGACAATGTGTATTATACGCTGGACAGCTTTGACTGCGAGATAATTGAGGATGCCGATGCCTATGTGTCGTGGGCTTTTCCCAAAGCTATGAGAAAGACTTATGAATTTTATTGTGACAAGTTTTTCGAGCCTGTTGATGAGGCTGAGGCCGAGGCTTTGGAGCAGTTGGGGTTTGGCTTCCGCTATGCGGAGTATGAGCTGATACCCCATGCCAAGCAGGTGCTGGACGAGCTGGCGGAGGACGGACACCGGTTGGTGCTGTTGACGCAGGGCGGTTATGAGGAGCAGAAGTTTAAGGTGGAGCAGCATTTGCTGAACGAGTTTTTTGACGAGATTGTGGTGGTGGACAAGAAAACGCCGGCTGTGTATGCCAATGTGATGGAACGCCACGGCTTTGCGGCCAAGGATACGGTGGTTATCGGCAACAGCCCCAAAAGCGAGGTGCTGCCTGCGCTGGCCGTGGGGGCAAGGCCGATTTTGGTGCGGGTGACGGACAGCTGGAATTTTGAAGAAGTGACGCTGCCGGAGAATGTGCCGGTGGTGAATAATCTGTCGGCGATTTTGGAGTTGCTGAGATAAAAGTGCGGATTTGGGAAAGTTATAACAGAAAATAATATAGATAATAATAGAGAAAACAACTGGAAATTACGGAGGATTGGCGGAGAAATGACGAATATGATAAATGTGCAGGATGGTGCGCAGCGTGATAAGCTGAGAGCCGCCCTTATTCAGTTTGATATTCAGCCGGGGCAGACCGCCCATAACGAAAACACGGTGCAGCGTCTGGTGGAGAAAAGTGCCGAGCTGGGAGCCGAGCTGGTGGTGCTGCCTGAGTTGTGGAATGTGGGCTATGCTTTGCGGAATCTGGCCGAGCTGGCGCAGAATACGCAGGGCAGCAGCGCCCGTTTGCTGGCCAAAATGGCCAGGGAATACGGAATGTATATCTTTGGCGGTACGATTGCCGAAAAAAAAGGCGACAAATATTATAACACCGCGCTGATTTTTAATGACAAGGGTGACATCATCCACAAATACCGCAAGCTGCACCTCTTCCCCAATGGGTTGGAGGAGGACAAATATTTTACGGCCGGAGATGATTGGGGGCTGGTGCAGACGCCGTGGGGCTTGTTTGGCGTGGCGGTGTGTTATGACCTGCGCTTTCAGGCTCTTATCCAGAATTTGGCGCTGCGCGGTGCCAACACCATTGTGCTGCCGGCACAGTGGCCCACCGTGCGTGCCGACCATTGGTATCTGCTGAACCAGGCGAGGGCGATTGAGAACCAGATATTTGTGCTGGGCTGCAACCGCACGGGGCATGATGCCAGCGGTAAATATCCCGGCTGCTCGGTGGTGGTGGACCCGTTGGGGCACGTGCTGGCCGGTGGGCCGGAGGCCAAGGATGCCGGTGTGCTGCTGGCTGATTTGGATTACAGCCGAATGTCGTCCATTCGTCAGTCTATCCCTGTGTATAATGACCGCAAGCGCATTGTGGACGAGATTGATGACAGCCAACTGTAAAAGGTGCTGATTTTTATGACCCGGTGGGTGAATTAAATGGCGAAATTGCCGCTTAATTTGCCCACGGGACTTGACAAACCGGGCGTTTCTTGCTATTATATACGCAGAAGAACTCTGCAACCCGTAGTATACCGTAAGGTATGCTATTTTTTTATGAGATTTCGGGCAAAATTATGGTTTTAATGCAGTTTTAATGAAGTTTTAATGATATGAGGTGCTGAGATGGCAAACGATATTGAAAAGCGTGTGTTTGCGCTGGCGGAGCCGCTGTGTGAGGCCAACGGAGCCGAACTGGTGGCGGTGGAATGGCAGAAAAGCGGCCGTGAATGGCGGCTGGCGCTGTATATCGACGCTGAGGGCGGCGTGGGGCATGAGCTGTGTGTAAATGTCAGCCACGCGGTGAGTGATGCTCTGGACGCTTTGGATTTTATCGAACCGGCGTACAATTTGGAGGTAAGCTCTCCCGGGTTGGAAAGGCCGCTGCTGAAACCGGCGGATTTTCAGCGGTTTGCGGGGCAACCGGCGGCAATTAAGCTGTTTGCGGCCAGGGACGGCAAGAAGGAATTTTTCGGGGATTTGCTGGGCTATTCTGCCGAGGAGGGTGTCAGCATTACTGAGGAGAAAACCGGCAAAAAATTAAGCTTTGCCACGGCGGATATTGCCAAGGCGCATTTGGTTTTTAAGTTTTAATGGGGCGATTGGCTCTGATTTAATAGGCAAAATGAGTACGCAAAAGTAATATGAGGTGACAAAATGGCTGGTGAATACATCAATAAGGAATTTTTGGACGCTTTGGCAGAGTTGGAGCGCACCAAGGGCATTAAGCTGGATATTCTGTTGGAGGCGTTGGAGGACGCGCTGATCTCCGCTTACAAGAAAAACTACGGTTCTTCTCAGAATGTGCGGGTGGAAATTAACCGTGAGACGGGCGATATCCACGTTTATTACCGCAAAGAGGTTGTGGAGACCGTGGAGAATGACAAGGTGGAGATGTCGCTGGAAGAAGCACGCCTGTATGACCCTGAGTTTGAAGTGGGCGATATGTTTGAATCTGAGGTAACCCCCAGAAGCTTTGGCCGTATTGCCGCCCAGACCGCCAAGCAGGTTATCGTGCAGCGCATCCGTGAGGCTGAACGCAACGTGATTTATGACGCTTATGCCAAGGCCGAGGGTGAGATCGTGCGCGGCACCATTGTACGCATTGAGGGCCGCAACGTGATCGTGGATATTGGCAAGACCGAGGCGGTGCTGACCACGGCCGACCAAATCCCCGGCGAGCGTTACATTGTGGGCAACACCGTTAAGGTTTATGTGGAAGAAGTTATGCGCGGCAACCGCGGCACCCGTATTGCCATCAGCCGCACTCAGCCCGGTTTTCTCAGCCGCCTGCTGGAACAGGAAGTGCCGGAAATTTATGACGGCGTGGTGGAAATCAAAGCGGTGGTGCGTGACCCCGGCAGCCGTGCCAAGGTAGCCGTTGTCAGCCACGATGCCGATGTGGACGCGGTTGGCGCCTGTGTGGGCACCCGTGGTATGCGTGTGCAGAACATTGTGGAGGAGCTTTCCGGCGAGAAGTTGGAAATTGTTGAGTGGTCGGAGGATTTGGCCACCTTTATCAGCCACGCCATCAGTCCTGCCAAGGCGTTGAAGGTAACTGTGGATGAAGAAAACCGCTTTGCCAGCGTTTTGGTGGCTGACAATCAGCTTTCTCTGGCTATCGGCCGCCGCGGACAGAATGCCCGTTTGGCTGTGCGCCTGACTGCCTGCAAGATCGACATTAAGAGTGAATCGCAGATGGCGGTGCTAGCTGCTGCCCAGGAGGAAGAAATTTTTGCCGAGGAGCCGGCCGCAGAGCAGGTTATCGCAACGGCCGAGACTGCCGAAAACGAAACTTTGGCATAATTTGGCACCGAAAATCGGATAATATAATATAAAATGGGGTGAGGATATGGCCGAGAAAGCAAAACCGCAGCGTACCTGCATCGCGTGCCGCCAAATGCAGGACAAACAGCAGCTTAACCGGGTGGTTAGGACGCCTGAGGGCGAAATTCTGCTGGATGATACCGGACGCCGTAACGGGCGCGGGGCGTATCTTTGCAAGAACCCCGAATGTTTGAAGAAGGCGTTTAAGAGCCGTGCCTTGGAGAGGGCCCTGAAACAGCCGCTGAGTGAGGAAATTAAGAATGAATTGCTGCAAAAATATGCCGAGTAATTTGACCGAGGCTGACCTGGCCGCATTGAAGGCCGAACAGGGTGTGTATACGCTGCTGGGCTTTGCGCAGAAGGCAGGTAAGCTGACCGGCGGCGGTGAGGCGGTGGCTTTGGCGCTTTCTAAGGGGCAGGTACAGACGGTGCTGCTGGCGGCGGATTTAAGCGAAAACTCCCGAAAGAGGTTTGCCAAAATGTGGCAGCAGCTGCCCAAGGGAGTAAGCGGCAAAGTGGTTATCTGGCAGTTTGGCAGCAAAGAAAAGCTGGGGCAGGCGGCAGGTAAACCGCCCCGTGGTATCTGGGCTGTGGGTGATGAGAATTTTGCCAGGGGCCTGCAAAGCAAATTGCTGCTGCTGCAAGAACAGGGCAAGGCCGAACAGCCGAAGTTTTGAAGATATATAAGATGTTATACAGAATGAGATTGCAGAAAAATCAGCGGTTGGGGAATTTTTTTGACCGTTGATTGAGGATATGATAATGCCGTGGAGCCGACATTATGGCGGTGGTTATGGTTAAAGGAGTTGTTTTGATTGGGAAAAATGAAAGTCTATGAACTGGCAAAAGAGTTGAATGTGGAGAGTAAAAAAGTGGTGGAATACTTGCAGCAGCAGGGGTTTGCCATTAAAAACCACATGGGCGCGATTGATGAAAACGCCGAGAATGTGGCTCGTCGTTATTTTGGCGGGGGTGCAGCAGCGCCTGCCAACCGCCCGATGGTAAAGCGCATTAAGAAGGAAACTGTGGAGGCCGAGCGTGCCCGGCAGGAGGCGGCGTTGCAGCAGGAGGCCAAACCGGCTGCACCGGCCGAACAGCCTGCACCCAAGGCTGAGGTTAAGGTGGAGAAGGCAGAAGCCAAACCGGAGGTTAAGCCTGAGGCAAAGGCCGAAAAGCCTGAGAGCAAGCCTGAGCCTAAACCGGAGCCCAAGGCGGAAGTCAAGGAAAACAAGCCGCAGGAAAAAACTGAGAAAACCGAAGTGAAGCAGGAGGTTAAACCGGAAGTGAAGGTTGAAGCCAAACCCGAAGTAAAACCCGAAGCGCCCAAGGTAGAAAATCAGCAGGGCAAAAAAGAGGCACCGCAAGCTGCTCGTCCCCAATCCGAGCGGTCTAATCAGTCTGCCTTTAACAAGCCGGTTAACCAGCAGGGGCAGCAGGGCAGAAATGATGACCGCCGCCGTCAGCAGGGTGGTCAGGGTAATCAGCAGGGCGGCCGCAGATTTAACGACAACCGCGACAACCGCAATAATGACAACCGGGACAACCGCGGCAGCGACAACCGTAATGATAACCGTCGGTTTGACAACAACCGCCCCGGCAGCCGTGATAATCGTGGCGGCGATAACCGTGATAACCGCAATAACGGCGGTAATCGCCCGAACAACAACCGCCCGAACGATAACCGTGACAACCGCGGCGGCAATCGTCCCGGCGGCAACAGCGGCTTCCAGAGCAGACCTGCGGGCGCAGAGATCGTATATTCTGCCCCCAACGCCACCGGCAAGCAGGATACCCGCCGCATTGATAAGAAGAAAACCGACAAGCGAGACCAGAGTTATAACAATGATAACTTTGGCCGCATGGATAAGGGCAACAAAAACCGCCCTAAGAACAAATATAAAGAGCAGAAGAAGCAGCACGTTGAGGTGGCACCGGCAACCCCCAAGAAGGTGGTTATCGGTGAGACCATTATCCTCTCGGAGCTGGCCAAGAGTATGCATAAAACGGCCAGCGAGCTGATCAAGAAGCTGTTTGAGATGGGCATTATGGCGACCATCAACCAGAATCTGGATGCGGATACCGCCACTCTGCTGGCTGACGAATTCGGTGTGGAAATCGAAGTTCGCCAGGAGAAAATTGTGGAAATTCTGGAGGATGATATTGATAATCCGAAGGATTTGAAGGAACGCCCCGCAGTTGTAACAGTTATGGGCCACGTTGACCACGGCAAGACCTCGCTGCTGGACGCCATCCGCAACACCCGTGTTACCACCACCGAGGCCGGCGGCATTACTCAGCACATCGGTGCTTATCAGGTGGAAATTCAGAACAAGAAAATTACCTTCCTGGATACCCCCGGCCACGAGGCGTTTACCGCTATGCGTGCCCGCGGTGCTCAGGTAACCGATATTACGATTTTGGTGGTGGCTGCCGACGACGGTATTATGCCGCAGACGGTGGAGGCTATCAACCACTCTAAGGCGGCTAATGTGCCGATTATTGTGGCCATTAACAAGGTGGATAAACCCAGCGCCAATGTGGAGAAGGTTAAGCAGGAATTGACCGAGCATGGTCTGATTGCCGAGGACTGGGGCGGCGAAACCATTATGGTTCCCGTATCTGCCAAGAAGGGCGAGGGCATTGAAACCCTGCTGGAAATGATTTTGCTGGTGGCCGAGATGGGCGAACTGCGTGCCAACCCCAAGCGTCAGGCGCGCGGTACCGTTATTGAGGCCAAGCTGGACCGTGCCCGTGGCCCCGTGGCTACTCTGCTGGTGCAGAAGGGTACTTTGAAGATTGGCGAAACCATTGTTGCCGGCAGCGTGTTTGGTAAGGTGCGTGCGATGAACGACGACTGCGGCCGAAATATCCGTGCGGCCGGCCCGTCTACCCCGGTAGAAATTCTGGGCTTCTCCGAGGTTCCGGAGGCAGGCGAAACCTTTATCGGCATCAAGGATGAACGCGATGCCCGCTATGCTGCTCAAATTCAGGCTATTAAGAAGCGTGAGGAAGAAATGCGTAAGTCCTCCAAGGTATCTTTGGATGATTTGTTTGCCAAGATTTCGGAGGGCGAGGTTAAGGAACTGAACATCATCATCAAGGCCGACGTACGCGGTTCGGTGGAGGCTATCAGTCAGTCTTTGGAGAAGCTGAGTACCGATGAGGTTAAGGTTCGCATTATCCACGTGGGCGTAGGTGCGATTAACGAATCCGACGTTATGTTGGCTGATGCCAGCAACGCCATTATCATTGGCTTTAACGTACGCCCCGATGCCCAGACCCGCAAAGCGGCAGAGATGGCTATGGTGGATATGCGCCTGTACAGCATTATTTATGACGCCATTGAGGATGTTAAGAAGGCTATGCTGGGCCTGCTGGCACCCGAGGTTAAGGAAACCTGGCTGGGTCAGGTTGAAGTCCGCAGCACCTTCCGTGTACCGAAGATTGGTCTGGTGGCCGGCGGTTATGTGCTGGAAGGCAAAATCACCCGTAACTCTGAGGTGCGTATCGTGCGTGACGGTATCATCATCTTCCAGGGCAAGCTGGCCTCTTTGAAGCGCTTTAAGGATGACGCCAAAGAGGTGGTTAAGGGCTTTGAGTGCGGTATCGGCATTGAAAATTACAATGACTTGAAGGAAGGCGACATCATCGAGGCCTTTATTATGGAAGAAACCACCCGTGAGGAACTGTAATTTTTAATAAGAATTTTATTAAAATGAAATAATTAACTGCTCAGCAAAAGCCTTTCCGCCAAAATTGGGTGGTTGAGGGGCTTTTGCTGAACGAATTTTTGGGTATATTAAGCAGAAATAAATTGGAGAGGAGCGATAAGAATGGCTCAATATCGCAACCGGCGCCTGGCCGAGGAATTGAAAAAGGAAATCTCGGACATTATGCGCCATATGAAGGACCCCCGCTTGCAGCTGGCATCGGTGCTGGCGGTGCAGGTGGATAACGAACTTTCGGTGGCTAAGGTTTTTGTCAGCCACTTTACGCAGGCCGAAACCGACGATACCATTAAGGCGCTGACTAAGGCGGCCGGCTATATGAGATCGGAGCTGGCCAAACGCCTGAAAACCCGTACCGTGCCGGAGTTGGTTTTTGTGGATGACCACAGCATTGAGGCAGGCTTCCGCATTACCGAACTGCTGGACGAATATGACCGTGAGCGTGGCATTGACCGCAACGCCGTGGATGAAAATGTCGAAAATACGGAAGATAGCGCAGAAACCGAGGAATAAAACGGCGGAGGTTTGGGATGAGCAACTTTGCTGACTATGATTTTGCGCCGGTGTGTGATTTGATTGGCAGGGCCGAGAGAATTTTGGTGGCAGGGCATATCTCGCCGGACGGTGACTGTTTGGGGTCTGCTCTGGCGCTGGCGCAGGGGTTGAAGTATCTGGGCAAGCAGCCGATAGTGGTTTTTCAGGATGAGGCGCCCAAGCATTTGCAGTTTTTGCCGGGGGCAGAGGAGATTATCTCGCCGCTCGAGTTGGCTGAGATAATTGAAAAAGAGCCTGCTATGCGGCCTGATTTGCTGATTTTGGAGGATTGCGCCACGCTTGACCGCACAGGCGACGGCTGGTTGAATGAATATCTGGCTGAGGCGCCGCTGGTGATTTTGGACCACCACGCTTTGCGTGATGACATCCCTGCGGTGTCGATTATTGACGCTAAGCTGGCGGCCACGGGTGAGCTGATGTATTGGCTGCTGCAAGCGCTGGAAGTGCCGCTGACGGTGGATATCGCGCGGTGCCTGTATACGGCCATCTGCACCGATACGGGCGGCTTCCGTTTTACCAACACACGCACGCATACCTTTGAGATTGCGGCGAAGCTGCGGGCAACGGGTATCAGCTTGGAGGAAATGCGAATTCAGCTTTTTGAGTCACGCTCTTTTGAGCATATTAAGGTGCTGGGTGCGGCGATGAACAATATGGAGAAATCGGCGGACAACCGGTTGGTGTGGTGTTGGCTGGACGCTGAAACCAAGCTGCGGCTGCATGCCAAGCCTGAGGACACCGACAACATCGCCGGGCAAACCATGCTGGTGGAGGGCGTGAAGGTGGGCGTCTTCTTTGATGAGCGTGTGCGGCCCGATGGCACGGTGGTCAAGGTTTCTTTCCGTGGGCGCAACGGCTATAATGTGGGGGCGCTGGCGGCGCAGTTTGGCGGCGGCGGACACCACGCGGCCAGCGGTGCGACTTTAAGCGGTGATTTGGCCGAGGTTATGCCGAAGGTGCTGGCGGCGGCCGAAGAATTGCTGGCCGAGATGGCAAAGAAAGCCTGAAAAGAAGCTTATCCAAGCCGAAATTGGGCGAAACAGGTGAAATTTGGAGGGAAAATGATGACTGAACAACAGAACAATCAAGCTGATGTGCAGCCGGTGGGTTTTCTCAATATTTATAAGCCGACGGACTATACATCGCACG
The DNA here is from genome assembly GCA_017397935.1 of Bacillota bacterium. GTDB lineage: Bacteria > Bacillota > Dehalobacteriia > UBA4068 > UBA4997 > Avidehalobacter. The sequence goes on from JAFQHN010000004.1 coordinate 19,262, forward strand.
ATGTGGTGGCGGTGCTGCGCCGACGGCTGCCGCGCAAAACCAAGGTGGGGCATACCGGCACGCTTGACCCGCAGGCGACCGGTGTGCTGCCGGTGTGCGTGGGCAAGGCAACACGGCTGGCCGAGTATTTTCAGGCTATGCCCAAAACCTATTTGGGTGAGCTGACGCTGGGCAGTGCCACCGATACTTATGATTGCTGGGGCAAAACGGTGAGCGAGGCCGAGCCTGCGGCGGTGGCGGCGGTGACCGAGGAAAAGCTGCTGGCTGTGCTGCCCAAGTTTATGGGCAAAATTAAGCAGGTGCCGCCGATGGTAAGTGCGATTAAGGTGGACGGCAAAAGGCTGTATCAGCTGGCACGCACGGGGGTGGAGATTGAGAGGCCTGCGCGCGAGGTGCAGATTTGGGCGCTGGAAGTGGTGGCCATGGATCTGCCGCGGGTGCAGATGAAGATTACCTGCTCATCCGGCACTTATATCCGCAGTTTGTTCCATGATATTGGGGCTGAGCTGGGGGTTGGCGGCCATATGTCGGCGCTGGAAAGGCAGGCGGTGGGTGAGTTTACCGCCGAAAATGCCGTGCCGCTGGATGTGGCCGAGCAAATGCTGATTGACGGCGATTACTCGGCGCTGCTGCCGCTGGAACTGGGCGTAAAGCATCTGCCGCGGATTGATTTGCAGGACGAGCGTGATTATGACCACGCCATACACGGGCGTGAGGTGGTGCTGGGATTATCCGAGGCGGAGGCACCGGCCTGCCGGGTGTATTATCAGGGCGAGCTGCTGGGCATTGGCGAAACCCGTTATGAGGCGCAGGCCTGTGCCTGCAACGAGATGCTGCTGCTGAAAATGGATAAGGTGCTGGTATGATGGGTGATGTTGATGAAGCTGCTGCAAGATGTGCGTGAATATCAACCGAGCGAGAAATCTAATGAGAAATCTAATGATAAATCTAATGGTAAATTTTTGGCGGTGACGCTGGGCAATTTTGACGGCCTGCATTTGGGGCACCAACAACTGCTGAAACGGGCGGTGCAGGCGGCCAAGGAGAATGGCGGCGAGGCGCTGCTGTTTACTTTTTGGCCGCACCCTATGGCGGTGCTGCGCGGCAAAGCGCCAAAATTGCTGGCCGACCGCACGGAAAAATACCGTTTGGCCGAGGCGGCGGGTTTGGATTATCTGCTGGAACTGCCGTTTAATGCCGAGGTGGCGGCGGAAACGCCCGAGGAATTTGTGCGTTGTTATCCGGCCGAGGGTTTGCGGGCCGATTTGCTGGTGGTGGGGTTTAACTTCCGCTTTGGCAGGGGCGGCGCAGGCACGGCTGATGATTTGCAGCGGTTGGCGGCTGAGTACGGCATTAAGGTGGAGATCGTGCCGCCGTATGTTTGCGAGGACGGTGTGGTCAGCAGTTCCCGGATACGGGTGTTGCTGCAAGAGGGGCAGATGGCGGCGGCCAACCGTTTGCTGGGGCATGATTTTGTGCTGGCAGGCGAGGTGGTGCATGGGCAAAAGCTGGGGCGCGAGCTGGGTTATCCTACGGCGAATGTGGCGGTGGCCGATGAGGTGCTGCTGCCGGCTTTTGGCGTTTATGCGGCCTGGGCCGAGTGTAAGGACAGGCGTTGGCCGGCGGTGGTGAATATTGGGCTTCGTCCGACGGTGGGGGATAATTTGACGCCCACGGTGGAGGTGCATTGTTTGGGGGCTGATGAGGATTTCTACGGCCGTACAATGCGCGTGATTTTTCGGCAGGAGTTGAGGCGTGAGCAGAAATTTGCCTCTTTGGACGAATTGAAGGCGCAGATTGCCGAGGACAGCTGCCGTGCTGCCGAAATATTGGCTGGTGGCGTGTAATATAAAAACACAATATAAAAAATAGACGAAAAATTTGGTAAAAGCCTCTTGCTTTGAGGACGAAACTGATGTATAATATCTGTTGTGGCTTTTGGCCGCAAGAACTACCGCAGCGTGGATATGGAGGCTCCGCCCTTATCTGGGCTGCCGGCAAATAATAATTTAGGAGGTGTAGTTATGCCGTTGACTACCGAAAAGAAGAACGAAATTATCGCAAAATTCCAGCAGCATGAGGGCGACACCGGTTCCCCCGAGGTTCAGGTTGCTCTGCTGACTCAGCGTATTCTGGATCTGACCGAGCACATGAAGCGCCACCCCAAGGATTTCCATTCTCGTCGTGGTCTGTTGCAGTTGGTTGGTCAGCGTCGTCGTTTCCTGGCTTACATCAAGGCTCAGGATTTCGACCGCTATCGCAACATCATCAACGAGCTTGGTCTGCGTCGCTAATCCGACAAACAGGCAAAAAATTAAGCGTGCTGTCCGAAGAATCGGTGCGGCACGCTTTTTTATGTTTTTTAACAGGGGCGGTGCGGCTTAATCCGCACCGGTAAAGTCCGGCTTGACACCTTGGCGGCCGATGAAATCAAATTGAGGCAGCTCGGTGGGGTTGCCTTCTTCATCGGGGGCGGGCAGCTCAAAGAAATAACTGCCGAAATGGGCGTTATGCTCGATGTAAAGCTCATAGGTGGGGGCGTCGGCGGCGCCGCGTTCAATTTGGGCGGCAACAATCAGGCCTTTATCGGATTTCTCGGCCTCCCAGACGGCACCGGTGCGCTCATATTGGCCGGTTTCCTCATTCAACTCTATCTGATACAATTTGAGAACCGAGCCCTGGCGGCGGGGGGCCAGCAGCGTGTAGGGGGCATCCTTGTCGAACTTTAAGAGCTGGTAAGAGATGATTTCGGCCATTTCATCCTCGGTGGGGTTGTTGACGATATAGAGCAGCGCATCCTCCGGGGCGGCCTGCTGGGATTGTTGGATTACCGAATTGCCGGTGAGGGTGGGGTAACGGTTGGGGCTTAATTTCTCGGCCAGCTTATCCATATTCTCATCACTTTGGCCGCAGCCGGCAAACAGCAGACAACCGGCCAGCAGGCAGATCAACAGGGTTAAATGCAGTTTCTTCATAATTGATAAATCCTTTGCTTGTTATGATTATGTAAAAAGTGTCGAACAATATTATAGCAGAAAAAAGGCGGCTGTGCAATCGGTGGTATTAAATATATATAATTAAATATGTAAGAGAAAGTATTTGGCGGGCTATGGGGTTGTGGAAATCATGTATACAGTAGAATTGCTGAAAAAATATTGACAAGTGTGTTTGTGCGGCGTATAATCACTATATTATCGTTACAAAATTTGGCATACAGCAGTTTTGTTGGCGGCAAAATTTTGATGACGAATTGTAAAAAGAGAAAAAGAAAAGGTGGTTTTATCAATGAAGAAGAATTTCTTGAAACTGATGGCTATGTCTTTGGTTTCGGTTATGGCACTGTGCAGCTTTGCAGGCTGCGGCGGTGACGCACCGGCTGATGACACCCAGAAAGACGGCGCTGAGACCTTTAAGATTGGTATGATTGGTCCCCTGACCGGCGCTGCTTCCAGCTACGGTATTTCTGTTCAGCAGGGCTGCGAGGTTGCTGTTGCTGAGATCAACGCTAACGGCGGTGTTGCAGGTTACCAGTTTGAATTGCTGCCCGCTGACGACCAGCATGACGCTGAAAAAGCTATTAACGCTTACGGCACTTTGATGGACCAGGGCATGAACGCTTTGGTTGGTACTGTAACCAGCGTTCCCTGTATTGCTGTAACCGAGGAATCCACTGTTGACGGTTTGTTGCAGATTACTCCTTCCGCTTCCGCTGCAAAGGCTGCTCAGTATGACAACTGCTTCCGCATTTGCTTCACTGACCCTCAGCAGGGCGAGCACATGGCTAACTACATTGCAGGCCAGGGCATTATGAACTGCGCTGTTCTGTATGACGTATCTGACGCTTACTCCTCCGGCATTTATGAAGCATTTGTTCCCGCATACGAAGCTTTGGGCGGCACTGTTACCACTGCTGAATCCTTCGCCAGCGGCGACGTTGACTTCAAGACTCAGCTGACCTCTGTTAAGAACTCCGGCGCAGAAGGCTTGTTCATGCCCTTCTACTACACCGAGGTTGCTTACGTTGCTAACCAGGCTGTTGATGTTGGTCTGGATGTTCCCTTCTTCGGCTGTGACGGTTGGGACGGCGTTATCGCCCAGCTGAACGGCGACACCACTTTGGTTGACGGTTCTGTATTCCTGACTCCCTTCCTGGCTAACGCTACCGACGACAAGACCGTTGCTTTTGTAGAAGCTTACCAGGCTGCTTACGGTACTGCTCCTGACCAGTTTGCCGCTGATGGCTATGATGCTGTTTATGCAGTAGCTGCTGCTTTGGAAAAGGCCGGCACTGTTGACAACGCTGCTCTGGTTGCTGCTATGCACGAGATCGAGCTGGCCGGCGTAACCGGTACCATGACCTGGGACGAAAACGGCGACGCTAACAAGGGCGCTATCCTGGCCAAGATTCAGGACGGCGGCGTAGTTCCTGCTGAATAAGTCGAACAGGCAAGACGCTTAACTTAATAATCAAACTGCTGCTGCGGATATCCGTGGCGGCAGTTTTTTTATGCCGGTAGGGTGGCTGTTATGGTATCATGTGAGGACAAAAATATGCTGAGTATAGACAAAAGGACAAGATGATGGCCGAAAATATACAAAAAAACTGTAAAAAAACCTTATTTTTGGCGAATTTTGATAAAGTAATGTAAAAAAAGAATTGAGTTTGTAGATAGATGTGTGATATAATATACGAATAATAATTATGCGGAGACTTTTGGCCGAAGACTTGGCATGAAAATTAACGAGGTGGTATCGTTGGAATTTTTGGCACAGATGATTAACGGTTTAAGCTTGGGCAGCATTTATGCTTTGATTGCGCTGGGCTATACTATGGTTTACGGTATTTGTAAAATGCTTAACTTCGCCCACGGCGATGTTATTATGGTGGGTGCATATATGCTTTCGGTGGCGATGGGGATGTTGGGCCTGCCGCCTGTTCTCGCTATTTTGCTGAGCATGGTGGTGTGCGCCTGCCTGGGTGTAACCATTGAGCGTATTGCATACAAGCCGCTGCGTAATGCGTCCCCGCTGGCAGTTTTGATTACCGCTATCGGTGTCAGCTATTTTCTGCAAAGCTCGGCGCTGCTGATTTTTGGTTCCACTCAGCGAAAGGTGGAATCGGCTATCAATGTTTCTTCTGTGCAGTTGGGTGAGCTGACCATTGGCGGCAACGCGCTGGTTACTCTGCTGCTGACTATTGTACTGATGACCGGCCTGACCTGGTTTATCAATCACACCATGACCGGTAAGGCCATGCTGGCGGTGTCGGAGGATAAGGGTGCGGCCCAGTTGATGGGTGTAAATGTTAACCGCACCATCGCTACAACCTTTTTGATTGGTTCTGCTTTGGCGGCGGTGGCCGGTGTATTGTTCATTTCTTCTTATGGCTTTGTTGGCCCGTATACCGGTGCCATGCCCGGTATCAAAGCGTTTGTAGCTGCGGTTTTGGGCGGTATCGGGTCGGTACCCGGCGCTATGCTGGGCGGCATTTTGCTGGGCTTGATTGAGAGTCTTTCCAAGGCGTATATTTCTACTCAGTTGGCTGACGCTATTGTTTTCGGCGTGTTGATTGTGGTGCTGTTGGTTAAACCCACCGGCCTGTTGGGCAAGAAGAGAACCGAGAAGGTATAAGCGAGGGGCATGGATTGAGATGAATAAGATACTTACAAAAAAGAATATTGCGGCGCTGCTGCTGATTGTGGCTATTTATGCCGTGCTGCTTACCTGTGATTCAATGGGCCTGTTTAACCGCCAGACCAAGGCGCTGCTGGTGCCCATTGGTATCAATATTATGCTGGCCGTTTCTTTGAATTTGATGGTTGGTTTTCTGGGCGAGCTTTCGCTGGGCCATGCCGGTTTTATGTCGGTGGGTGCTTATGCCGGCTGTATATTCACTATTCATGCCGAGATGCCTATGTGGCTGGAATTGCCCCTGGCGATGCTGCTGGGCGGCGTGGTTGCCGGTGTGTTTGGCTTGTTGATCGGTATTCCGGCACTGCGTTTGCGCGGTGACTATCTGGCCATTGTTACGCTGGCTTTTGGTGAGATCATCCGTGCGGTGCTTAATAATGTCAGCCTGGTGGGCGGTGCCGGCGGCTTAAACGGTATCCCCAAATACTCCAATTATACTATTGTGTATGTGATGGCGGTTATTACTATTATTATCATCGCCAATCTGGTGAAATCTCGCCATGGCCGTGCGATTTGTTCTATCCGCGACAATATTATTGCCTCGGAGGCGATGGGTATTCCGGTAGTAAAATACAAGCTGATGGCGTTTATTGTTGCCGCTTTCTTTGCCGGTATTGCCGGCGTGCTGTATGGCCACAATCTGGGTATCTTGAAGCCCAGCACCTTTGACTTTAACAAATCCATTGAGATTTTGGTTATGGTGGTTATGGGCGGCATGGGCAGTCTGCCCGGCTCGATTATTGCAGCCTTTTTGATTACGGTTCTGCCGGAGGCGCTGCGCAGCTTGCAGGATTATCGTATGCTGATTTATGCGGTGGTATTGATTGCGATGATGCTGCTTAATAACAATGCTCGCTTTAATGAGTTTAAGCAGCGCATTTTCAGCAAGAAAGCTACTCGTCAGGGCGCAAACTTGACGAAGGAGGGCAAATAAGATGTCTACAATGCTTGAAGTTAAAAATCTGGGCATATCCTTCGGCGGTCTGCGGGCCGTTGACGGTTTTAATGTTAATATTGAAAAAGGCCAGTTATATGGCTTGATTGGCCCGAACGGCGCAGGTAAAACCACAGTTTTTAACCTGTTGACCGGTGTTTATCAGCCGACTATGGGTACTTTCTCGCTGGACGGTGAGAATTTGACCGGTAAAAATACGCTGGAAATCTCGCATAAGGGTATTGCGCGTACCTTCCAGAATATTCGTTTGTTTTCTAAGATGACGGTGCTGGATAATGTTAAGGTTGGCCTGCATAATAAGGTGAAATACAGTTTGGCTTCCGGTATGCTGCGTTTGCCCTCGTATTTTAAGGACGAGAAGTTTTTGAATGAACGCGCCAAGGAGTTGCTGGATGTTTTCGGCCTGTATGGCGAGCGTGAGTATCTGGCATCTAACCTGCCTTACGGCAAGCAGCGCAAGCTGGAAATTGCCCGTGCGCTGGCCACCGGCCCCAAACTGCTGCTGCTGGATGAGCCGGCGGCCGGTATGAACCCCAACGAAACCGCCGAATTGATGGATACCATCCATTTTGTGCGGGATGAATTTGATATGACGATTTTGCTGATTGAGCATGATATGAAGCTGGTGGGCGGTATCTGTGAGGAAATTACCGTGCTGAACTTTGGCCAGGTACTGGCGCAGGGCAAGCCTGCGGACGTTTTGAACGACCCCAAGGTTGTAGTTGCTTATCTCGGCGAATAGGAGGCTTTTGTTATGGCATTGCTGCGAGTTGAAAATTTGCAGGTATATTATGGCGTTATTCAGGCCGTAAAGGGTATTTCCTTTGAGGTTAACCAGGGCGAGATCGTGGCCCTGATTGGCGCTAACGGCGCCGGCAAAACCACTGTTCTGCATACTGTTACCGGTTTGGTGCCCGCCAAGGCCGGCTCCATCACCTTTAACGGTGTGGATTTGATGAAAACACCGGCGCATAAGATTGTGAGCATGGGTATGGCCCATGTGCCGGAGGGGCGACGGATTTTTCAGGAGCTGACGGTTTACGAGAATTTGCAGATGGGTGCGTTTACCCGTCGGGATAAGGCTGAGATTGCCGAGAGTTTGGAGATGGTTTATGCTCATTTCCCCCGTTTGGAGGAGCGCAAGAAGCAGATTGCCGGTACACTCTCGGGCGGTGAACAGCAGATGCTGGCTATTGGCCGTGCCTTAATGAGCAAACCGAGCATTATTTTGATGGACGAACCTTCGATGGGTCTTTCGCCGCTGTTTGTATCGGAGATTTTTGCGATTATTCAGGAGATTAACAAGGCCGGCACCACTGTACTGATTGTGGAACAGAATGCCAAGAAGGTACTTTCGATTGCCGACCGTGCGTATGTATTGGAAACCGGCAACATCAGTATGTCCGGTAATGCGCAGGATTTGATGAATGATGACGCGGTTAAGAAGGCTTATCTGGGCGAATAATTGCTGCCGGCAGGACTTATGAGCGGCTGCGGTGAATAATTATTTACGGCAAATATAAGAAAATTTGTATAAGCAGTTTAAGGTTGTTGTGATGGCTGTCTGATTCCCTGATTTTGGTATAGGAGTGATGCGATGATGACGGATTTGGCTGAAAACAAATTTTGTGTGACGATTGAACGAGGTTTTGGCAGCGGCGGCAAAACGATTGGTACAATTTTGGCGGCGCGCCTGGGCGTGGAGTATTATGACCGCGATTTGAGCAAGCTGAGCTCTGAGTACAGCGGGATTGATGAACGCCTGTTTATTAAGTTTGATGAAACGGTGAAAAATCGCCTGTTCCGTCCTTTCAGTAAGGCGGATCTGGATGCGATACTCTCGCCGGACGATGAAAATTTTGTTTCGGACAACAATCTTTTTCGCTTGCAGGCCAGGGTGATCAATGATCTGGCCAATCGCGAAAACTGCATCATCATCGGGCGCTGTTCCGGCTATGTGCTGCGCGGCAAGGCTAATCTGCTGCGGGTTTATGTGCACGCACCGCTGGCCAACTGCGTGGAAAACGTGCAGGAGCGCTTTGGTGTTTCGGCGGCGGAGGCGCGGCGTTTGATTGCCAAGACTGATGCCAACCGGCGCAAATATTACAAATATTACACCGGTTTAGAGTGGAGCGAGGCGCACAACTATGATTTGACCATTAACACCGCTGATTTGGGCTTTGAGAAGGCGGCGGATCTGGTGATGGCGGCTATGCGGCTGCGCGGAATGTGCGAATAATTTGCGGAAACATAAAAATATAGAATATTGCGGAAATGAGGCGGCGAGATGGCAATTTTGGAGCAGAAACCCTGTGAAATTTGCCCTCGCCGCTGTTTTGCTGCGCGGAGTTTTGCGGTGACACCCGGCCGGGGTGAGGGCGTGTGCCGTGTTGGGCGGCAGGCGGTGCTGGCACGGGCGGCGGCGCATTTTGGGGAGGAGCCTTGTATCAGCGGGGAGCGCGGCAGCGGTGCGATTTTTTTCAGCGGGTGTCCGCTGCGCTGTGTGTTCTGCCAGAATATGCCGATTAGCCGTGATTGTGAGGGTGTGCAGGTGGATACACCGCGGCTGCGGCAGATCATGGAGGATTTGGCGGCCACGGGGGTGCATAATATCAACCTGGTGAACCCGACACATTTTGCCGAGGTGATTGGCGAGGCGCTGAGTGAGCCTTTGCCTGTGCCGGTGGTGTATAATTGCAGCGGTTATGAGCGTGTAGAGACGCTGCGGCAGTTGGCAGGAAAAATTCAGATTTATTTGCCGGACTGTAAGTATGCCGATGCCGAGGCGGCGCGGCGGTATTCCAAGGCGGGGGATTACCCCGAAGTGGCGGCGGCGGCGATTAAGGAGATGCTGTGGCAGGTGGGGCCGTATCGGCTGGGTGAGGACGGCTTGCTGCAAAGCGGCGTGCTGATAAGGCACCTGGTGCTGCCCGGAAATGCCGAAAATACTCGGCGGGTAATTGATTGGCTGGTGCGGAATTTTCAGCCGGGTGAGGTACTGTTCAGCCTGATGGGGCAGTATACGCCCTGCGGCGATTTGCGGGATTTCCCGGAATTACAGCAGCCGCTATCATCGGAGGAGTATGCCGAGGCCGAGGATTATTTGTGGGCCAGCGGCTGGGAGGACGGCTATGTGCAGGAACCTGAGGCCAGCGGCGAGGAGCATATTCCGGCGTTTGATTTGACGGGGGTGCTGAAATGAGGACAGAGTTGAAACGGGACAACGGGTGCGAGAAATTTGTGCTGATTTTGGGCGTGGTGCTGCTGGCGCTGGGTGCGGTGCTGGGCCTGTATATCCATAGTTGGCTGGAAGTGCCGGTGTGGCTGTTGATTATGGTCGGTTGGGCGGTTGGCGGCGTGGCGCTGTGGCTTTCGTGGCTGAATTATCGGCGGTGCGTGTGGTTGGAGGAGGCGCTGAGGCGGGAAATTGCCCGAACCAACGAATTGGAAAATAGGCTGGGGAAATATGCTGCCGCAAAAAATTGATTATCGTATGCGAAAAATAATGCAGGAAGCTAAATTTCGCGGTAAATTTGTTATCAAAACAAAAATTTTAAGTTTTGCAGGTTGTTGGGTGCTGATTTTTGCTCCGGGGGAAAAGTTTTGCCGCGGTGTTTGCTCAAAAGGGCCGGCATGGGAGATTTGACAAAACAGGACTTTGCGTATATAATAAGAAAAGTTTTTGGTTTTGCGGCCGAAAACGCTGAAATTGGATATGAACTGCGGAGAAAAGAAGGAGTACCACGGTGCGGCAGCCTGACAGAGAGAAGATGGTGGGTGAAAATCTTCGGTGCGGCGGTGGGAAGCAGTCTTGGAGCAGATGAACCGAAGGGCGGCAGCGCCTGTGTAGGCTTCATGGGGATTCGCCCTGTATAGCGAAGCGGCGTGATGGCGCCGGCAGAGTGCGGGAGCTTCCCGAATTTAGGTGGTAACACGGATTTTTATTCGCCCTAAGCGTTGGCTTGGGGTGTTTTTGTGTTTATAATAAAATTTTTACGATATATAAGGGAGAGATCACGGTGAAAGAGTTTAAGAAATCCAGCAAATTAAGTAATGTGCGTTATGAGGTGCGCGGGCCGATTGTGAGCCTGGCTGATAAGATGATTGCCTCGGGCGAGAGCGTATTGAAGTTGAATATCGGTAACCCGGCGGCCTTTGATTTGTATGCACCTGATGAAATTATCAAGGATATGCTGTTTAATGTGCAGCAATGTCAGGGCTACTCTGATTCCAAGGGGTTGTTCCCGGCGCGCAAGGCTATTATGCAGCATTATCAGCTGCGTGGCGTGCCCAATATTTGTCTGGATGATATTTATACCGGCAACGGCGTGAGCGAGCTGATCATGCTGGCCATGCAGGCGCTGCTGGATAACGGCGATGAGGTTTTGGTGCCGGCCCCCGATTATCCGCTGTGGACGGCGGCAGTAAATCTCTCGGGCGGCAACGCAGTGCATTATTTGTGTGATGAACAGGCCAACTGGGCCCCTGATATTGCAGATATGCGCAGGAAGGTGACGTCGAACACCAAGGCGATTGTAGTCATCAACCCCAACAACCCCACCGGCACGGTTTACCCCAGGGAGGTTCTGCTGGATATTATCCAGGTTGCACGCGAAAATAAGCTGATGATTTTCTGTGATGAGATTTATGAGCAGCTGCTGATGGACGGTGTGGAGCATTGTTCGATGGCATCTTTGGCGCCCGATATTTTTGTGGTGACGCTGAACGGCCTTTCCAAATCGCACCGTGCGGCCGGCTTCCGCGCCGGTTGGATGGTGTTCTCCGGCAAGAAGGATATGGCGCATGATTATATGGAGGGCGTGGAAATGCTGGCCAGTATGCGCCTGTGTGCCAATGTGCCGGCGCAGTCGATTATCCAGACGGCATTGGGCGGCTACCAGAGCCTGAACGAGCTGATGCAGCCGGGTGGGCGCATTTATGAGCAGCGCAATTATATTTATGAACGCTTGAACAGCATTGACGGAATCTCGGTGGGCAAACCCAACGGCGCTTTTTACATCTTCCCCAAGCTGGATGTGAAGAAGTTTAATATTACCGATGACTTTCAGTTTGCGCTGGATTTTTTGCGGCAGCAGAAGGTGCTGATCGTGCAGGGCACCGGGTTTAACTGGGTGAACCATGACCACTTCCGCATTGTGTATTTGCCGCGGATTGAGGATTTGGCCAAGGCTATGGATAGATTGGAGGTCTTCCTGAGCAAATATCAGCAGAAGATTACCTTCTCGGCACCGGTGGAGGAAAAGGCCGCTGAAATTACTGCCGAGTAAACTAATAATTTTGATGGGTGGGGTTTGGGATAAGCCCCGCTCATTTTTTTTTGTGATGCTGTATATATGGCGGTTTAGCAGGTGCTTTGTTGAAAACTTTCGAAAAGGTGAAAAAAGGTTGGAAAAAGGTGTTGACAAGGGGTGAGATATGTGTTAAGATATTAAACGTTCCGCAGCGAGCGGCACCGAAACGGACGAGAGCGAAGAGCGATTGAAAGTTTTGAAAAAAATATCACAGAAAAGTGTTGACAAGAGCGCTTTGATGTGGTAAGATAAGAAAACC
>JAFQHN010000005.1 GCA_017397935.1 Bacillota bacterium
CAATCAGAAGCATTGATGGCTTGGAAGGTTAACATATTTTTTGTCTTTCTGTAAAATAATAATCAATATTTTATCAGGAGGTTAAAATTTATGGCAGAGAAGAATATATCATTGACAGATCTTGCAGAGTTTGCCGTATATCTGCAAGACGAGGAACGAAGTGAGGGAACGGTTGAAAAATATTTACGCGATGTGCGGCATTTTATTGAATGGGCCGGAGGACGGCAGATAAACAAGCAGGCCGTGGGCGAGTGGAAGGAACACTTGATAGCTATGGGGTATCAGCCGGTGACGGTAAACTCTATGCTGGCAGCGATAAATACACTGTGTAATTTTATGGGGTGGGATGATTGCCGTGTAAAATACCTGAAAATTCAACGCAAAGTTTTTCGTGATAAATCCAGAGAGCTTACCCGCAATGATTATACCCAACTGCTTGCCGCTGCCGAGAAAAATGGGCAAAATCGCTTGCATTTGCTGCTGGAAACTATTTGTGCCACGGGTATCCGCGTATCCGAGGTAAGGTATATCACGGTGGAGGCGCTGCGGCAAGGAAAAGCGGAAGTCTCGCTGAAAGGCAAGACCAGAACTATTCTGCTGCCGGGGAAACTTTGTAAAAAGCTGCTGCAATATGCCCAAAAACAAAAAATCGCTTCCGGTGAGATATTCCTCACCAAAAGCGGTAAAAGTTTGAACAGAAAACAAATTTGGGCGGAGATGAAACGGCTGTGTAAAAGCTGTGGCGTGGAGGCAGGAAAGGTGTTTCCGCATAATTTGCGGCATTTGTTTGCCCGCACTTTTTATCAGGTCTGCAAGGATGTGGTGCGGCTGGCCGACGTTTTGGGGCACAGCAGCATTGATACGACGCGCATTTATCTTATCAGTACCGGAGCGGAACACGCCAAGGTTATGGCGCGGCTTGGTTTGATAAGTTGACAAAAGCATCATTTTGTCTATAAAAAGTATTTACATACATATTATATCACTACAAATAATTGTTGTCCATACCCAATAACAAAATAAACAACGATTAAAGTATCTGATAAATTATCTGAATTACTAAAATAAGGCATAGAAAAACAGACAGTAATAAGATAAATCCGGTTACTGCCTTGATTATCTATGCCTAAAATTGATTGAACTGCCTATTACTGCCTTTATTGAGGCAGTTTTTTTTATTTGTGCGGTTTTTGTGCCAACTATGATATGGCACCGTATAGACAAAATGATGCTTTTGTCAGCAGGTGCCGGGGAGGGCAGAAAAATGGCAAATAATACAGGTGGCGGCAAAAAAGTGGATATTGCCGGGCAGCGTTTTCATCGTTTGGTGGCCCTGTATCCTCTGAAAAGCCGATATATTAACGGCTCGGTCATCTGGCGGTGCCACTGTGATTGCGGTAACGAGATTGATGTTGCGTATAATCATCTGGTTTATGGCAACCTGCGCAGCTGCGGCTGCCGAAAGAAGGAGCATGACAAAAAGCTGCCGGGTTTTCTGACGCATATTGACGGCACATCTTTGGAGGCGGTGAAAAGCAAGAAAATTCCTACCGATAACACCACCGGTTATAAGGGAGTTTATCTCATCCGGGGTAAATATGTGGCCAAGATTGTGTTCCAGAAGAAACAGTATTATCTGGGGGCTTATGCCGATATTGAGGAGGCTGCCGAGGTGCGTCAGAGAGCGGAAGAAGTGCTTTTTGACGGTTTTGTGGATTATTATGAACGCTGGCAGGCTATGGCGGCGGAAAATGATGGCTGGGCGGCGGCCAACCCTATTAAAATCCAGGTTATTAAGGACGGGGCAGAGGTTGCGGTGCGGTTTTGGCCCGAGCTGGCCGCGGTATGAATAGGCACGCGCTTTGCATTTGCAGTGGCGTGGCATTTGTTGAGAAAAACAGACAATTCTAAGTAAAGAGATAGGGAGAATAAAAAGGGAAAAGTTGGAGAAATGCTGGATAAGTTTAAGAAAATTTGGGATTTTTTTACCACGCTGTTGGTGGTAATTGTGGTTATTTTGGCGATAGCTTTGGCCGGTGTGCGGCTGGTGGGCTTTCAGGTGTTCTCGGTGCTGTCCGGTTCGATGGAGCCTACATACCATGTGGGCAGCTTGATTTATGTAAAAAATGTGGATTATACCGAACTGCAAGGCTGTACTAAGCTGGCCGAGGGTGAAACCGTGCCGCAGGGTGCGGCAAGCTTTGAGAGTGGTGGACAAGTTTATCTGGCGGACGGTGATGTTATTACCTTTATGCTGGATGAGAATACTGTGGCTACTCATCGGGTGGTGGAGGTTGTGCCGGATGATGAGAACCCGGAGGTACTGCGTTATCGTACCAAGGGTGACGCCAACAATGCTGTTGACGGTGGTTTGGTACATTATAAAAATGTGATTGGCAGCCCGGTATTTACTATTCCGCAGTTGGGTTATCTGGCCAATTATGTGCAAAATCCGCCCGGAATGTATGTGGCGATTTCCGCAGGGGCGGTGCTGATGCTGTTGATTTTGCTGCCGGATTTGTTTGGCAGCGATGAAGAAAACAAGAAAACCAAAAAGGGCAGGCGGGGCAAGGAAGATGGCACCGCGGCAGAAGCGCAGGAGGAAGCGCAGACAGAAGCAAAGGGGGAGTAAACGATGAAAAAGAAGAGGAAAATTTTGGGTGTGGCATTGTCCGCAGCGGCCTTGATGGCGGCGTCGGTGTTTGGCACCATGGCCTACCTTACGGATACTGGGGCAGTGAGCAACACATTCACGGTTGGCAAGGTATACATTAGTTTGGATGAGGCTGATGTAAATGAAGCCGGTCAGCCGCTGAAAGATGGGAAAATTGTTGAAAAAGTGGATGAGGCTGACCGTTGGACTCCTACTGACAAGGAGCCTTCTCAGAAATATCATCTGCTGCCGGGGCACAGCTATACCAAGGACCCCACAGTTACCGTTGAGGCAGGCAGCGAGAAAGCTTATGTGCGTATGATGGCTAAGGTTACTTACAAAGCAGCGGCTGATGATGTGTTTGCCAAGTACAAGACGGACAATCTGTTTGCCCCTTGGCTGGACATTCACGGTGACTGGGCATACAAGGGCGACCCTGTGACCACAAAGGATGAAACGGCTGGCACGATCAGCCGCACTTATGAATTCCGCTACAAGACCACCGTGGCCAAGAGCGAAACTGCTACCGAGCTGCCCGCACTGTTCACCACTCTGACCGTTCCCGGTGGAGTGACCAACGACGAGATCGCTTACCTTGAGAACATGGTGATTTCCGTCGAAGCCCACGCCATTCAGGCTGCCGGGTTTAATGATGCGGATGCGGCATGGGCTGCATTTGTTGGCAAGCAGAATTAACCTTTTGGTTTCACCGGATGTTGAGCGTTTGCGTGCCGACATCTGTTGAAATATTCCCCTGGCAAAATATTAAGGAAAGGAGGAAATGATATGAAGAAACAAACGATTGCGCTGGTTTTGGCTGTTGCTTTGGTTATTGGCTGTTCTTTGG
Organism: Bacillota bacterium; assembly: GCA_017397935.1. Lineage (GTDB taxonomy): Bacteria > Bacillota > Dehalobacteriia > UBA4068 > UBA4997 > Avidehalobacter. The sequence continues at coordinate 3,501 of JAFQHN010000005.1, forward strand.
GCGGTACGATGGCCTGGCTGACATCAAAAACCAACGAGGTCAAAAATGTTTTCACCACCAGCGATATTAAGATTACTTTGCAGGAACATAAATATGATGCCGCAACCGACAAGCTGACGGAAGAGGAAACAACAACCGGCGTGACAAACTACAAGATGATTCCCGGCTGGACGATTCCGAAAGACCCTTGGCTGACAGTTGAAAAAGGAAGCGAAGATTGCTGGGTATTCATCAAGGTGGAAGAGCAGGGCGGTGAGGTGACTGTGGACGGCACGGCTTACAGCTTCAATGACTTTATCGCTTATGAAATTGACGAGCATAACTGGACGCAGCTGACCGACGAAAAGGATGCTTCGGTGCCCGGTGTCTATTATTGCTATGCAAACGATGTCAAGAATGACCGCAACATCAAGATCCTCGGCGAAGGCGAGTACACCTTTAACGGTGTGAAGTACACTTGGGGACCCAATCAGGTGCTGACCAAACCCGAAGTTACTAAGGAAATGATGAATTCGCTGAGCGCTGATAATATGCCTACCTTGACTTTTACTGCTTATGCTTCTCAGTATTGGAAGAACAACGATACTCCTTTCACTGTTCAGGAAGCATGGCAGAAAGTTGCAGATGTTAAACTGGAAGAGAATACCGGCGAAACAAATTAACCCACTATGGTAGTTTGTTGCCCAAGCGGCAACTGTTATAAAGATCCAATAAAATTTTTACATAAAAAGGAGAGATTTATTATGAAGAAAAAGTTTTTATCTCTGTGCATGGTAGTGGCTTTGTCCGCAACCGCACTCATCGGCGGCACTTTGGC
>JAFQHN010000006.1 GCA_017397935.1 Bacillota bacterium
ACCATTGACGCTGAAAGAACCGGATTTGCCAACAGTCATATCAACGGTGTCATCCTCAAAATAAGCATAGAGATCAGAATAATACGTTGTATCACGGTAGAAGTACGCATTGATAACATCATTTGCTTTTAATTCCGTCAAAAGCGTAAGAACCGAACGGTTATTCACAAGATAGCTGACGCTGCCGTTATCAACGCCCCACATTCTGGAAATATAGAGGCCGTACTGGCTTTCCTCGGTAACAAAGTCTGCTGCGCCATTGGTGCTGTATGCCGTATGCATAGCAATAAAAGCATCATTAACAGTTACCTTGCCGTCACCATCAGCGTCAGTCACTGTCAGTCCTGCCTTATAAAGTTCGGTAATCCCATCCTTGGCAACTGCCACTTTACCCTCCGGGTCTACCAGCGTAACAAAGGCCTTCAATGCACCGGGTTCAGCTTCACCGCAAACAGAGCATTTACCGTCAACGTAAGTATGGGTGCTGTGCTCCGGGTCAACAAATCTAACCGTCAAAGTCCCGGAAACACGGCCACTGCTGTAAGTAATGTCAGCGGTGCCATAATTACCCACGCAAGTCACAACGCCGTCTTTTACCGTGGCTACTTCCTCATTAGAGCTTACCCAACCGCCAACAGTTTTCAAATCACCGCTGCCAATGGTGGTAACAACAGGTTCCAGCGTTACTGTTTGGCCTGCCGCAGTAAAGTTGATGCCGTTTTCTGCGTTGTAATACTCACTATCCACGGTAAAACCATCAACAGCAACAATATACTTGCCTGTCTCAGTATCATTCTCAATAACAATGTAATGATACTGCCCGGTTACGCCATCCTCTGCCATCACCTCGACCCTGGCAACTATCGGCAATTCATACGCGCTATATCTGTAGTATCCGTTATAGGTTGTGCCATCATATACATTGCTGGATGGTTTATTTGTAAAATTGATTGTCTTATTAGCGGGAATACCATAATACAGCTCCAGACCGCTGATACTGCCCTCGTCTACAGCACCCAGCCAAAGATTGGTAACCTTAGAATTATGGCCTGTTAAGGCGATAATGCCATCCTCACGCAGAGTGGCCTTAGCCGGATTTTTGCCGGTACCGGCATTGTTACCTTCGTTTACCATAACGTTCAAGGTGGTATCCGTGCTTAAATCTTTTACCAATATTTCAGCTGCGCTGCTGTGGACAGAGGCCGTTTTGCCGTCCTTATTGTTGGTAATAACACAACGGTAATATGCAGTACCCTCATCGGCCGCCGCGCTGCCGGGGGTGTAGCTTTCCGCAGCAGCACCTGCAATATTACTCCAAGCCATACCATCGCTGCTGTATTGCCATTGATACGATAATGTACCACCGTCAGCAACCTCGGCAGCTACACTCAGCGCATCAGCAGCAGCATCAATATCCACTTTCACCTGCGAAGTGGACAAATCTGCCGTAATGGCAGGCACCTCACAAGCCGCCGGACCATAACAGAAGAGATACCCCGACTCATTATAGCAATAAATATTACCTGCATTATCCATAGCGATCTGCTCATAAGAATTGGGGAAATTTACTCCCGTATAGTTAGGCGTAGAGGTAAGCTTGGTAACAACGCCGCCGTCTTCACCGTCTGTCAGGGCATACAGTTCGGCGGCAAATGTATAATAGTACAAGACCGGAGTTTCACCGGCAACCGAAAGAACA
>JAFQHN010000002.1 GCA_017397935.1 Bacillota bacterium
AATCGCACATCACCAGCCACCAAGCGTTGCTTGGCGGTTTTTCTTTCCTCGTCTGGGGAGTTACCTGTCAGGAACATGGAGGGGATATTGTGGTCGTTGAAGTAACGGCACATAAACTCTGCGTGATCTACCGTTACACAGAATCCGAGGCCTTTTACATCATCGATGTCTGTTACGTATTTCAGCAGCGAGGACACAACATGGTCAGCACGGCGGTTGGCCATAGCACCGCTGAAGGTGTAGACATGCTCCAGCTCGCTCTTTTGATAGCCGCCGGCAGACCACTTCAGTGCATCCAGATCCACGGTATCGGTAACACCGAAATACTGGAATGGACACAAAAGTTTACGGTCGATGGCTTCCGGCAAGCGTATTTCCGCCGCAATGCGATTGTTGAAGTATGGCAGAACGCTCTTGCCATCCATACGCTCCGGGGTAGCCGTTAAACCCAGCAGGATACGAGGTTGATAGTAGGCCAGCAGCTTCTGATAAGTCGGAGCTGCCGCGTGGTGGAACTCGTCCACGATGATGTAATCGTAGAAATCCTGAGCTGTTTTCGCCGTGAAGTCCTGAGAGTTAAAGGTTTGAATGGAGATAAACAGGTTATCGATGCTTTCGGGCTTATAATTGCCCACGAACATTTCACCGAAATTGGCGTCCTTGAGCACAGCTCGGAAGGTATACAGGCTCTGCTTGAGAATTTCTTCTCTGTGGGCAACAAAGAGAAGGCGGCAAGGCTTATCCGGATTCTGTTTGCGGAAGCGCTTGTAATCCAGTGCAGAGATGACTGTTTTACCTGTGCCGGTGGCAGCGACCACCAAGTTGCGGGTATAGCCACGAACCTTGCGTTCTGCATCCAGCTTGTCCAAGATTTCCTGCTGATAGGAGTAGGGCGTGATATCCATGGTGTAGACTTCGGCATTGTTGGTGTCGAAGTATTTTTCTGCTTTCAGTGCACGTGCCAGTCGCTCTTTCTGGTCTTCTGCATAGTATTCAAATTCGCGGTCGTTCCAGTAATACTCAAAAGTAGCGGCAATCTTATCGATGGTTTCAGGCAGGTCACGCCTGGTGACCTTGGTATTCCATTCCAGACCGCTGGTCAACGCTGCATTAGACAGATTAGAGGAGCCGACATAGGCCGTCGTAAAACCAGTATTGCGGTAGAAGATGTATGCCTTAGCATGGAGGCGAGTGGTCTTGGTATTATAGCTGACCTTCACCTGAGTATTTAGGAGCTTCCGAAGCTCCTCGATGGCCTTTACATCCGTAGCACCCATGTAGGAGGTGGTGATAATGCGCAGTTCTCCGCCGTTTTCGGTAAACTCCCGAAGCTCGTCCATCAAGAGACGAAGACCGCTCCACTTGATGAAGGACACCAACATATCGATGCGGTCGGCGGAGGCAATTTCTTTCTTGAGCTCAGCGTATAGCTGCGGCTCATGGGTGGCACCGGTAAAAAGAGAACTCTGGGCAATCGAACTCTCCGGGCGGCTCAAATCTGCAGCAGTTTTGCCAATAGCCAACCGGGGATCTGCCTCCCGTAAAAGAGCAAGAAGCTGCTCTGCGCGCTGGTCAACGCCCAGCGCGGCAGAGTCAGCTTCTTTTGTTGTGCTTTGAATGAGGTCGACGATCTGGTTAGTCAGCTCGATCTGGGCAGAGATATCCCCGCCATTGTCCAAAACATTATCCAGGCCCTTCTGAACGACATCCGCCAGATACTGCGCCAACACCTTGGATGCTTCCGCCTTATCAATGGGCGCAACAGCCTTGCGGGCTTCCGGGATCTCCGCAAGCTCGCTGGTCAGGGCATTATTGATGACTTGTTCATAAAGACCGTGGTGTAGCATAACAATTGCTCCTTATAAGGAAATGTTGAAATACTGCTCTAAGGGCTCCTTAAACGCAAAATACAGCCTCTTGCTGGCATCTACATGGAACTTCGTCATGCGAGGCCAATCGGTGTCTTTGGAGATATCCGCACCGGGCAAAGAAATATGTATTTTGCTTGCCTTGTTGTCATCCATGCGGCTCCAAATCAATTGCGTACCCATGGTTTCCTCGATGCTATCTTTCCGTGCAAACAGGAAATCAAACAGAGATTTGTTCTGCTCCTTGGATGCCATACCCAAATAGAACTCAACACGGGATTCATCGTAGTTTGCAATGCAGTCGATATGGATACCTGAAACACCAACGAAGCCCGCGATCCAGTTATTCGTCACAGGATTTACGTTGCTGAAAGGTCCATTTTCGCCGAAAGAAGCCTTGATCCGCGGAAGCGCGTATTCCCAATATTTCTTGCGGATCTCGTGCCGTGTTCCGGCAACAGGCTCAGAAGTCTCCTCATCTCTGAGATAGAAGACGAGCTCACTTTCAGAAACACCAAACAACGCAAAAATCTTGCGCAGGATATTGATTTTATACTGCGTATCTGTTCCTGTCCAAACATACAGGTTTGTATCGATTTGGCGACAGGAATTGAAAGCTGTCGAGCTCATGCTGAAATGGAGAGACAAATCTACCGCAGCGTCTTGCGATACAGCCAACTTCGTTAAAACGGCCTTGTTCTCAGAGTGGAGCATCGTAATGACCTGCTGATACATATCTGCCCAGCTTGCCACAGGCTGCTCTGCGCCTTTGAAACTGTATTTGGAGAGGATGCGACCGGTGAGGATAATGTCCTCATCCAGAGAAACGGAGTCCATCTGCTTTTCCGGCGGATGATAAGAGGAGGTAGGATAGGGCCAAATATCAATGACTCTGTTGCGCAAAAGCTGATCTCGTTCCTCGAGTTCGGATAATCCCCACTTATCCTTCTGTCCGATCCATTGATTGACTCGCAGACCAGAATCCTTAAACCCGTGAGCCATATCTCGCTTGTCTGCAAACGGGCTGTTGGAATAGCGAGAATTGTAAGCCGTCAATGTCAGGTTGGCCAGGCGATGGAGCCAATTCGTGTGAATCATTTCGTGCTCTTCTCCAAGCGTCGTCACCCACGCGGCGGTAAGATGCTGAGGCATGATATGCTCGATAGAGTACTCACCACGATCCAGATGACCCCAGACATCCTTGGTTTCCCCAGTTCCTGCGTTCTCCAGCTGTTCAAAGAGATGCAGCTTGTTTTTCGGGTTCATGCCATAGATGTTGCGCGTAGACATACACTCCGCAAACTCATCATCGGAGGGGTAGCGAGCACGTTCCTTTTTGCTGAGAAGAGCGTATTTGAACTTTTCTGCGTAATTTTCTTCGCTACCATCCATTCGAATGATCTCACGATGAAGCAGAAGGAATATCTTGTTCAAGGCATTGGTAGGTAAGTCGCAGATAGTGCGGCGGAACAAATAGCTTTCCGTGAATTGGAATATTTCAACGAGTTCATCAGTGGACAAAACGCCGCTTTCACGAAGGCGAAGAGCTTCCAACAAGAACGGACGCGTAACCGATGTGGACAGTCGATTCAGCCGGTAAATACAACCGTTGAGACGCTCGTTAGAATGACCGCCTCTCAGGAGAAGTGCGTATCGCTTCGCATATTCGAGCAAATCTTTAAGCAACGGTTCAAGATCTGCCTGCTCCGCATCCTCTACATACTTCTTAAATGCCGGATAGACACTGTTCATGTTAGGTGTGCTTTGCTGCTTGATACTTAAATAATCGCGGACAAAGGAACTAACATCATAATCGGTATGGATTTCGATGCGGTTCCAGTATTTCTCATAGAACTTGGTTTGCTGGTCATTGGGAAGCCCCATAAGGATGTAGTTGCGGATCTTATCACCTTCGCTCAGGTCAAGTCCCGTGGAGTTCAGACTCTCAAAGATAAGCTGAGGGTTGTCCTCGTGATTCAGCGAGATGTTGATGATCTCCAGCCTGCAGATGGCATCAAACAGCTCATCAATGCTCAATTCTTCCCGCAGAATGCGGTCATAGAAGTACTGATAGTTTATCGTCAGATTTGAATCAGGAATACGCTCTTCGTCCTTGTCAAAAAGAATGCCGAAAGCCTTCTGGTCATTCTTGATGGGTTTCAGTTTGATGCGCTTTTCTTCCGGCTCGAATTCGTCAACCAGATACCTCTTGAGAATCTTGTCCGTGAGCTGACGGTCCTGAGATACCAGCTTTCCAGAACAAAGCAAATGATAGATGGCTAAAAGGAGCAAGGAGATGGTGGTCAGGCGCTGCTGACCATCAATGATGAGAAACTCCTCCATTGTGCCAGTTTCGCTCTGGACAGAAACGATACTGCCAAAGAAATGGCTCTTTCGATTCTGCCGGATGACTTTGACCAGGTCATCATAGAGCTGCTTGCAATGTTCCATCTTCCAGTCATAGTTCCGCTGGTAAACCGGGATAATAAATCGCTTGGAGGCACCATCCATATATTTGATTAGTTTTTGTGCGTTACCGTTCATATGTAAGTTCCCTTCTATTGAACTCCAAATCAACCCTGTTGGTTAAGGCCGTTTTATATGAGGACACATGCCTTCGCTTAAGTATGCGATTTTTCGCAGCGTATATAAAAGTTCGTCCAAATAAACGAGGATAGTCATATTCTCATAGCAAAGAAGCGCAAGGTCAATCAAGTACAGTTCAACAGTGTTTTCTCTGTTTTTGTGTTTGTCACTGAAAATGATTTTTTGGCTTCCGGAATCAAAATCGTAGTTAAAATGAGCAATTGCATTACGTACATTTCGGTTCAGAGGTATCGCCTTGCTGAATGGCTCATTATCAATCAGAAGAGTGAGCCTTGTGGATTTTATAAGCTCTCGATATTCCTCGAAGGTTTCAACTTGATTCTTCTTTTTGACTTTTATACTATTTGGCGGAAAGGAATTGTAATCGCCTCGAATAGCAATATTATTCAACCCGACCGCAACATCAACAAAATCGAGAATCAATTCATAACTATCAGCGTAGAACGACTTCATGTCCTCGAAACTGGTCGTTGCAATACCAAAGACTTCTTTATCAAATTTGTCTGCGACACCACCAAGTGAAAGCATCGTAGCGGGAATGTATTTTTCAAAGTCTGTCATCCATCGCGAGTATATTTTGATAAGACGCTTAGATAAAGAGTTGAAGTGTCCTTTCCCTCCCAGAGCAATAACAAAGCTCTTCAGCTTCGCAAGTGTTGCCGGTGCGGTAATTCTTTTGGATGCTTCCATAAATATCTCGAGTGCACTATCATCCAGAATAGACCTCAACCCTAAAACAGTTGACTGGTGCAAGGCTACCAGCGCGTCGAGTTCGTTTTTGACTTCAAATCTTTGCGAGATTCTCAAAAAATGCTCCTGCGTCAAATCAATCCTCCCGTTAAAAAACAAATCATACAGAGGCATTAGTTTTGGCCAGAAGGAGTCTCTGAAGGCAAGGAAATGCTGTATGTTCTTAATCAATTTTACATAGTCATCGTTTCCGTATAGACGCGAGGTCATCAAAAACGGACTAAATCCAGCTTCCGCCAATTTTTCGATGGATTCATATTTTGCTATTTTCGCATGGGGTAGTTCAACAGAGAAATCTGCATAATAATGTGGTGTGTCCAAATCAAAATCAGTAACAGACGCGTTATTGATCGTTGTCGAATGGCCTTTCACAATTTCTCTCAAACCATGGATGTGTACCCCACACTCTGGGCAACAAAAGTCAAAGGGAATATCAAAGTAGCCCATTTGAAAGCGCATACGTATTTTAGTTTTACAGTAATCGCACTGGATAAAAACATTATCAACCATTCTATCCACCTCCTGTTGTAGAGTGGTTTGTAAAGAGATACATTTAGCCAATCATACCTATCCCTTAGTCAGGAATAATCTCCATAATGTCCTCAACACCGCAATCCAGTGCGGTACAGATCTTCAGGAGAATCTCCGTGGTAACATGGCCATTCCGGCCCATCTTGGTGACGGACGCCGGGCTGATACCAGCTTTTTCACACAGGTCTTTCTTCTTCATGTCTTTGTCGATGAGCAGCTTCCAGAGCTTTTTATAACTGACAGCCATAAAACAATCTCCTCCATACTGATATACGAAAAATGCTCTGCCGCCTGGCAGAGCATTGGGTTTATGTAGCCATACTGCCGAGGCCTATTACAACACTGACAGCGTTGTATATTATGATAGCATATTCAGTCAGAAAGAGCAAGAAAATAATAAATCCGCACGATTTTTAGCTTATATAATAAGAACTCGGGTAGAGGGTGAAACCTCTATCCGAGCCCGTTATCATGTTGCCATAGCAAACTAACATCTTATTTCAGATGTTTTTTTAATTGTTTTCTCGAGCGGTGCTTGGAAATGCTGCTGCAAGACTTCGACCACCGGTTGAACTTTGTGAGCCTTGGCCATATCAAGGATCTGGCCTTTGTCGAAAAACTCAATTTCATACTTCCTGGTACGATCGGCTGCTGAAGTTAGCAGAGAAATTGCCTCCGGGGTAAAGCCGCCTAACGACCATAGCTGAAACTTCAGTTTTTGCCCATCTTGGTATCGATTCAACGCCCAGGATCTAATGCGGTGAATCGTCTGAGATAGCCACTTTTCAATATAGACATGGTCAAGAGGGGATTTTGTTGCTTTGCATTCAACGATGATGATTTCTCCGTCGCGCTCAACCAATACATCGATTTCGTTTTCATTATTCGAATCAGGGATCTGTATATGTTTTCTAATCTCCAAGTAACGGTAACCAACGTGCTGGTAGTAGTATCCAACAAGGAGCTCAAACATATCTCCGATAATATCATTATATCGGCCTTCTGCCTTTGCAATTTCTCTGAATAGCATTTCGATTTTTTCCGGGTTCTTGGAGATGATCGCGCTGGAGTGAGAAAACACACTAACGATTTCCGCCAACAGCTCGGCGTACTTTTCGTCAAATATATTCTTTATGATCGCCACTATTACTTTGTTTTCTTTCAGCGCCATCAACGCTTCCCGAGAGATGTTTTCGACCAAGAACACAGGCATAAATGCGGGTAGCTTTTTAAAGGTACGGATGACAGAAAGCTTGTCCAGGAAAAATTTAATATCTTCCTCGGTGGCCGTGCGACCGTAAAAGATATCCGCAACAACAAAACCAGGCCGAGTTTTCTCGGTATCATATAGGGGCTGAATGTATGCAGGAGCTGTTAGTGCCCACTGAAAGTTTGCGAATTCCGCCGATTCGGAAAGCGTTTTGGCTGAATCATAGCCGATCAGGTTAATGTTCTGCGCCCAGGATGCGAAGTCATTAACAACTTGTTTCTTTACGGTTTCAAGACCTGCTGCGCGGGCGACACTGGACTTCTGCGTAGCGACCCATTCGGAAAGCATCCAATGAGTCTCGTTATACTCTGTGATAATGTCGCACTTCAACAAATCGTCAATCACTCTCTGGTGAAGCTTGTGTCCTTTCACATTCTTGATTGGCGATGACACCAGAGAGGGCAGAACGCTCTTGGCCACAAAGCCATTTTGAGACCGAAATGCACAGATATAAATCCAGTTAATTTGGGATGCCTGCTTTATGGCATCCATTAAGCGCTCAATATATCGGGTGGACTTATATTGGCTCTCAAGATAAAAGAATTTCTGATTCTTATCAAACGAAAGGGTACATATCTTGTTGACCGGCTTTTGGGCACGAGATAAAGCCTGGCGAGCAGCTGTATTGGAGGCCCCATATTCCTGCTCGAATTTCCTGGCAAGTTCGCCAGAAAGCATTGGACCATATTTATTTAATAGAGTCACAACCTTTTTGGACATATACATACCTCCGCCAAAGAATGTCACACTGCGCTATTTATAATAAATAATTAATTGCTTGCACAGCTTTTTTTGATATTTGTAAAACCATTGAAATTAAAGGATTTTTCTATGTCTATAACCCAAAATTCAGAGAAAACTGTCACACGGTGTTTTTAGTATATAACGATTGGGCGGCAAAATCAATCCCTCTATATATTCTCAGAGCTTCCATTTGCCATTATTTCCTTGTTTATAGCGCCGCAAACTTTGAGCTGCGTACCCTTCAGAAAGGACTTGCATAATCCTGCACACAGAGCTACAATACAGCAACTCTAAGAATGAGCGTTACAAATGAGGTGAGTTTCAAATGTCAAACAGATTCAAAAACACGCTTTATACCCTCGGGGATTATAAGCGTGTAGGAAGGCATATTCGTTATATTACCAACGAGGACGGCACTCTGTTTTCCGGTCATTACCGCACGAAAATCAGACCCGAAGATCTGCCGGAGTGGTATCTGTACGGCCGCTACTACAAGCGGTTCGGTTATATGTCCACCAAGGGCATCACTGACATGTTGTACATCCCCAGCCGTTTCAGCAATCACTATCTGAAAGACGACTGTCTGCTTATCTCTTACGGGGGCAGCATCACAGAGGTGACCGACCCGGAGCTCAGCGTCTATGAGTGCTACCAGGGCTGGAACGAGCGGGTGTGGGGCAATGAGATCATCACCATTCTCCGCGGTGCCCGAAAATACTCCAGCTACGATATTCGGCCATTTATCGAGAAGCTGAAGTGGAAGAAGGAGTATATGCAGACAGAGTTCCCAGACCCGCTCAACCCTGAGCGTTGGAACAAGATCGATGTTGACGACCTGTTTTCAGAAGATTGACGCAAAAAACGCTTCCCGCCCTGGCCGGTGAACAATCACCGATTTGGGGCGGGGAGCGTTTTTTGTCGCCAGGATTTCGGTTATCCCTTGTTTGTTTTCTGCTTTTCGATTATTCTATAAAATGACAGCAGATCCATCGATCCGCTATACAGGGATGTTTATTGGACACCGTTTTTGATACCATACTTTCCGTGAGGGGGTGTACGCCATGCAAAACCGTTATACCGGAGATATTGGTGATTTCGGAAAGCTGGGATTACTTCGCCAGCTCAGCCGAACCGGATTATCCATTGGCGTGAATTGGTATTTGACCTCTGACGAAACCCATAATGGAGACGGTCGCCACATTGGCTATTTGAAAAACGGCGCCTTCCGTGCCTGCGATGAGCAATTATGGTTTGCGTTGGGAGAGATTGTTGATTCAGGCAAACGGGAGGTCAGCGCCTTGGAGCATCCTGACATTTTGCAGGCAACTTTTTATTCTAAGACGCTTGATTTTGAAGGTGCAGACAGATCTGAACGCCAGACGCTCCGCTGGGAATGGCATAGCCGGGCGCTGCAGCAACTGCAGAATTGCGATATCGTATTTGTTGATCCGGATAATGGGCTGATGGTTCCATCTGCCGATGGCACACCCAAGAGCAACAAGTTCGTGCTGCCGTTTGAATTGACTGAGTATTACCGCGCTGGCGCCAGCGTGATATATTATCAGCATAAAGCGAGACGGCCAGATGAATTTTACATAGCCCAAAACAGAAAGCTGATAGAAAGTGGTGCTTTCCCGCAAGCAGCAAGTCTTGGCTTCAAGTTCCGAACGACATCGCAACGCTATTTCTTTTGCTTGATTCATGAGGAGCATGTGGCGGCATTTTCTGCGTGTGTCGATAGAATTACAAAAACGCCTTGGCATCAGCATTTTTCGATATTATAAAGAAAGAGAGAAAGAAAGTATTTATATGACATACAAGTATTTTGAAGTGCGCCGAGAAGTCTATAGCAAATGCTCAGATAAAGTACTTAAGAAAAACAGGTCATTCAGTGAAATGAAAAAGCTTTTCAAGAAAGGCTACTGGGTAATGATGGCCGTATTAATCGGCTCTATGATCGCTTTCGGCCTGCTTGCTTTTTTCATTCCTGAAAAGCCGTATTATATAATTCCTGTCCCAGTAGCATTTTTAGTTCCTATCATTTTGGAGTTCAGTTGCGAAAAAATCTATAACGCAGAAGAACGAAAGCGTGAGCTCACGGAAGCAAGAGGAGCATACGAACAGTACATACAGGATTTGAAATCATCCTTAGCTTCTTGCGAAATCGATTCTGCTTCAAAACGAAAAGCGCTGAAGACAGAGTGTACGGCTCGCCTGGAGAAACAAGCCAAGCCATATAACACCATAAGTACTAATGCCTATAACATTCTTGTCGGCGTTCCTATCGGTGCAATTGTATCGGCCATTATGTATGAAAACAACGATAGTGCAGCCCTGACGCAGATCGTCGGACTGATTATGTTTGGCCTGCTTATAATTGGTTTCAGCAAGGCATTTAAGACCCTTACGTATTACTCTGATGGCCATTTCAAAGACCGTTACTTGTTAGAAGTGTTGAACGAGCTTGAATATGCAGAGGATTAACACCCTATTTCCTTGTTTATAGCGCCGCAAACTTTGAGCTGCGCACCGAGCAGAAAGGACTTGCATAACCTCCTGCTCAGAGTTACAATGCGACAAACAGAAACGCGAAAACGCTTCCCGCCCTAAATCGGTGATTTTCACCGGCCCAGGACGGGAAGCGTTTTTGACCACATAAATGACCACAGACAGCTTCGGACTACCTGTGAAACGCAGTTCTAAAGAGGCCTAAAGAGTACCGGAAACCGACTGAAAAGCACGGAAAAGCGCTATAAATCACCAGAAAAAATCTTTTCAAATTGTTTGGGAACAGGATACCGCAGGTTCGAGTCCTGTCACTTTTGGAAAAACCGCCTTTTAAGGCGGTTTTTCTGCGTTAAAAGTTCAAGTTTCAAATCAGACTTGACCACATCTCAACCATGGTCAAAGGGGGAAAATGGCGGTTGCGACCTCGGTACAGAGAAACGCCGAAAACCGCAAAATCCCTAACGAGTGTAACTTCAGCATTTTCGCCGCAGATACGGCGGAAACTTGAATTTTCCGGTGTTATCCACTATAACAATTCTACGGAGACCTTTGTGCCGCTAAGAAAGCCGTGTGAGTGTATTCCCATACACCGACATTTGTATAGAGGTGCTACGATTAGAATAATTTGTAGCTACTAAAATAGGAGTGATAACCTTGTCTTCACTAAATTTATGGAAGTTCTTCAAAGCCAAAGCGTAGTCCTAAACTTGGTCAATGTTGGATTCAAGAATTTTCGACTCACCAACCTTAAATTCATGGCAAAATACAATTCCGTGATAAAGGAAAACGATGTCAATTCGTTTGCCAAGTCGAGGTATGTCATATTCAAAAATTATTTTGTCCATTGGCATCACTAAGGCTCGAAACTACATTCTTCATAATTTCAATTTCGGACTTCCAAGCATTTCTCGTCGTAATTAAGGCTTCACCATGATAGTTGTCGGCCAATATTCTGTATATGGAAGCAGAGTCGGTATATAAAAAGTGGCGAAATTGCTATTATACAAGCATTGTGCCATAACTATTGGCTCCTTGTTGATACGGGCGTATTTTCGTTGTGTTTGAATATCCGTTTGGAAATTGGAAAGAATATCTAATATCAAACAAACGGAGGTAATGAAATGTTCAAACACGAAAAGATGCTTTTTCATCCCGTGGCGGTGGAGAAACCCAATCCGCAGTATGCGGCACTTTTGCAGGAACAGCTCGGCGGCGGCAACGGCGAGCTGAAGGCGGCGATGCAGTATATGTCCCAGAGCTTTCGAATCAAAGACCCCGCGATCAAGGATCTGTTTCTTGATATTGCAGCGGAGGAGCTTGGTCACATGGAGATGGTGGCGCAGACCATCAACCTCTTAAACGGTCACGACGTTGATGCCGAAACGGTGCCCTGCGGTGAGATTCAGTCCCACGTGATACTTGGCTTGAATCCCGGTCTTATCAACGCTTCGGGTTACTCCTGGACTGCCGATTACGTGACGGTTACGGGGGATCTGTGCGCCGACCTGCTGAGCAACATCGCATCCGAACAGCGTGCCAAGGTTGTTTATGAATACCTTTACCGTCAGATCAACGACAAAAAGGTACGAGAGACCATTGATTTTCTCTTGAACCGCGAGGAAGCGCATAATCAAATGTTCCGCGATGCCTTTAACAAGGTACAGAACTCAGGCTCTAACCGCGATTTCGGCACGACCAAAGCCGCGAAAATGTATTTCTCTATGTCGGACCCCGGCCCCAACGCATTCGCCACCGGAGAAACCAAACCCGTTTCCTTTGAATAATAACGAACAGCCGATGAGGAACCTTAGGATTCTTCATCGGCTGATTTTATCGTTTACTTTATTATCATTCCATTTCTTCAAGATGAAATTCTTTTCCAACATAAAGTAGCGTTTTCGATTACGCGACCTGCTATTGGATAATATTTCTTCAAACTGATGAAAATACGCAATTTCGCGTTTAAGCATATTCACAAAAGCCGACATTTCCTTTTCTGAGGGTATATGATCTGCAAAGCTAAAAAGAAAATCAAAATTAGTTCCGTGCCTGAATAATCGCCCCGGTAGAGGACAGGATTCTCTATTGGCCAGCATAATACCGTAGCAAACAAACGTAATAACGTTCTTATGATCCATTAGCGGGATTTCACTATGTCACAAAAACGGGCTGAAAAAAGCAGGCCAACGCTTGCCTAAAATAAAAAATAGAGAACAAGGCGAAAAATGTCCTGTTCTCTATTTTTTGGTTTAGGATTAAAAGCCGCGGCTGCTGCCGCCGCCACCGCTGAAACCGCCTCCGCCGCCGAAGCCTCCGCCAAAACCGCCCCCCCGGAAACCTCCGCCGAAGCCGCCGTAACGGTGATAATCGTCGTCATTATCATCATAAATGCGTTTGGTGGGTTTATGGTCAGCAATTTTTTTGGTATAAAAGGCAAGCACCAGGCCGGAAATTGTCAGCAGCAGCGCACCGGGAAAGCTACCCAGTGTCAGCCAGCCAAAGGCAAATACCGCAGCCGACACCCCACCGAACAGCAGCTTCCTCAGCAGGGTGCCGGAGAGCAGCACCAGACCGGCCAGCATAAGCACCAGCGGGCCGCCAACCACCGCCGACATGACCTCGCCCGACACCTCACCCATGGCATTGGGCGAAACAGGCGCATCGGCGGTAACAGTCACGCCATAAATTGCCGCAACCTCGGCCAGAAAAGCATTGTAACAGTTTTTAATACCCTCATCAAATAAATTCTGGCGGAGATAAGGTATAAGGTATTCGTCCTGCATACGGCCGGTTTTGCCATCAGGCAGGTCACCCTCCAAGCCATAGCCTACCTCTACCCGAAAAAGTCTGTCCTCTACCGCGCAGAGCAGCAGCAGACCGTTATTTTGTTCCTTATCACCGATACCCCAGGTGCGAAACAGCTCGGTGGCGTATTCTTCCAGCGATTCTCCGCCGAGAGTGGGAATGGTGACCACCACAATCTGAGCGCCTGTTTGAGCCGCAAGCGAGCTGCCGGTTGACACGATATACTCCTCGGTGGCCGCCGTCAGCACATCGGCCGAATCGTTGACATAAAAGGCACGCGTGGGCTGCACCACGGCGTAAGCGGCCAGCGCCGGGAGCAGCATTATCACCGCCGCACAGAGAACGGAAACCGCCGGGCGAGGGAAAATTTGTTTTCTCATAACCGCCAACCGCCCCCTAAAAATCAACCTGCGGCACATCATAAGCAGCATCGTCGGCCTCAAAATAAGCTTTCTCGGTAAAGCCGAACATACCGGCCAGCAGATTATTGGGGAAACGCCTGATTTTGATATGGTAAGCCCGAACAGCATCGTTGTAATCTTTTCTGGCCACGGCGATGCGGTTCTCGGTACCGGCCAGCTCATCGGCCAGCTGAGTAAAATTGGCAGAGGCCTTCAAATCGGGATAATTCTCTACCACCAACAGCAGATTACCGAGTGCGGCCGTAAGCTCATTATCGGCGTCGGCAATCTCCTCCACCCCACGGGCGCCGGCCAGTCTGGCACGGGCCGATACCACCGCATCAATGGCCTCGGTTTCATGTGCGGCATAACCTTTTACGGTGTTGAGCAGATTGGGTACCAAATCTGCCCTGCGCTGCAAAGTGGTTTCAATGTTGGCAAATGCGCCGTCAACCGCCTCGGCCTGCGAGACCAGACCGTTATACGCCGAAACGAAAAACAGGCCGCCCAGCACCACCACGGCAATAATTACTGCTAAAAGTTTTTTCATAACACAACCCTCCGTTTTTATTATTTGCGGCATATTGACAGGTATACTATATACAATGACGATTTTATGTATTTTAAGTGGACTTTAAGCTAAATTTATGCTAAAATTATCTAAAATGCCTAAACATACCTGTTGATACATAATGCTGCGGCATAACAGGCCAATTTTTAGGGTTTAATTACGGTTTTTATAGGAGGATTTAATTATGGGGGATACCACACAAATTTTAATTGCCATGTTAAGCTACATGACTGTGGTAATCATCATCGGCGTTGTGTTTGCCAAGCGTGCCAATGCAAACTCTGAGGAATATTTTTTGGGCGGCAGAAGTCTGGGCCCGTGGGTGACGGCCATGAGCGCCGAGGCATCGGATATGTCCGGCTGGCTGCTGATGGGTCTGCCTGGTGTGGCTTATTGGTGCGGTATTGCCGATGCTGCATGGACGGCCATCGGTTTGGCGGTGGGTACTTACATCAACTGGCTGGTCGTATCCAAGCGTCTGCGCCGTTACAGCGAGGCTGCCGGCGGTGCCATTACTCTGCCGGAGTATTTCTCTAATCGCTTCCATGAGCAGAGCAAGGTTATTATGTCGATTGCAGCGGTATTTATTCTGATTTTCTTCACGGTTTACGCATCCAGCTGCTTTGTAACCTGCGGCAAGCTGTTCTCTACCCTGTTTGATATGCCTTATGTGCCCATGATGATCGTGGGTGCGGTTTTTGTACTGATTTATACCATCATCGGCGGCTTTTTGGCCGAGAGTGCGTCTGACTTTATGCAGGCCATTGTAATGCTGATTGCACTGACGATGGTTGTTCTGGCCGGTGTATCGGCTGCCGGCGGTCTGGATGCGGTTTTGCTGAATGCCCAATCCATCCCCGGTTTCTTTGAGTTCTTCGGTATGGCCACCCCCACCACAGTTGACGGTGTTCAGCAGGTGGTAAACGGCCAGCCCCAGTTTGGTGAGGCTGCCGCATACGGTATGCTGACCATTATCTCCACCACAGCCTGGGGTTTGGGTTACTTTGGTATGCCGCAGGTACTGCTGCGTTTTATGGCCATCCGTGATGAAAATGAGCTGACCCGCTCCCGCCGTATTGCCATTGTATGGGTAACCATTTCTCTGGCAGTAGCCGTATTCATCGGTGTGGTTGGCCGTGCTTTGTTCCCCACCGCGCTGGCAACATCATCGGAGGCGGAGAATGTATTTATTTTGCTTTCTACCAACCTGCTGCCGCCGCTGCTGGCCGGCTTTGTAATGGCAGGTATTCTGGCGGCCACCATCAGTTCTTCCGACTCTTATCTGCTGATTGCCGCATCCGCATTGGCCAAAAACATTTACCAGGCTATTCTGAAAAAGGATGCCACCGAAAAGCAGATTATGAATGTATCACGTATTACCCTGCTGGTTATCTCGGCGATTGCCATTGTAATTGCCATGGATGAAAACAGCGTTATCTTTACCATTGTAAGCTTTGCCTGGGCAGGCTTTGGTGCCACCTTTGGCCCGCTGATGCTGTTCAGCCTGTTCTGGAAGCGTACTACCCGTGCCGGTGCGATTGCCGGTATGCTGGGCGGCGGCGTGATGGTGTTCATCTGGAAGCTGCTGGTACGCCCCCTGGGCGGCGCCTGGAATATTTATGAGCTGCTGCCGGCGTTCATTTTCTCGGCCATCTGCATCGTAGTGGTTTCGCTGCTGACTCCCCCGCCCTCTGAAGAAATCCAGAAGGAATTTGACAAGGTAACACAGGGTGCTTAAACCGGATTTTATTATCCAAAATAAAATACTTATCAAAAACAAAATACCCGTTGAGGACAAAACCTCGGCGGGTATTTTTTATGCAGTTTTGTTTAATCCTGCTGCGGGCCGTTGGGATAATTAAGCGGATGCTCGCGGCGGAAGTCGATCTCGGTATGGCGCAGATACATGGTGCAGGCGCCGCTGGCCAACAGCTTGCCGTCAGCGTCCCAAAGATCGCCGTCACACACGCTGAAATGTTCACCGCGGGTGCGCTCCCTGCCCTCTCCGAACAAGCCGCCGCTAACCTGGGTATCGAAGAAGCTGATGCTCATTTGAGCAGTAACGCTGAATTCACCGCCGGAAAGTGAGGATTTGCCGATCATCGGGTCCATAACCACGGCCAGCCAGGCAGGCTCCAAGCGGCCGTAAGCATCAAAATAACGGGGCAGCAGGGGCGTCAGCGCTGATTTGCACAAGCCGGGGCCGTACTCGGTGACGGTGATATTCTCGCAGTAATACAGATTCTCATTCTCGTTCATATAGGAGCATTTGGCCGGCCAGTCGGAATCCATAAAACAGGGGCGAAGCCCCTGAATATCAGCGTGCAGGTCAGCCTTTACCTTAGACCAGACGGGCAGCGGATGCACCGGCTGCCAAGTGGCTGTGGGCGGCAGCAACAGGTGATAAGCAACCTCCTCATCGAGGATACTGAACATGGTAACGCCGGCCACCACCAGTTTACCCTCGGCGGTACGCATTTCCACATCATAAACGGCGATGTGGCTGTTGCGGTGCTTCTCGGTGGCAAAAATATCCACCAGACCGCCCTCCACGCCACGGTAATAGTTCATGGTTAGCTCGTTTATCTCAACCTCTTGCCCGTAAGAGCGCGCCGCCTTGCCGCCGGCGATAACCAGCATGGCCGAAAGCCAGCCGCCGTGGATACGCCCCTGCGAATTGAGATGATTGCTGCGAACATCCATTTGCAGGTGGGCAAAGCCGTTGGCATAATCCACCAGACGGATGCCGTAAAGACGGGCGAAGTTGTCATATTCATTCATATAGCGGATTTTCTCGGGCCAATCCGCCTGCTTAAACGGGGTTTTGGGCATAAAACACACCTCTTGTCTGCATACTACCTTTATTATAACAATAACCGCCAGTTTCGCCAAGAGGTTTACATAAATTTTGGGCAAGCAAAAAGGGCGACTTTGCGCCGCCCCTGCATAATCTAAACCAAATTTTAATTGATACAGGCAAATTGGCCGTCAGCCTGATGAATTTGCGGATGGTTGGCTGCCAGATGCCGCAGAATGTGCCATAATTGCATCTCATCGGCCTGCAAAGCCACCGCCAGGGCCGCGGGCGTAAAATAATCACCGGCATTTTCGGCCAGATAAGCCAGCGCGCGGTTTTTTAAGCTGATGATGTCATTGGCTGCTTTTTTGCCAAACTCCACCGCCGGCTGATGATAAGCGTTGATACCCACAAAATCAGCGTAATAACCCACAGCACGCTCAAACAGGGCAATAAGCATACCGATGTAATAAGCGGAAACCTGCGGCACGCTGATAATCATGCTGGATTTGCCGTGGTCGGCCAGCGCACGGGTGGTGCCCAGCATAAAGGCCTGCAAATAATCACCGGCGGTGCTGTCCTCCCTAACCGTGGGCGATGCACTCTCACGGTCCTTCAAGACCTCGATGAAAATGACGAAGGCGTTATCCGGCCCGGCCACCAGCTGCTGCACATAAGAGTGCTGGTCTGACGAGCCTTTGTTGCCGATGACCGCCAAACCCTGCTTGACCTGCCGGCCTGCCAAATCATACTGTTTGCCGAGGGATTCCATCACCAACTGCTGCAAATATTTGGCAAAAAGCTCCAAGCGGTCTTTATACGGCAGCACGGCCATCAAACTGCCGCCCTGCCCCATTGTCTGCTGATACCAAAACAGCGCCAACAGCAGCGCAGGGTTATCCTTAACCTCCGCACGGCCAAGTGCATCACAGGCGGCGGCACCGGCCAACAACGCCTCGGTATCCACGCCCTGCAAACCAAGCGGCAGCAAACCCACCGCCGAAAGCACCGAGGTGCGTCCGCCCACCCAATCCCACATGGGAAAGGCAGCCAGCCATTTATCGGCACCGGGGGCGGTATCAAAGGCACTGCCGCGCTGGGTTATCCGCACCGCCTGAGCATAAAAATCCAGCCCTTGGGCGGCGAAAAGCGCCTTGGTTTCCTCCAAGCCGTTCTGTGTTTCTACCGTGCCGCCGCTTTTGCTGATGACAATAACCAGCGTCTGCGCCAAACCGCTGCCGATTTGGGCAAAAACCCGGTCCATGCCGTCAGGGTCGGTATTATCAATAAAGTAAAGGTGCAGCTTATCTTGCAGGTTGGAGAGCGCCTGAGCCACAAAAACCGGCCCCAGACTGCTGCCGCCGATACCGATAACCAGCGCATTTTTGAACGGCTGACCGCACGGCGCACAAATCTCGGCGGTGTGGATGCGGCGCACAAAATCAGCAATATCCGCCTGCGTCTGTTTAATCTCAGCGGCGATTTGCGGATTGGGGGCCAAATTGGGGTTACGCAGCCAATAATGCCCCACCATCCGCCCCTCATCGGGGTTGGCAACAGCACCAGCCTCCAATGTCTGCATGGCGGCCAGCGCCTTATCCAGCAGCGGCTTATGGCCGGTTAAATCCAGCGGTGCCTTTGCGCCCGCGAAATCCAAGGCCAGACCGCTTTGCTCATCATAATACAACTGCCAACCTGCTTTATCCACCAAGGTCATCACATCTGCCCCCTTTGTATTATCAGAAAGCTTATTAAAATTTATCGGCCGCTTTGTTTGGCCATTTTGCCGAACTGTGCAGCCACCGTCAGCTTGAAATCCTGCCAATCTGCCTGCCAGCGCCAGTTGCCCTCGGCCTGGCCGGGGATGTTCATACGGGCGGAATCATCCAACCCAAACATATCTTGCAGGGGGATGATCACCCACGGCGCCGACGTTTGATACAGGCCACCAATCAGCTTTAACGCCGACTCGGCAGCAGGCACACCACCCTTGTTAAGCAGCCAGCTTTGCAGGGTTTGATTATCGTGTGTGCCGGTATAAAGCACACGGTTTTGCAGATAAGCTGCGTTTTCTGCCGTGTCTTCCAGCAGATTTTCCTCAAACTGATACACCGCCATGCCGGGATATGCGGTAAGGCGCAGCAGATTGCGCACCTCATCATCCAGCAGACCCAAATCCTCGGCCAGCAAAGGCAGGGGCCCCAGTTCCGCCTCAATGCGGCGGAAGAAATCATGGCCGGGGCCTTTCAGCCAGCAGCCGGTGGAGGTATCAATCTCTTTGACCGAATTTTGCACCTGCGGCACGGCATAATAAGCGGAAAAAGCGCGGAAGTGATCCACACGCAGATAATCGTAAAGCTGACGCGCACGGCCAAAGCGCTGCTGCCACCAGCGGTAATTGTCCTTGCTCATCTTCTGCCAGTTATACAGCGGATTGCCCCAGTTTTGACCCTTTTTGGCAAAATAATCGGGCGGAACCCCGGCACCCAGCAGCGGATAACCGAAATCATCCAGCAGGAAAAGCTCCCTGTGTGCCCAGACATCGGCGCTGTCGGCCGCTGTATAAATCGGCACATCACCGATAATGCTGATACCACGGCTGTTGGCATAAGCCTTGACCGCTGCCCACTCGGTATGGAACAGGAACTGGCGGCGGCGATACTCCTCCATGCCCTCGGCGTACTGTGCGCGCAGCTTAGGCAAATCAAGGCGGTCACGCTCAGCCTGCGGCCATCGCTGCCATGCCATCTGGCTGCGCTCTCGGCGAATGGCCATGAACAACACATAATCATCCAGCCAATAGGCGTTATCATAGCAGAACTGCAAATACTCACGCGAAGGCACACTGCGCCAATCGGTGCTGCGCCAAAGCTCGCCGGCCAAATCCTCCTGCCCTGCGAGAACCGAATACGGGGTGTAGGGCGAGCCGCTGGGCCCCACGGGATTAAGCGGCAGCACCTGCCACAGCTTTTGCCCAGCCATCGAGAGGTAATCAATGAAACGGCGGCAGCTCTCCGGCCAACCGCCGTCTGACGGCGGCAGCGAGGTAACATGGCACAGCACACCGGCGGCACGCGGAATATCCAGCGGCTGCGGCGCCGATTTACGCAGCAGCCAAACCTGTGCGGCGTACGGCGGCAGTTGGTGTGTTATATCAGCATCAGCGGCGGAGAACTGCATCTCCTGCCCGGTGAGCAATTCACGCGCCCAAGTCACATCATCAGCCAGGGGCAGTGTAATTTGCACAGCCTGCGGGGCACGGTTAAACAGCACCAGAATTTCCTCATTATTATCAAAATTTTCAGAATTGTTTTCAGAATTATTATAGCGGCGGCAGGCAAAAACATCATCTGTCACCGCCAGCGGCTGAAAATCACCGCCCACCAGCAGAGGATACTCCTGCCGCAGATGACTAAGCCGCTTATACCAGGCCAGCAGCTCATCATCCTGCTCTCCCCAAGGATAAGTACCGCGATTGAACGGGTCGGCCAGGCCCTGCACACCGGCCTCATCGCCGTAATAAATGCAGGGCACACCCGGCATGGCAAATTGCAGCAGAGCCATTTGCTTCAAGCGGCATTTGGCCAGCCGCAGCTTATCATCGGGCAGCGTATAATACTCGGCCGCGGTTTTATCAGTCTGTTGGGGCGCCTCACCCAGCACAGTCAGCACCCGTGGGGTATCATGGGTGCCCAGCAGGTTAAGCGCCGACGCCAAATGCGTGGGCGGATAATTCTCTTTTAAGCTGTAAAGCCGCGCCGCCAGCACCTCGGCAGATTCATCACCCAGCAGATAAGCCAGCACCGCCGTGCGGAAGGGGTAATTCATCACCGAATCCAGCTCATCACCCAGCAAATACGGGCGAATCTCACCGTAACTGCGCTTGTTGCTGGCATCCTCCCAGACTTCGCCCAAAAGCAGCGCATCGGCCTTTTCCTCCTTAGCAGCCTGACGGATACCGCAGATAAAATCATTGGGCAGCTCATCGGCCACATCCAAACGCCAGCCGCGCGCCCCCAGCCGCAGCCACCGCCGCACCACGCTGTCCTCGCCGTCAAAAATAAAGCGGCGATAAGCAGGGTCGGCCTTATCAACCTCGGGCAGAGCCGAGACACCCCACCAGCAGGCATAATCATCGGGATAATTGCGGAATTTATACCAGGAGTAATAGAGCGAATCCTCGCCCTGATAAGCACCCTTATCGGGGTAATTGCCGAATTTGTTGAAGTAACGGCTGTCCTCGCCCGTGTGATTAAATACGCCGTCTAAAATCAGGCTGATACCAAGGCGCTCGGCCTCGGCAGCCAGCTTACAAAAATCCTCCTCGGTGCCGAAGCTGGGGTCGATCTGTCGGTAATCCGCCGTGTCATACTTGTGGTTGGAGGTGGCACGGAAGATGGGGTTTAAGTAAATAGCCGAGACACCCAGCGACTTTAAGTACAGCAGCTTGCTGCGGATACCCTGCAAATTGCCGCCGAAAAACGGCCAGCGCACCACCTGCCCCTGCTCATTGTAGCTGTAAAAAGGTTTATCCCGCCAATTTTGCTGCACCAGCCGCGCAGAGCCCCGCCAATCAGGTTGGCTTGCTGCACGCTGGCACTCCTCCCAATCCTCGCCGCGGCAAAATCTATCGGGGAAGATTTGATAACAGATGGCGCTTTTGAACCACTCCGGCACATCGGCAGGGCGGTAAACGGTTACCTGATAAGACGGCGGCTCATCCAGCGACAAAGCGCCGACACCGCCTAATCCCCGCGGATTGTTGCCGTAGAAAAGCAGTTCTCCGCCGGCAGTACGCAGCAGAAAATAATACCACAGCAGGCCAACCTGCGGCTCGGGCGGCAAATCCACCCAAAAGCGGCGCACATCACCGTCTAACTGCGTCATCTGCATGGGCAGCAGCTGCTCTCCCTGCCCTTCACGCCACAGCCTTAAAGATGCCTCGGTGATCCATTCACCCTCATCGGTGTCCTCATCCCAAACATCCAGCGCGAGGTGCAGACCTTGCCCCAGAGCAAGCGCACCGAATGGCGAGCGGTAAATATCAGAATGTGAATTATGTAAAAACTCCATTAAGTAATTCTCCAAATAAATCTCCAAAATATCCCAAAATCTGTTTTATATAGCTATTCCGCCAGCAAATCACGGTAAATTTGGGCGTAGGCCTCAGCCGAACGCTGCCAGCTGAAATCCTCCGCCATGGCGTTTTGTACCAACTGCTGCCAGATATTCGGCTCGGCATAAGCGTCCAGCGCACGCTTTACGGTAAACAGCAGCTCATGCGCGTTATATGCGGCAAAACTGAACCCGTTGCCGGCGCCGGTGTATTGGTTATACGGCTGCACGCTGTCTTTCAGCCCGCCGGTTTCCCGCACAATGGGCAGAGTACCGTAACGCATGGCAATCATCTGCGCCAAACCGCAAGGCTCAAATCTTGAAGGCATCAGCAGCATATCCGCACCTGCGTACATCCGATGAGCCGCCCCGTCATCAAACAGCAGACGGCAGGCAAAATTCTCCCGTGTTTCTGCCGTATGAATAAAGGCCTGCTCATATTTGGCATCTCCCACGCCCAGCACCGCCAGCTGAACAGGCAGATCCAACAGCTCATCCAGAATATGCAGCAGCAGATCCAGACCTTTTTGCTCAGTCAGGCGGCTGACGATTACGGCCAGCGGTTTCTCTGCCTGCTGCGGCAGACCAAGCTCTTGCTGCAAAGCGCGTTTACACTCGGCCTTGCCGCTTAAATCATCGGCGGTGAAGGTGGCCGGCAGGAATTTATCACGCGCGGGGTTATAGGTTTTGTAATCAATGCCGTTTAAGATGCCGCCCAGCACATTCTGCCGCCGACGGAAAACGCCGTCCAGTCCCTCGCCGTAATCGGGAGAGCAAATTTCTTCGGCATAAGTGGGGCTGACCGTAAGCAATTTGTCGGCATAACACAGCGCACCGTGCACATAATTGACACCACCGTTTACCATAAGCTGGCCTGCCGCCGCAGGATTATCCGCCAAACCCAGCACATCACCAAGCACCCATGGGCCAAACTGCCCCTGGAATTTTAAGTTATGCACCGAAAAGACCGTTTTGATGCCGGCATAACCGGGGGCGGACTGAAACTGCTCTCTTAAAAGCAGAGGGGTGAGCGCCGTGTGCCAATCATTACAATGAATGATCTGCGGAAAGAAATCCGGAATATGCTGCAAAGCCTCCAACACAGCCTTGGCGAAGAAAGCAATACGCTCATCGTCGTCATCATAGCCGTAAAAGCGGTCACGCTTAAAATAATATTCGTTATCTATAAAATAATATGTCTGGTATTTGTAATCCAGCCGCTCAATACCGCAATATTGCCGGCGCCACCCCAGCGGCACGGTAAAATCAGCCACATGGGTCAATCTTTCGGCCAGTTTGGGCGGTATGGTGGGCAGCTTGGGCAGAATTACCCGCACATCAAGGCCGAGCTTGCGTACAGCCTGCGGCAGACTGCCGGCCACTTCTCCCAGGCCGCCGGTTTTACCGAAAGGGTCAGCCTCGAAGGTGGCAAACAGCACCCTAAGCTTTTGCCTGCCGGTTTTTTGCATAATCTTCACCTTATTTCTGCACTAAACTTATGTAAATTGCTTAAATATTTTTGCCCTTGGAGATAACCAGCGGTTTGTTGGCCGCACCGAACAGTTTATTGCCGCCGGAGATGACCACGTGCTTATCACAGATGATATTTTCCAGCACGGCACCGGGTTCCACCACGGTTTTCTGCATCAGCACGCAGTTTTTGATGACCGCACCTTCGCCCACCTTTACACCGCGGAAGAGAATGGAATTTTCTACCGTGCCATTGATAATGCAGCCGGTGGAGAACAGCGAGTTTTTAACGCTGGTATGTGTACCGTATTTGGCAGGGGGGTTATCCTGAATTTTGGTGTAAATTTTATTCTCGGACATAAACAGCTCACGGCGGACGGGCTCTTGCAGCAAATCCTGAGAGCACTTCATGTAATCGCGGATATTATCCACCTGCCCCAGATAACCGCCAAAGGCATAGCCGGCCACATTAAGATTGGGCAGGCTGTCTGCCACAATGTCCAGCAAATCAATGTAACCCAGCGCTTTATACCAATCAATGAACTTTAACAGCAAATCACGGTTGATGATAAAACAATCCATAAAGCAGTTGGCGTGGCCGACTTCATCGGACTTTAAGCCAACCAGTTTATCGCCGTCCAGCTGCAAATAAGTGCCGGGATGATTCTCGGCATCGGTAATCGGCTTATACAGCATGGTGATGTCATTACCCGCAGAGATATGCTGCTTAAACAGCGGACGCAAGTCCATATTAAAAATTTTATGGCTGCCCGAAACCAGCACATAATCCTCCTTGGCACGGTCCAGAAAAGCACGGTTTTGGATAATATCACGCAGCAGGAAGGTAGAACGCATATTTTTTAAGCCGTAAATTGAACCGGGCAGGATAAACATACCGCCGCTTTTGCGGTCAAGCGACCACTCCTTGCCGTTGCCGACATGGTCCATAATGGCACGGTAATGGTACGGGGTAATAATACCGATGGTGCGGATGCCGGCGTTTACCATATTGGAAAGCGGAAAGTCCAGCAGACGGTAACGGCCGCCAAAGGGCAAAGAGGCCAGACCTCGCTCATCGGTCAGGCTGCCAAAGGCCTCATTATTATAATTGCAGGAAATTAAACCCAAAATTTTATTGCTCATTTTTAATACCCCCTGCTCCACAAATCATCAATAATATGTTCACCGTCACCGGCCACCTTAATCGGCTCATCCTCATCCAGGCTGCCGAAGTAAGCGTTCATCTCTATCACGGCTTTCTCGCCCACAATGGCCCGCATAACCCGCGCACCGCTTTCCACGTGTGCTCCCGGCAGCAAAATGGAAGCGTAAACCTTGGCGCCGGGGCCGACATATACCTCGGAGCTGACGATGGAATTATGAACTTCGCCCAGCACGGTGCTGCCGTTGCAGATAAGCGAATTTTCAATTACGGCATTCTCACCCGTATAATGGGGCGGATAAATGTTGGAATTGCTGAAAATGCGCTGGTCGCCGGATAGAATATCAAACTCGCTGTCCTCACGCAGCAGCTCCATAGAGGTCTGGTAATAGCTGTCAATGGTGCCGACATCCTTCCAGTAACCGGCAAAGGCGTGAACAAACAGGCGTTTGCCCTGAGCAAGCAGCATGGGGATTAAGTTTTTGCCGAAGTCATGCTCAGAATCAGCCAGAGGAGCATCTTCCAGCAAAGCCTGCTTTAAGGTGGACCAGTTAAAGATGTAAATGCCCATGGAAGCTAAATTGCTGTCAGGCTCAGCAGGTTTTTCGGTAAACTTAACAATGCGGCCCCCGTCATCGGCGGTGATAATGCCAAAACGGTTAGCCTCATCCCACGGCACCTGAATAACCGAAACAGTCAGCTCGGCATTGTTCTGCTTATGCTCCTCCAACATGGCGTTGTAATCCATTTTATAAAGATGGTCGCCGGAGATGATCAGCACATACTCGGGGTTATAGCTGTCAATAAAGTCAATATTTTTATAGACGGCATCAGCGGTGCCGTTATACCACTCGCCGCCATCCTGGGTGGCGTAAGGCGGCAGCACGAAAACCCCGCCCTCGGATTCGTCAAGATCCCAGGGGGCGCCGGTGCCGATGTAAGAGTTTAACATCAGCGGCCGATACTGGGTAAGCACGCCCACCGTATCAATGCCGGAGTTTACGCAGTTGCTGAGACTGAAATCAATAATGCGGTACTTGCCGCCGAACGAAACCGCCGGCTTGGCAATTTTCTGCGTCAGCGCACCCAAACGGCTGCCCTGGCCGCCGGCCAGCAGCATGGCCAGAATTTCCTTTTTGCTCATCTTCAAAAACCTCCCTTATCTACCTGCCGGTATTGCATTTATTACTTAAAGGCCCTGTTAAAAGGGCGGATAGTCAAATTTTATTATAAGTGCCAGATTTGGTCGGCATACTCTTTAATGGTGCGGTCACTGCTGAAATAGCCGGCGTTGGCAATATTGCAGAGTGAAATCTTCTGCCAGACCTGCGGCTGCTGATACAGGGCGGAAAGCTGCTGCCAGGCCGTCAGATACGCATCAAAATCTTTCAGCACAAAATACTCGTCATTGTTGCGCAGAAGCGTATCGTAAATACCCCAGAAATCACCGCCCAAGCCCGCAAAATGGCCGTTGATAAGCTGCTCGACAATGCGCTGCAAACGGCTGTCGGCCAGACACTCATCAAAAGCCAGATAACTGCCGTTCAAATAATAATCCATAACCTGATCGGCCGTAAGACCGAAGATACAGATGTTACCCGGGCCCACCTGCTGCAAAATCTCAATATTGGCGCCGTCCAGCGTACCAAGAGTGATGGCACCGTTGAACATAAACTTCATATTACCGGTGCCGCTGGCCTCTTTGCCCGCCGTAGAGATTTGCTCGCTGATGTCTGCCGCGGGATAAATAAGCTGGGCGTTGCTGACATTGAAATTCTCGATAAAGACCACTTGCAGCCGTCCCCGGCAGACGGGGTCATTGTTCACCACATCAGCCACGCTGCAAATCAGGCGGATAACCTCTTTGGCAAAGGCATAGCCCTGCGCCGCCTTGCCGGAGAATATGAAACAGTGCGGCACAATTTCAGCATTAGGGTCATCTTGCAGGGTGTTATACAGGTGCATGATCCTAAAAACATTCAGCAGCTGACGCTTATACGCATGGATACGCTTGACCTGCACATCGAAAACGGCCTCGGTGTTCAGCAATATACCGGATTTCTGGCGGACATACTGTGCCAGACGCTCCTTGTTTTGCCGCTTGATAAGTTGCAGCCGGGTGTGAATTTGCTCATCATCCTGATAATCCAGCAGTTTTTGCAGTTGCTGCGGCTGATACCGCCAATCCTCACCAATGACCTCATCCAGCAGGGAGCCCAGACCGGGGTTGGCCTGCCGCAGGAACCGCCGATGGCTGACACCGTTGGTTTTGTTGCTGAATTTCTGCGGAGTAAGCCGATAAAATTCTTTTAACACATCCTGCTGCAAAATTTGCGTATGCAGCGCCGCCACACCGTTTACCGCATGGCTGCCGATAACCGAAAGGTTGGCCATACGCACCTGGCCGTCCCACAGCACAGCGGTAGACTTCCATAGCTCCTGCCAGCCGTCAATGTCCTGCGGAAAACTCTCCCGATAGCGGCGGTCAATCTCCTCGATAATCATATAGACACGGGGGAGAAGGCCGCGCAGCAGCTCGATAGACCATTTTTCCAGGGCCTCGGGAAGCACGGTGTGGTTGGTGTAAGATACGGTGCGGCAGGTGATGTTCCACGCCTCATCCCAGCCCAAACCCTGCTCATCCAGCAGCAGACGCATCAGCTCCGGCACGCAAAGGGTGGGGTGAGTGTCGTTGATATGCACGGCCACACGCTCCGGGAAGTTCTCCCAATCATCCGTACCGAATTGTTTGATATATTTATCCAAAATATCAGCCAGCCCCGCCGCCACAAAGAAATACTCCTGCTTTAAGCGCAGCGTTTTGCCGGCATTGGTGCTGTCATCGGGGTATAAAATGCAGGTAATGGCCTCAACCTCGTTGCGGTCACGCATGGCAGCGCTGTAATCGCCGCGGTTAAAGGCCGCCAAATCCAACTGTTCTCTCACCGGCTGGGCCGACCATAAACGCAGTTGATTGACCGTTTGGCCGCCGTCACCGATAATCGGCACATCATAAGGCACGGCACGCACCGCCTGATAACCGTGATGACGGAAGAACATCCGCCCGTCACGGTACTGTCTATCCACCACGCCGCCAAAGCGCACCTCAACGGCATCCTCCTGCCGACAAACCTCCCACGGGTAGCCGAACTCCAACCAATTATCGGGCTCCTCCACCTGGGCACCGTTGATGATATGCTGACGGAACAGGCCGTAACGGTAACGAATACCCATGCCCTGCCCTGCCATATCCAAACAGGCCAGAGAATCCAGGAAACAGGCCGCCAGCCGCCCCAAACCGCCGTTGCCGAGGCCGGGGTCCGGCTCGTACTCACAAAGCTCGTCCAAATTCTCGCCCATGGCGGCCAAACCCTCACGCACGATCTCATCCACACCGAGGTTGAGCAGGTAATTTTGCAGCAGACGGCCAATCAAAAACTCCATGGAGAAGTAATAAACCTGCTTGGCCTGCCTTTCCTCATGGCGTCTGCGGGTCTCAGCCGCCAGCAGCGCCGCATGACTGCCCACCAGCCGAACCAGCGCCTCAAATTTCTCCTGCGGGTCACAGTTTTGCGGCTGTTTGCCGCCCAGACGCAGCAGCTCTTGCTGATACTGGTGTATAAAATCTGCGCTGTCCTTAAAAATCCGATTATTTATATTATTGCTTCGCTGACAAGTCATCCGTATACCTATCCTCTCGCCCGAATTATCCGAATAAATTATTTATATTAACCAAGCGGTTTAATTATGCAGCCACCAAGCGGCGGCACCGTTATTTTCAGTGTAAATTTCTGGCCGTGCAGCTGTTTGCCCTGCGGCAGAGCCGTGGCCATCAAAGGCTGCGGGTTGATTTTGTTGCTGCCGCCGAACTTTGCCGCGTCGCTGTTAAAAATCTCCTGATAGCGGCCGTTCTCCGGCACACCGATTTGGTAATCAACATAAGACATCGGCTGAAAATTAAGCAGCACCAGCAGCCAGTCCTGCGGCTCCCTTCCCTGCCGGCGGAAAATCAGGATGCCCTGTTGGTTGTTATCCGCCTCCTGCCAGATAAAGCCGTCCCAATTATAATTCTGCTGCCAGAGGGCTGTCTCCTGCAAATACAGCCGGTTTAATGCCGCCGTAAATTGCTGATAAGCGGCGTGTTTATCGTAATCCAGCAGCAGCCAGTCCAGCTGTTCGGCAAAGCGCCACTCGATAAACTGCGCCAGCTCATTACCCATAAAATTCAGTTTGGCACCGCTGTGACACATCTGATACAGATACAACAGACGCAGATTGGCAAACTGCCGCCAATAATCACCGGGCATACGGCCGATAAGCGAGCATTTGCCGTGTACCACCTCATCATGCGAGAGTGCCAAAATAAAATTCTCCTGAAAGGCGTACATCATAGAGAATGTGAGCAGATTATGATTATGCTGCCGCGCGGGGAAATCCATGCTCATATAACGCAGGGTATCATTCATCCAACCCATGTCCCATTTATAATGGAAGCCCAGGCCGCCCTCAGACGGAGGATAAGTGACCAGCGGCCAGGCGGTACTTTCCTCCGCCGCCGTAAAAACATCGGGGAAATACTGCCCCACCAGCTGATTAAAGCGCTGCAAAAAAGCCACCGCAGGTTTGCTGTCCTCGCTGCCGTCGGGGTTATAATGCCGGGGCGCGTTGTCATCAAGGCCGAAATTTAAGTACAGCATACTGGTAACGCCATCCACCCGCAGGCCGTCAATGTGGTATTTATCCAGCCAGAACAGGGCGTTGCTCAGCAAAAAGCTGTTGACCTCGGCCCTGGCAAAATTAAATTTGTAAGTACCCCACTCGCCATGCTCCTCGGCCTCATACAGCGGTGTACCGTCAAATTCGGCCAGGCCGTGCGCATCCTTGCAGAAATGGCCGGGCACCCAATCCAGCACCACGCCAATGCCGGCCCGATGCAGCGCATCCACCAGCAGCATAAAATCCTGCGGCGGGCCAAAACGCGCCGTGGGGGCATAATAACCGGTCAGCTGATAACCCCATGAGCCGTCAAACGGATGCTCCATAACCGGCAAAAATTCCACATGAGTATAACCCATCTGCTGTAAATACGGCGGAAGCTCCTCTGCCAGCTCGGCATAAGATAAAAAACCTTCGGGGTTATCTGCCGTGGCAGGTTTGCGCCGCCAGGAGCCAAGGTGCATCTCATAAATATTAAGCGGCTGCGTAAAATGCGGGTTTTGCCGGCGATGTTCCAGCCACTCCGCATCCTGCCAGCCAAAGCCCTCAATATCTGCCACCACCGAGGCAGTAGCAGGGCGTTTCTCAGCCGCAAAAGCAAACGGGTCTGCCTTATCCAGCACCCTGCCGTCATTAGTAATTATGCGGTATTTATACAGAGTGCCCTCACGCATCCCGGGCACAAAAAGCTGCCAAAAGCCGCCCGTTAATGGCTGCATAATATAATCTGCCGTGTTATCGGCGGCACCCCAGGCATTGAAATCACCGATAACCTGCACAGATTGGGCAAAGGGAGCCCACAGAACAAAGCCGACGCCGGCATCCCGGCCCAGCTTTACCCTATGCGCCCCCATTGTGTTATAGGCATGAAAATATTCACCGTTATTGTATAAATATATATTCTCTGCGGAAATTAACCGGTAACCGACCATTCAGGTACACCCCTTGTTCAGCCAATCTCAGCCTGCACAACCATTACGGTACAACCATTATATTGATTGTCCTCCATATATATAACAGTATAGCATATTTTGGGGCGGCGAACAACTGTGAGCCGTGATTTTTACATTTATTTAATCGACGCCAAACGCAGGAGGGTTTTAATTATTTTGGGGCAAAGTAGTGACATAATAACCCCGTTTATGGTAAAATAATATATAATGTGGAATAATTTTGTGTAGTTGTAAAAACAGCATTATCATCAAGATATGGTAGCTTTCGACAGATAAACCAGAAAAATTTTTGCCGCAGGCTGCAAGTTTTTGGGGATGTAAGCTGTAATTATAGCGTAGGAGGAAGTGTGCATGAATAACCTCCTTGATGAAGATTTGGCAAGACGGGCACAGCAGGGCGACCAAAACGCCTTTGAGGTGCTGGTTAAGCGTTATGAAAAACAAATTTTCAGCATGGCTTATCGCCTGATTGGCGATTATGATGAGGCCGCCGATTTGGCGCAGGAAGCTTTTTTGCGGATTTACCGTATGCTTGACAGATATGACCCGGAAAAGCGGTTTTTCTCTTGGATGTATCGGGTGGCGCAAAACACCTGCCTGAATGCCCTGGCCAGACGCCCCGCCAATGTGGTGCCGGTGGAACAGGCCGAGGAATATTTCAGCGATACCGAACCGGGCAACACGCCCGAACCGGAGCAGAATTATCTGAACCAGGAGCTGCGCCGGAACATTGACCGGGCAATATCTGAGTTGCCGGACAATTACCGCGATGTTGTTTATCTGCGCTATATAGAGGACTTATCTTATCAACAAATTGCCGAGCTTTTGACTCTGCCCCTCTCAACGGTGGAAACAAGGCTCTTCCGTGGCAAAAAACTGCTGCAACAAAGGCTGAAAGCCCTGTTGCAGACGGGATAAAAAAATAACCAATAATTTTACAGGAAAGGAGATGAATGGTATGGCCAAAAATACTGATTCCGGCAACCCGGATTGGGCCAGAATGAGCAAAGTTATCACCAATGACAAGTATGATGAAATGCTTGATGAGCTGTTTGATGATGAGCTTGATGATGCCTTGTTTGCCGATGATGAGTTTGACCGTTGGCTGTCAGCCAACTTGTCCCCCATTCAGCCTCCTGAAAACTTTTCTCAACGCGTAATGACGGCCATCCGGGAGGAAGCTGCGGCCAAGCCGGCCAAGGTTATCAGTTTTCCGCTGCGCCGCTGGGCTGCCGCATTTGGTGCCTGCGCCGCTGCCCTGCTGCTGTTTGTGGCCGTATCCGCACCGCAGCCGCAGGATAATCTGAGCCGTCCGCTGCTGGATAAACCGATGCAGCTGGCATTGGAGCCGCAGATTTCCCAGCCTCAGCAGCAAACTCTGCCGCCTGAAATTATCGTGGCGGATAATAATGAAACCAACCAACCTGCCAAACCGATTGAAGAAAAGCCAATTGAGGCAAAACCGGTGACCGAGCAGAATGTAACCGACGATGTTATCCCTGAGCAGGAGGTACAGGACGGTGAACTGATTTTGCCGCGTTCTGCCTACGGCACGCAGGCACAAAGCACATCATCTGCCCGCATGGTGGCCACAGTAGAAAACAGCATGATTTATCAGCCGACGCTGACCGCCCAAAAGGCCCTGTTTTACACCAGCGATGCCGACAACATCTTCTCCTGGCACGTTGATTTGGATAATCCCAGCGAGCCGCAGGTTTCTTTGATTGTTGAGCAAGAGAATTTTCAGGAGTTTTCGTCGCTGCTGGTAAACGCCACCGCGCCGATCGACAATACCACGATTGTAAATTCTCCCGACAAAACCATGATGGCGCAGAACAGCAACGACGGTTTGTGGATCTCTCTGCTGGAAGGCGATGTTTATAAGCTGAGCACTGAGGGTAACGGCAAACTGCTGGCCTGGTCGCCCGATTCATCCAAGCTGCTGTTCACCAATGCTGACGGCACGCTGTTTGTCGGTTATCCGCTGGAACGCCGCATTTATCAGCTGGCCGAACAGGTTAAGGATATTTGCTGGGGTGCAGATAACCAAACTGTGCTGTATGTGATCAACAACGGCACTCAGGATGAGCTGTATATGGTAAAAACCTACTAAAAAAGGCAATTTAGATAAGCGTCGCAGCTGCGGCGCTTATTTTTATCCGGCCATTTAACAGAGCGCTTAAAAATCCAAAAATTTTACAACTTTTTTGGCAAAAAGGGTTGACGAAACCGAAAATCCATGCTATTATATACAAGTACCTGCGGATGTGGCGGAATTGGCAGACGCGCTAGATTCAGGTTCTAGTGAGGATTGACTTCGTGGGGGTTCAAGTCCCTTCATCCGCACCACAAAAAGAGATGTCCTTTTGGGCATCTCTTTTCTTTTTGCAAAAAAAACAGAAAATTGATATATAAAAATTATTGCCGCCCGATAAAAGGATATGCCGCCGTCAAAGCGAAATATATTAGCGTTTATCCGGCTGACAAGCTGAATTTTGACAATAAAGGTGGATAAGATAATGACTGAAAATACAACGCAGAAAATTTCTTTTGCCAGCGATTATATTGCCGGCGCGCACCCCAAGGTATTGCAGCGCTTGTTTGAGACCAACACCGAGCCGCTGCCCGGTTACGGCGGCGATATTTACTGCCAAAGTGCCACCGCCAAAATCAAACAGGCCTGCGGTGATGACACGCTGGACGTTTTCTTTCTGACGGGCGGAACCCAGACCAACGCTGTGATTATCAGCACGCTGCTGGCCGATTATGAGGGCGTGATTGCGGCTGATACCGGCCACATCAATGTGCATGAGGCCGGCGCGATTGAATATTCCGGCCATAAGGTGCTGACGCTTCCTCAACACAACGGCAAAATTGATGCCGACGAGCTGACCGCTTATCTGGCCACGTTTTATCAGGATGAAAGCCACGACCACATGGTATTCCCCGGCATGGTTTACATCTCTCACCCCACCGAGTACGGCACGCTTTACAGCAAGTCAGAGTTGGAGGCGCTGTCCGCCATCTGCCGCAAACATCAAATGCCGCTGTTTTTGGACGGCGCACGGCTGGCTTACGGCCTGATGAGCCGCCAAACCGATGTGACCCTGCAAGATATTGCCCGTCTGTGTGATGTCTTTTACATCGGCGGCACCAAGGTGGGCGCGCTGTGCGGCGAGGCGGTGGTTTTTAACCCCAACATTACCCCCAAACATTTCCTGACTATGGTAAAACAGCGGGGCGCCATGCTGGCCAAAGGGCGTCTGCTGGGCGTGCAGTTTGATGCGCTGTTTACCGACGGGCTGTATCAGGAGATTGGCCGCCACGCCATTGAGATGGCCGAGCTGCTGAAACAAACCCTGCGGGATAAGGGCTGCCGGTTCCTGCTGGATTCTCCCACCAACCAGCAATTTATTATCCTGCCGGATGACAAGCTGGCCGAATTGCAGCAGCAGGTCACCGTATCCTTCTGGGAAAAGGTGGACGATACCCACACCGCCATTCGTTTGGCCACCGGCTGGTCCACCACTGCCGGAGAGATTGAATTTTTGGCTAAGTGCTTATAAAACAACATAGAAACAGGAGTGCCGCAGGCTGTATGACCCACGGCACTTTTTTATGCAAATTATTCAGCCAAAAACGCCGCCACCGCCTCATTAAAGGGCTGCGGCTGCCTGCGTGAGATAAAATGGTCGCCCGGCAAAATGCACAGCCGGGAGTTGGGCAGAGATTTGGCAATAAGCTCGGTATGGCTCTGCTCCACCATATCATCGTCGCCGGCAATTACCAGCGTGGGTGCGGTTATCCGCTGCAAGTCCTTCGGGTCAATGGTCGGCTCATACATCATCAGCCGCAGCAGTGCCGCCCGCCGTTTATGCTGCCCCAACAGCGCCTTGCAATACTGAGGGAACATCGGCAGCAGCTCGGAGGATTTTAAGCCCGTGGGGAACATATTGGCACCGGCCAGAATCAGCTTATCCACACACTCGGGGTGTTTTATGCCCAGCAGCATGGCGATATTGCCGCCGTCAGAGAAGCCGAGGATGTGCGCCTTATCCAAACGCAAATGCTGCATCAGCGCATAAAAATCATCGGCAAACTGCTGCAAGGTAAAGGGGGCCGTACCACGCGGTGTACTGCCGTGCCAGCGAGTATCCACCGCAATCACCCGATAATGCGGCGAAAAATATTCTATCTGGTGCTTAAAATAGCTGCTGTCCTCACCGTTGCCGTGGAAAAGCAGCAGCGGCTTGCCGTGCCCGACCTCTGTATAATGATTTAGAATATCATTTTGAATAGTCATCTGTAATACCTCCGTCCTCGCCCATTTATTCACTTTTTGGCCAGATATTCCTGCAAATTGCGGGCAACCACACGGAACATCGAGGCATTGTTGCTCTCGGAGAAAAAGGAGTTATGCGGCGTGACCAGCACATTGGGCATATCCCACAAAGGGCTGTCAGCCGGCAGCGGTTCTTCTTCAAAAACATCCAGCACCGCACCCTGCAAATGCCCCGAAGCCAAAGTCTGATGCAACGCCTGCTGGTCCACGATCGGGCCGCGCGCCACATTAACCAGCACCGCACCCTGCTTGATCCTGGCCAGACGCCCGGCATCGAACATACCCCTGGTGGAGGGCGTCAACGGCAGGCTAAGCACCACAATATCCGCCTGCGCCAACACCTCATCCAGCTTGTCCGTCTGCACGATCTCATCAAAATAAGGCGATGTGACGGCCGACCGGTTAACACCGATAACCCTGGCATCAAAGGCGGCAAACCGCTTGGCCATCTCGTTGCCAATGCTGCCCACCCCCACGATAACCACACATTTGCCGGCAATATCCTGCACACCGCGCACCCGCTGCCATTTATGCCCGGCCTGCTGGGCGGCAAACTGCCGTGCCTTTTTGTAAATTTGCAGCACACCGCAGAGGGCAAACTCGGCCATGGGCACGCTGTAAACCCCACGGGCATTGTTCAGCACGATACCGCGGCGCTTAATTTCATCCAGCGGCAAATGGTCCATACCGGCCGAGGTCAGCTGCAAATATTTAAGATTGCTAAACGCCGAAAGCGGGGTGGCATCAAACGGGCGGTAGGCGATAACCGCCTCATACTGCTCAGGCTCGGCCACCGGCTCGGCCTCATTGTTAAGAATAGTAATTTCCACCCCCAGGCTCTGCAAAAAAGCCTGCTCATCGGGCGACATTTTGAAAGTACGGGTTACCAGAGTTTTCATCATCACACCTCTTTTACAGCCAAAAACTTATTACTGCTTTTAATTTTCTTGATTATTATGCCCTTGATTATTATGCCCCTTATATTGCGGCAGATTGGGGTTGATATGCACCATACAATGCTTAACCTGGGGCAGTTCCTGCTCGATACGGTCATGCAGCGCATGGGCAATATCATGTGCTCTTACCACGCTCAGCGTCGGGTCTACGCCAATTTCAATATCCACATAACTTTTGCTGCCAAAACGCCGTGTCTTCAAATCATCCAGCGTCTGCACGCCATCGGTGGATACCGCAAGCTGCCTGATTTGTTCAACAACCTCGTCATCACAGGCGTGGTCCACCATTTTATCCAGGGCGTCCTGCATAATATCATAGGCCACCTTTAAGATAAGCAGGCAGATAATCAGGGCGGCAATAGGGTCCAGCACCGGCAGGCCCAGCCGCGCCCCCAAAATACCCACCAAACCGCCCAAGGATGCCAAAGCGTCTGAGCGGTTATCCCAGGCACCGGCCAGCAGAGCACCGGAGTTGGTACGCACCGCTGCCCGTCTGGTATAATGAAACATACCCTCTTTAACCAAAATTGCCAGCGCCGAAACCAACAGCGCCAACTTGCCCGGCACCGCCAGCTGCCCCTGCAAAGCCAGAGAGATGCTGCAAATGCCCTGCCAGCCAATGCCCAGCGCCGTGCCCAGCAGCAGCAACGCCAAAACCAGCGCCGTCACACATTCCAGCCTTTCATGGCCATAAGGGTGGTCGTCATCCTCGGCCTTGGCGGCCATGTTGATACCGAACATTACCAGCACCGAGCTGAAAACATCCGAAACAGAATGGACACCGTCGGAAATCAGCGCGCCGGAGGACGCCAGCATACCGGCCAACAGTTTGCCCACCGCCAACGCCGCATTCAGCCACAATGATACCCACGATACCCGCATAATCAGCCGCTTACTCTCATCCGCATCATATATCGGCGCAGCTTGTGCTTTATTCATCGGCACCTCTCTCCTTTCCTTAATTATAACAGCTTTTACGGCAATTATCACGCCCTAAATTTTTTTATACACTACGCCTGATTTTCCGCAGATAACAGCAGCAGGCCGTCCAGCAAACCGGCATCGCTGGCCACAAATTCCTCGGCTTTTAGCAGCGCCGCCAGCTGCAAATAAATGGCAATTCCGGTGCAGATAACATCTTCCCGCCCCTGCATCAAAGGGTATTTCTGCAAGCGCTCGGCCGGGGTAAGCGGCAGCAGCTCGGCTTGCAGGGAGTTTAACTCATCCACCGTCACCGCACGGCCCGAAACCGCCTCTCTGCTGTACTCATCAATACCAGCCAGCATCGCCGCCAGCATGGTGATGGTACCGCCCACGCTGATAAACTGGCGCTCTATCCCGTCATCGGGCAGAACCGTCAGCAAATCGGCCAAAATCTGCGGCAGATCCTCCTCGGCCACCTCACCGGAGTGCAGGCGCACCGCGCCCACCTTAACACTTTTGCCGATTACCGTTCCGTCAGGCTGGCGGCAGATAAGCTCGGTACTGCCGCCGCCCACATCAATCACCACGGCGCCGCCCTGCCCCGCCGATGCCGCACCGGTGTAAGAGCAGTTGGCCTCCTGTCTGCCGCTTAAAATCTGCAAATCCCAGCCTAATTTCTCCTGTACCTGCTGCCGAAAATCCTCACCGTCAGCGGCTTCTCTCACCGCACTGGTGGCCGCCACAATCGGTTTTTCGGTCACTCCCTCGGCCTGCATGATCTCGGCAAAGGCCAAAAGTGCCGACAGAGTTTTCTCCTTGCCCTCGGCCGATAAATTGCCGCCCACCTTGGTTTTGCCAAGTCTGGTGGTTATAATCTGCTGCCGCTGTACCTTCACCTGCCCGTCAACAACCTCGCCAATCAACAGGCGTACTGTGTTGCTGCCAATATCAATCGCTGCCCGCATAAAAAAGCCTCCTTACACAAATATAAACCC
Source organism: Bacillota bacterium (assembly GCA_017397935.1). Taxonomy (GTDB): domain Bacteria; phylum Bacillota; class Dehalobacteriia; order UBA4068; family UBA4997; genus Avidehalobacter. The sequence goes on from JAFQHN010000002.1 coordinate 37,486, forward strand.
CAAAATCAGTTAGTTATAACAAATTTCTGCTGTTATTAAAAAGAAAGGCACCCGTTGGATGCCTTTCATCTGTGGCCCGGTCAGCCGTGACTAACGCCGGCGGCCTTCCTGATGCCTCTTTAACTGATTTAACTTTTCATTGCTGTTCTTCATAAACTCGGCCAGTTTACTTTCAAAACGGTCATTACGGGCCGCAGCACTCTCCTGCGGCTGGGGCTTCGGCGGCGGCGGTGCCACGGCCTTCTTGATGGACAGACCGATTTTGCCGTCATCACCAATGGAAAGCACCTTAACCTTTACCTCATCACCCACCGTCAAAAACTCGCTGACCTCTTTAACATAAGTGTCTGCAACCTCAGAAATATGTACCAGGCCGGTAGTTCGCTCATCAATCTTTACAAACGCACCAAACTTGGTTACGCCGGTTACCGTACCGGTGTAGATCTCGCCCACAGCAATAGCCATTAACCAAAAATCCTCCCAAATACCTGCTTAATGCAAATCTTCATCTTTAACGCCGACATAATCCTCAACTTCATCGTTGGTCTCAGCCGGCATCACCAAATATTCATTTGGTTTTATCAGCTTAAAGCGCTCTCGCGCCAAACGCTCCATATAAGTTTCATCGTTCACCAAATCGCGGGTGGCCAGCAGCTCGGCATTCTCGGCCTTTAATTCCTCATAAATCGCCGCATAATGCGCCTTCTTCTGCTGCAACTCCTGCAATTTAACAAACTGGCCGGCATAGGCGAACCCGGCCACCGCCAACGCAATAATCAGCAGCACCGAGGTAAAACGCAGCCGACGGCGCGGTTTTTCCTTGCTCATTTCGGCCTCCTAACCTGGCCTTTGCCCAACCATAACACAACATACGCTTGGCCCTGCCGATAATTTCGGCGGCCCAATTACATTTAATTATATAACAATTCCACCGGCAAAATCAACAGCAATTTGCAGATTTTTTGGCTTAATTACCGCCGCAATTCATCTCATTATCTGCCTCATCCTCCGCTGCATTATCCGCCTCATTGTTGACCTCATCCGATCCATCCGATTGTTTGGCCAGCCGCCGCATTATGCGCCGTTTTAAGCCGCTTCTCAGCCGTGATAACAGCCGCCGCAGGGGTTTGGTTATCGGGGCAGTTATCCACGCCAGCAGGCGGCAAACAAGCCCCCACAACCGCCTTATCAGCCGCCGCAGCAGCAGCATAAGCCGAAAAAGCAGCTCCACCGGCCAAAGCAGGGGCAGCAGGGCAATCGCCAGCACCCGGCGGGCAATTTTTATCAGCAGGCGCACTATATGTACCAGCAGCCAAACCAACCGCTGCATAAGCGGAAACGCCCACGGGCTGATAATCACCTGCTGCAAGACCGCACCACCAACCAACAACGCCAGCGGTGCTGCCCTTAGCTGCAACCCGTTGATGTGATACAACGCCGCCGCCACCAGCAGCAACGCCGCCAGCCACCACAAAACATCACCCAGGCCGCGGCAAATGCGCCCCTTCTCTGCCCGAAACCACACCCGATAAACATCGTAAAACAGGCCCAGCACCACCCCCAGCACCAGCGCCGAAACCAACTCCAAAGCCTGCAACTCTGCCCTGTCCATTCACCGACCTCCCGTTGCCTGTGCCGCTTATTTGGTCAGCCGATGCAGCAGACTGCCGCGTTTTTTGGCCGCCGCCGTTTCCTCAAAGCTCAGCGAATCAATCTCGCCCTCCACCGACAGCTCTCCCTGCTCCAACAACAGTTGGGCAACGTGCAAATTACGCCCGCGCACCACCAGACGCCCCAGAGTGGTGTCCAGATTAACCTGTTCCTTATCAAAATCCTCCAACCGCAGTACGCCGTGCAGCTCCAAAAGCTTGCGCTCCTTGATTAAAATGCTGTTTTCTGCCGTGCCCTTATGTTTATTCTGCTGTAATTCAGTTGTCATCTATGCCTGCCCCCTGCCCACCCGTTTTCTGCTCGCTTATATCGGCATTATATGCAGCCGCCGGCACGGATATGAAAGCAAAAAATCCCGCCTCTCTTATATAACAAGAGAAGCAGGATCATAAAATACCGACAGGCTTAAAAATTTTTGTCCTCATCCGCCACCGTTTCCTCGCGCAGGATACGGTACATATCAGCAGCTTGGTCGGCCCGCTTGGTTTCGGCAATCTCCAAAACCTCCAACTCCACCTCTCGGCGGCCGAAAAGCAGGGTCAGCTTATCGCCCACCTTAACATCGGTGGCGGCCTTGGCGGGGCGGCCGTTGATCAGTATTTTACCGGCACCGCTGACATCTTTGGCCACAGTACGGCGTTTGATAAGACGGGACACCTTCAAAAATTTATCCAGGCGCATGATTAAACACCTCACTTTAATAAAAAGAGAGGAGCAGCCAAACCACTCCTCCCAGCCAGCCACGGGGGCTGATTTTAAGCATAAATTGTGCGGAGAATTACCAAATTACTTCGCAATGGCTTCCTTCAAAGCCTTGCCTGCCTTGAATGCAGGAACCTTGGCAGCAGCGATGGTGATTTTGTCACCGGTCTGGGGGTTGTGGCCTTCACGGGCAGCTCTTTCTCTAACCTCGAAGGTACCAAAGCCGATCAGCTGAACCTTCTCTTCCTGCTGCAAGCTCTTGGTGATAACTTCTACAAATGCGTCCAAAGCCTTACCGGCATCCTTCTTGCTGATTTCAGCTTCGGCAGCAATAGCGTTGATCAATTCGGTCTTGTTCATAATCGTAATCCTCCTAAAAAATGTCAAAATTAAAATCTTCACCCTGCCCGCCGGGCGGTACAGGTGCAAGCACAGGTTCTTTCATATTATAATCGTACTCTTATAATAGTGTGCAAAGCAATATTTATTTTATCACCGAGTATGGTAAGTTGCAAGCCTTTTTTCACTTTTTCGGGCAGTTTTGGGGCTGAAAATGCAGGTTTTTTGCGGCCTTTGGCTTATTCCTGCCTGATTGCCGCCGAAACATAAGAACGCACGGCACAAACCTCGCCGTTTTGCAGATAAACACGGGGCAGGCGGGCCGATGCCGAGGTACGGCGCATGGGGGCCTCCACCACATCACCAACGGCAAGCGGCAAATCGCCGATATCCACCATCAGGCTTTGCATCGCCACACGGCCCAGCACCGCAAGCGGCTTTCCTTGATAATACAGGCAGCGCTGATACCGCCCCAGCAGCAGCTTGCCGACATTACGGCTCATGGTCTGCACGCTGTCCTTAACCGTCAGCGGGCGGGCAGCGGCCTGCACACCAAAGCCGTCACCGTAGCCAAACGGCACCACGGCGATCCGCATATTCCGGGGGGCGCAAAACTCACGGCCATAACCCACCGTCTCGCCCTTCTTCAAATCCCGCACCGCCACAATACGGGCCTTGGCACGGAAAGGCTCTGCCAGAGCAACACCCAGGCTTTTGGCCATACCCAGCTGGCCATACAGCACCGAACCCAGCCGCACTGCATCAAAACGGGCCTGAGGAAAGCGCAGCGCCCCGGCAGAATTGGCCAGATGAAAGCAAACACCCTCAAAGCCGGCCTGCAAAATCTGCTGCCGCTGCCGTTCAAACTCGGCAATCTGGTGTTCTGCAAAAGTTTTATCCTGCTCCAACGCCGTGGCCAGATGTGAATATGCACCCGTTAAATGCAGGTTATCCTGCTGCTTGAAGGCCGCCAGCAAATCCGCCAGCTGCTCGGTATCCACACCCAGGCGGTTCATACCGGTGTTCAGCTTGATGTGGCAGTTAAGCGGCTGCCCCACAGCGGCCAGCGTTTGCAGGGTAAATTGGCTGTCCACCGTAGCCGTCAGGTCATACTCGGCAAAGTAAGCGGCCTCTCCCGGCAGCGGCGGCAGAAAAACCAGCACCGGCGCCGAGATCCCGGCCTCACGCAGCTCCAACGCCTCATACAGGGTGGTTACGGCCAGCATTTTGGCCCCGGCCTCCACAAAAGTTTTGGCACACTGCACCGCCCCAAAGCCATAGGCGTCGTTCTTCACCACCGCGATAATATCGCCGCCAACCTTATCCTGCACAGCAGCAAAGTTGGCGGCAAGCTTGTCCAAATCAATTTCCAGCCAATGACACAGGCTGTTGATTTCGTTCATAGCAATTCTTTCCTTGCAATTATTTTCTTATAAAAATATGCCTATAAAAATATGCTTATTTGCCGCCTTTCAATTTCTTCTTCACAGCAATCAGGCGACGGATATTCTTCTGGTAAAGCGGTTCCAGGAAGTTATACAGATGATATTTGGCGGAGTTCAGGGGCAGGTCATACTCGCCGATAAACTCGGTATATTTGCCGCCAAAGCCTTTCTTAAACTTCACCAGGCCGTAGAGAGGATGGTCCTCGGCCACATGACCGGGCACACCTCGGAAGTCATACATGGTGCAGCCGTGCTGCTTGGCCCACTCGATCATCGTCCATTGGATGAGATAATTGGGCATCAAATTGCGGTGCTCGTTAGAGCTGGCACCGTAGATGTACCACGCCTTATCGCCCATGCGGAAGGCCAATGTGCCGGCAATCGCCTCGCCGTTATAATAGGCCATAAACAACTCCGTCTGGCCCACCGGCTGCAAGCTGTCATAAAAACGCTCAAAGTAGCTGTACGGGCGGATGAGGAAGTTATCACGGGTGGCGGTTGTTGTCAAAATGCGGTAAAACTCCGGCAGATTTTCCCGGCCGGCGGCGCTGACGATCTCCACACCCTTTTTACCGGCCAGACGAATGTTATAACGGGTTTTCTGGTGGCAGGCGGCCAGCAGCTTCTCAATCTCCGGCTGAATATCCAGACGGAAAACAAACCGCGGCTGCACGCCCTCAAAGCCCTCACCCTTGCCGGCCTGCACAAAACCGCTGGCTTTCAGCTGGCCGCGCCAAACCTCAGCCTCGGGGAAGTCAATGTCAATATCAGGGTCTACCTTCCAATAAATAGCACCACGCTCTTTGGCCAGCGCCTTAACCGCACCCACCGTAGCCTGCCACAGGGCGGCATCGTCAATATCCAGCACCGGGCCGCGGGGCGAATAAAAAATGTTGCCAAGGCCTGCGGGCAGTTTGCGCTGCAAGATAAGCGCTGCTGCACAAATTCGCCCGTCTTTCTCCACCACCAGGCGCAGCGGCTGCCAGGCAGGCTGCTTCACCATGCCCCATTCCCAGCTTTGCAGCACATGGCCCTTGGGGTGCGCCGCCACAAAAGCGTTAAAAATCCCGGCATTGTTTGCTTCGTCCGCCAGCAGACGATAGCTGTAATCGCCAATCATATTCACCGGCAAAATTCTCCTTTATTTCAACAAATCAAACTATCAATCAAACTATCAACAGTTATAGATTACGCTTTGTGCGGCGGTTTATTCAGCACAAGTCTTAACAAAATCGCTGATCAGCGGATGCGGATACTCCGGACGGGACAAAAATTCCGGGTGATACTGGCAGCCCACAAACCATTTATGCTGCGGCAGCTCCACGATCTCCACAAAACCGGCCTCGGACGAGCGACCGGCAAACTTTAAGCCGGCAGCACGCAGAACCGCCTCGGATTCTTCCTTCAACACATAGCGGTGACGGTGGCGCTCCATGATCTCGCCCTTGCCGTAAACCGCTGCGGCCTTGCTGTCCAACGCCAGCTCCACCGCAAACAGGCCGCCTTCCAGAGTGCCGCCCTGCCGCGCCTGCCCACGGATGTTAAACAAAACATCGGGCTGGCCGCTTTCGGGCATATCAGCCTTGATCTGCGCCACATTACGGGCAAATTCCACCACGGCAGCGTGCATACCCATGCCCACCGCCAGCAGCGGGATATTATTCTTACGGGCATAACCGGCCGTTAAGATCATGCCGTCGGTGCCGCGGAAGCCGAAGCCGTCGGGGATAACCAAACCGGCATAACCGGCCAATTTCTCGTCCACATTTTCGGCAGTTATCTCCTGCGCCGCAATCAGCTCGATCTCGGTATGCAGGCCGCAGTTAATGGCACAATGGCGCAGCGCCTCGGCCAGACTGATGTAAGCATCCGGGAGAGCGGTATATTTGCCCACCAGACCCAGACGCACGGTTTTATTCTCGGCCAGACTGCGCTGATAAAATTCTTCCCAATCGCTGATATTGGCCTTGGCCTCGGGCAGATTTAACTTCTCGGCCACAATTTTATCCAGTCCCTGACGGTGCAGATTCAGCGGCAGCTCATAAACATTATCGGTATAAAGCTGCTGGATAACCGCCTCACGGTCAATATCACAGAACAGCGAAACCTTGTTGACAGCACTCTCATCCAGCTCAACATCGCTGCGGCAGATAATAACGTCCGGCTGAATACCCAGGCTGCGCAGAGTTTTTACGCTGTGCTGTACCGGCTTGGTTTTGATCTCACCGGCCAGATTAAGATAAGGCACCAGCGCCACATGGATGAACAGCGTGTTATGGCGGCCCAAATCACGGCGCATCTGACGAATTGCCTCAATAAAGGCCAGCGATTCAATATCACCCACCACGCCGCCAATCTCCACGATGATCACATCAAAATCATGGGCAGCCAAATCATTGGTGATGGTGCGTTTGATCTCATTGGTAATGTGCGGAATAACCTGTACGGTATTGCCGCCGAAGTCGCCGGCGCGTTCTCTGTCCAAAATACGGCGGTAAATGCGACCCAGAGTGGTGCAGGCATTACCCGAGAAGCTGACATTCATAAAACGCTCATAATGGCCCATGGCCAGGTCGGTTTCCATACCGTCGTTGGTCACAAAAACCTCGCCGTGCTGATAAGGATTCATCAGCCCGTTATCGGTATTAAAATAAGTATCCAGGCGCTGTACGCCAACCTTTAAGCCGCGGCTCTTCAACAGCTTGCCCAAAGAGGCAGCAGTTAAACCCTTGCCCACCGAAGAAACTACACCACCGGTGAAAAATATATATTTCGTCATATTCTCATCCTCTTTGCTCATAAAATTACATTTTCAGCGGGGCTGATACACCCAGCAATCCCAAGCACTTGGCTACCGCACCGGCAGTTACCCTGCACAGCCAAAGTCTGGCCATCTGAACATCAGCATCCACACCCAGCACACGGCAGTTGCCGTAAAAACTGTGGAACAAACCGGAAAGCTCCATAACATAAGCCGCAATTTTATGCGGTGCCTCCTGCACAGCGGCCGCCACGATTTCATCAGGCAGCTCCAACAGGCGGCGCAGCAGATCCCGCTCGCTCTCCTCCTTCAACAGGCTGAAATCAACCTTATCGGGCGCCGCAAGTTCAATACCCTGCTCGGCAGCCTGTGCGATAATGCTGTTGATGCGGGCATGAGCATACTGCACATAATAAACGGGGTTATCCATAGACTGGCTCTTGGCCAAATCCAAATCAAAATCCATCTGGCTGTCAGCCGAGCGCATTACAAAGAAGAAACGGGCAGCATCCTTGCCAACCTCCTCCACCAGCTCCTCCAAAGTCACATAAGTACCGGCACGCTTAGACATTCTCATGATCTCGCCGCCGGAGAACAAACGCACCAGCTGCATCAAAATTACTTCCAGATTCTCCGAGGGGTAACCCAAAGCACCCACAGCGGCCTTCAAACGGGCCACATGGCCGTGGTGATCCGCCCCCCAAATGTTGATAAGACGCTCATAACCGCGCTCAAACTTATTCTTGTGATAAGCAATATCGGCGGTGTAATAGGTAGGGATGCCGTTGGCACGCACCAGCACCTCGGGCTTCTCGCAGCCGTATTTGTCAGCCGCAAACCACAAAGCACCCTCCTGCTCGATCAAAGCATTATCGGCCCCCAGCTCTTCAACCACTTTTTTAACATCACCGGCATCATGCAGCGTCTGCTCGCTGAACCAAACATCATAATGCACACCGTAATGCTCCAATGCGGTGCGGATAGCGCTGATTTTCTTCTCCAACGCATAGCGTGTCAAAATCTCGCGGCGCAGATTCTCCTTCACCGTCAGCAGCTTATCACCCTCCACGGCAATATATTCAGCCACGGTGCGGGTAATATCCTCGCCATGATAGCCGTCCTCCGGGAAGGGAACATCCTGGCCCAACTGCTGCAAATAACGGGCTTCCAGAGAAAGACCGAAGTTCTCAATCTGCTTACCGGCGTCATTGATGTAATACTCCCGGCCCACCTGATAACCGGCGGCCTGCATAATATTGGCCAGACTGTCACCGATGGCAGCACCGCGAGCGTTACCCAGGTGCAGCTCTCCCGTGGGGTTGGCCGATACAAACTCCACATTGACCTTATGGCCGGCGCCAAATTCACTCTCGCCGAATTTTTCACCGCGGGCAGCAGCATCAGCCAAACCGTCGGTCAGCCAGTTAGCCTTCATGCGGAAGTTGATAAAACCGGCACCGGCAATCTCCACGCCCTCCACCCAGGTGGCAGGTTCATCCTTATACAAATGCACCAAAATCGCCTCGGCAATCTTTCTGGGCGGCATCTTGGCCTGACGAGCCAGCAGCATGGCCAGGTTGGCGGCAAAATCGCCGTGCGCCTTCTCACGCGGGCGCTCAATCACAAAATCCGGCAGCTCCTCAAAATTAAGCTCTCCGGCCTCTTTGGCAGCGGTGGCCGCCGCCAGCAAATCTTTTTTCAGTTCCCAACGAGTTTCTTCCAACCAGTTCATCTACTGATACCCTCCTGTTCGTCCTGCGCAAAGCCAAGCTCGGCAAGGTTCCGCTTCTCTCGCGGAAAATCAATCTCTTTATCCTGAATATACAATGTAACCGTGCCGGAAACCACCAGCTCATCGGCATCATCTCTCACATCCACGGTATAAATGCCCAAATGTCGGCCGCGATTTTTCTCTTTGGCCACAGCGTGCAAGGTGCCGCCGCTGCAAGTATTGTGGTAATTCATCGAAAGCTGTTCGGGCGTCACAAAAAACCCGCGTGACATCGCCGCCTTGCCGGCCGCCTGACCAATCAGAGCCGCCAACCAGCCGCCATGCACATTACCCTGAGAGTTAAGATGGCGTTTTAACAGCGGCATGATCATGTGAGCATAACCCAAACCGTACTCCACCAGCTCAATGCCATCGGAGTGATAAGAGTTTTCATTCTCATTGATGTATTCGATTTTCGTCGCCCAGTCTGCATCCTTAAAAGACGGGCGCAGCGCTGAATCTGCCATAGTTTCCCCTCCTTAAACCAAAATGAAACCCAAATGCCGCCCATAAATTTATTGTTGATGGGCACAGCTATGATATTTTAGCTTAACCTAATAAATTATAGCAAATTTTGCTGCACCTGTCTATGCCATATACCACATAAAAAACAAGAAAAACATTTTATTTCGCCATATTGTACTTATATTATGTTTATATAATTACTTCTGCAAATGCGATGCCACCGCCAGCGCCCAAACCGACGCCGCACCCTGTTCCCGCAATACTGCGGCCGCTTCCCGCATGGTGGCCCCGCTGGTGATAATATCGTCCACCAGAATAACCTTTTTCCCACGCACCTTATCGGCAGCCGCACCGGACGCAAAAGCACCCTGCAAATTGGCCTCACGCTCGGCAGGTGTCAGCCTGTGCTGCGGGCGGGTATCATCCACACGGCAAACAGCCCCGGCACACACCGGCAAACTAAGCTGCCTGCCCAAGGCTTTGGCCAGCAGCTCACTCTGGTTATAACCCCTTATGCGCCGGCGCTCAATATGCAGCGGTATCGGCACGATAACATCTGCCTGCACATTATTTTCGGCCGCAAACTGCCGCCACCGTGCCGCCAACAGGCGCCCAAAAGGCTGTGCCAGCCGTAAATTGTTGTGATATTTCAGCAGCCGCAGGCGGTATCTGGTTTTATCCGCATAAGGCACACAGGATAACATCTGCTGCGGCCATTCCCCCTGCCCGTAATGATGACAGGTATGCTGCGGCCAATTTGGACTCGGCATATAAGCCAGACAGTTGGGGCAGCAGATAAGCGAGGTCAGCTTGTCCGCACAGGCGGCACAGAGCAAATCCTCCGCCGCATTGGGCATAGAAGCACCGCAGCAGGGACAGCCATCGTCCGGCCACAGCAATCTCCCCAAATTTTGCCGCCAATTCCCCAAAACCTCACCCCCGTTTAATAACAGCACCTGCTTTGCTCACTCTTTTTCGGCTGATCTTCCTGCATTGTCCGTTGGGCAGAATCCGCCAAAAATCACAGCCGCCGCCGGCCGCCATGCGCCACAGCCGCCGCACATCATGCTGATTAAGCAGGCCAAAATCAAAGTCTGCCGTCAGGCGTTCCAGCAATATTCGACGCGCTTTACCCAAATTACCCAAATCGGCAGCATAAACATCAATGCGGCAATAATTGGGCCCCAACTGCCGCCGTATTTTCCGCAAGGCCTGCTCAATTTTGGTATCGGGCAGAGCCGCCGCCGGGATTATTACCGCCCGTGGCTGCTGCCGCCTGATTTGCCGCACAACCGCCGCCAGCAGACACAGACCGCACAGCACCGCCCCGCCAATAATATACACGCTGATACACAAGCACAACCCCGGCATCAACCGCACCCCCAGTAACCTGATATATTGCTGTATATGCCGCCGATTACCGGGGTAGTTACAAATCAGTTATACATTTTTATAAATTTATTTTTAATACAGATTAAATAAAATCTTGGCAATCTCGGCACGGGTTATGCCGTTAAGCGGGCGGATGGTTTCATCCTCATAGCCGCCCACAAACCCCAGAGTAACCAGCCTATCCACATCCTGTTTGGCCCAGACGCTGATTTGATCGGCGTCGGCAAAATTCTGCTCCTCGGCCGGGTATTTGTCCGTTAAAATACGGCTGATAACCGCCATGGCCTCTTGTCGGCTGATGTTGCTGCGGGGATAAAAATAGCTTTCTCCCTTAACATCCTGCCCCATCATAATGCCCTCGGCATAAACCGCACGGATGGCACCCAGCGCCCAACCGGGCAGCTCCGGCCGGTCGGCATACGGCAGCGGAATAGCCTGCGAGGTATCCAGACCCAGATAACGGGCAGCCACCACCGCAAATTCGGCACGGGTAAGGTTGCGGTTGGGGTTAAATGTCAACTCCCCTGCGGCATTTTGCTCACCCTGCATCAAACCCACCGCCGAAAGATAAGCAATATGGTCAGCCGCCCAATGTTCGGCCGGCACATCCACATACTTCAATTCGGCGGCAGCCTCGCCCACCGTCACGGTGATGGATTTGCGCGCCAGCATACCGTTATCATCCTCCACCACCACCGTCAGGCGATGTTTACCCTCGGCCAAATCACTGAACGCCAGCTCGACCACACCGGAGGATTTATCATAAATAAACTCCTGCGGCTTGCCGTCCAGCAGCACCGTGATCTGCTCATAATCCGGGAAGTACGCGCCGTAACCGGCTGTTACTCGCCAGCCAAAGTTCACATACTCACCCACAGCAATCTCCTTGGGCAGATTTACCGCCACAATGGCCGTGCTGTCACCAGTCTGGTTCTGCACCGCCACGCTTGCCTCAATATCCCCCACCTTGGCCACGATACGGCCGCTTTCATCATCACCGCCGGCCCGGAAAATTACCGCACCGTCTGCCGCGGCCTTAATACTGCCGATGTCGCCCTCCACCGTCCATTCCACGCTGTCGGCGCTCATCATCACCTTTTCGCCCTGATACAAACCAAGGGCCGTCAGCTCCACCGTATTACCGGGCAGAGCCGATATGGCAGTCTGGGTTTTGCCGTCACGCTGAATACGCAGGCCGTCCACCGCTGGGATAATATAAATATTCTGCTCGGCCGATATACCCTTATATTCGGCCTCCACCGTTACCTTGCCGGTTTCATCCCCGGCATGAAACACCGCATAGCCGTACTCATTGACGATTTGCGGTTCTTCTTCATCATTATTATCGTTATCATTAACGGCAGCCTCACCATTATCAGCACCGGCAATATCAGCGGTCACTTCGGCAGCAATATCCTCCCAATCCAGGGTTTCAATCTCACCGAAATCATCGTCCACCCACCAATCAACCTCGGATTTGATTTCCACCGGGGCCAGCGTATTATCCAGCAGGGCGGCGGTCAAATCCATATCCGCACCGGCCAGCAGATAACGCCCCTCGGGCTTGATGTGCAGCAGCTCTCTATCGCCCTTATCGGGGTCCTGCTGCACCAGGAAAATATAGTTGGCGCACAGACGCGGTTTGCCGTCGGACGGAGAATTTACCACCGCAAGCGTCTCTCCGCCCCGCCGAACAGACATCACCGAGGAGCCGCCGCCGTCCAGCGTCAGCGCATTCTGCACACCCATAGCCAGCATTTCCTCGGCCAAAATTTCAGGCGATAAGCCCACGCTGTAACCGGCCTGCCGCCCGTCATTCTCATAGAAAATCATACTGCCGTCATCCATAAAACCAACCGCCGAGCGTGCAGCCTTGCCGGTGGGCACACCGGTAACTGCCGGCTGGCCGTCCAGCAGCAGACTCTTGCCGCCCACCGCATATTTGGCCTCCTCCCAGGCCTCATCTGCCGATGTCACGGTCAGCTCCACTTTATCGCCCTCACGGAATACAGCCACCTTGGTGGCATCACCCGTGGCAGCCACCGTCAGCAGCATCTGGTCATCGGCCAGCGGTGTAGATGTGGCAGTTTCGCTGACATCCACCACCCGGAGGCGGATCTTGCAGCCAATGCTGATCTCATCATCTTCATCCAGTTTTTCCAGCAGCACATTGGTGCCCATGCCGGAGATCCTGCTCTCAGTACCCCAGTTATGGTCATACAAATTTACGGTGTAGGATGAACGGGTTTTGTTCAGATTCTCCACCTTTACCTCGGCATTATCACCCGTCAGCTTCATATCCAGCTGCGGCTTGCCAAAGATATAACTGCCGTCCTCACGGAAGCCCACCGCATAGGCACCGCCGGCCGAGGTTATCAGCCTGCCGTCCACAATCACCATACCAATGGGCACACCGCTGTCAGTATTAAAAAAGTCGGCATTGATGCCCGCCAGCACGCTGTAATCCAAATCGGTACGCATATATTCCGCCACATACCCAATGGACGAGCGCCCGTAAAAGCCGCGGCCGTAAGCCACCACCGGCAGCACATCGCCCCCCGGCTGATACTTGATATAATGTGCCTTCTGCACCCCCAAACTGTTCTGGGCCGCCACATCATAATAAGTCACATCATCCTGCGCCAGCGGATATTGCTGCGGATACTGCCGGGTGTAGGCCAAGGCAGGCTGCACCGCCAAAAACAACAGCAGCACCGCCGAGAGTAAATACACCAGTTTTGCCTTAAAACACAACTGCATAGAAAAAAATCCTCCCTCAAAAAATCACAACTGTTACAACTACCGATACCGTTTTTTAAGCACCATATATTATAGCAAAAAAGCAACCGCAATAAAACCCCTGCGGCTGCTTTTTTCACCTTTTGTCAGATTTTACTATTGGCAAATATCACCGGTTATAATTCAATGTCTGCACCTGCTGTATCTGCTGCACCTGTTGTTCATGGTGTTCATACTTGCGCTTGGTGGCCATACCGCCGCGCAGGTGCCTCTCTGCCTTGTTATTCTCCAAAATTTCCTTGACCTGCCCCGCCACCACCTCATTCAGCAGCGGCAGGCGCTCGGTCACATCCTTATGTACCGTACTTTTGCTCACCCCGAAAACCCCTGCCGTCTGCCGCACCGTCGATTTACTTTCGATTATATAATTGCTGATTTGCAAAACCCGTTGGCGGATATATTCCTGCATAAAAATAAGCCTCCCGAACATCAAACTTTGTTAAAGTCTATGCCCGAAAGGCTTATTTATGAGGCCTATTTCAGCCACTTATATTATCTGCCTATGCCAGCACTATGCCCGCAGAAAAGCCTTATAGCCGCGGTAGGCTTCATAGATGTCGGCCTTGCTGGTAACCTCCCACGGGGCGTGCATACTCAGCACCGGCACGCCGCTGTCGATAACCTCCATGCCGTACAGCGCCAGAATATAAGCGATGGTGCCGCCGCCGCCCAAATCCACACGCCCCAGCTCCGCCGTCTGGAAGTGTACACCTGCTTCGTCCATCACCCGGCGCAGATAAGCCAGGTACTCGGCGTTGGCATCATTACTGCCGGATTTCCCCCGCGCACCGGTAAACTTATTAAACACCAAACCGTGCGAGAGATAAGCGATGTTTTTCTTCTCAAAGGCGGCCGCATAGGCAGGGTCATAAGCCGAGCTGACATCAGAAGAAAGCATTCGGCTGTTGGCCAGCGCCCGCCGCAGGGTCAGCTCCGAATATTCACCGCAAAGAGCCAGCAGCTCGGCCACAGTATTTTCAAAAAAGCGGGATTCCATGCCCGTGGCGCCCACGCTGCCAATTTCCTCTTTATCCATCAGCAGGCAGCAGGCGGTACGCTCAGCATCCTCCACCTCCAACATCGCCCGCAAAGATGTATAGGCGCAGGAACGGTCATCCTGCCCATAACCCAAAATCATGCTGGCATCCAAACCGGCCTCACGCGCAGGCCCGGCCGGTACCGCCTCCAACTCGGCCGAGAGCAGATCCTCCTCCTCCAAGCCGTATTTCTGCTGCAAAATGTGCAGCATATTGGCCAGCACGGGGTTCTTCTTGGTCTCCTCCTTATCTGCCGAAACCAACGGAGAATTGCCGATGAGAATGTTCAAATCCTCGCCCTCCACCACACGGGCGCCCTTCTTCTCCAACTGGTTTTGTGCCAGATGAATCAGCAGATCAGTAACGCAGAAAACAGGGTCATCAGCGTCCTCACCAATCACAATGTCCACCGCCGTGCCGTCCTTCTTAACCACCGTACCGTGCAGCGCCAGCGGTATGGCCACCCACTGATATTTTTTGATACCGCCGTAATAGTGCGTATCCAAAAAAGCCAGCTCGCCGTCCTCAAACAGGGGGTTTTGCTTAATATCCAGCCGCGGCGAATCTATATGCGCCCCCAAAATCTGCATACCGGCAGCAGGCCCCAGCTTGCCGATACGAAACAGCGCCACCGCCTTCTTCATGCACACGGCATAAACCTTATCTCCTGCCTGCAACTGCACGCCTTCGGCCGCCAGCTCTGCCATGTTACGGTAACCTGCGGCCTCAGCCTGCCGCACGATCTCCTTAACACACTCGCGCTCGGTCTTGCCCACGCTTAAAAACCGCCGATAATCCGCAGCCACACTTTCCAGCTCGGCCCGGGCCGCTTCATCATAAAACTTAAAGCAATTTTCTCTCTCCATATTATCTCTCTCCCGTTTTCTCAAAAATTATCTCCCAAAATTTGCCCCTCTTGAAAACCCAGTAAATATATGTTATTATTAGGCAAAGAGGTGAACCGCTTATGAAAATTTCTACCAAAGGGCGTTATGCCCTGCGTATGCTGTTAGATTTGGCCGAGCGCCAGAATGAGGGCTTTATCGCCCTGAAAGATATTGCCGCCCGGCAGGATATATCCAAAAAATACTTGGAGCAGATCGTTTCGGTGCTGAACAAATCCGATATGCTGCAAACCAACCGTGGTTTTCAGGGCGGCTATAAGCTGGCCAAAACTCCGGATAAATACACCGTGGGCAGTATTCTGCGGCTGACCGAAGGCAGCCTTGCCCCCGTGGCCTGCTTGGAGCACGAATCCCTCATCTGCACCCGCGGCGGCGGCTGTGCCACTCTGCCCATCTGGCAGGGGCTTAACCGCGTCATCAATGAGTACCTTGACAGCATTACCTTGCAAGATATTCTGGATCAACAGCAGGAAATGTATAGCAACGACTACATCATCTGATCTTTTGTACCTTAGTAAGTTAGTGTTCGCACCAACTTTCAGTTTAAGATCACCGCACCCGTGTTTCTAATCAGGCACGGGTGTTTTTTTATACCCTAATCAGTCTGTGTTTTCGCTGACATTCAATTTAAGATAACCGCACCCGTGTTCTAATCAGGCACGGGTGTTTTTTTATACCTTAATCAGTTCGCTTTCCTGCCAACTTTCGGTATAAAATTTTTGCCCACACACTTTTTACACATCACTATTTTTTTACTCAAACATGGGGGTCGATAAATAACGCTCACCGGTATCGGGCAGCAGCACCACAATCACCTTGCCGGCATTTTCGGGCCGCTTGGCCAGCTGGGCAGCCGCCCACAGCGCCGCCCCGGCCGAGATACCCACCAACAGGCCCTCACTCTTGGCCAGCGCACCACCAAAGGCAAACGCGTCCTCATTCTCCACCGCAATAATTTCATCATAAATTTCGGTGTTCAGCGTGTTCGGCACAAACCCCGCGCCAATGCCCTGCAATTTGTGCATACCTGCCCGCCCCTGGGATAATACCGGGGAACCTGCCGGCTCCACCGCCACCACCTTTACCTGGGGGTTTTGCTGCTTTAAGTACGCCCCGACGCCGGAAAGCGTTCCGCCTGTTCCCACACCGGCCACAAAAATATCCACCTTGCCCTCGGTCTGCTGCCAAATCTCAGGGCCGGTGCTGTCAAAATGTGCCGCCGGGTTGGCCGGGTTTTCAAACTGGCTGGGGATAAAGCTGCCGGGAATTGCTGCCGCCAGCTCCTCCGCCTTGGCAATCGCACCCTTCATGCCCTTGGCACCGTCGGTCAGCACCACCTCGGCACCGTAAGCCTTCAACAGATTACGGCGCTCAATGCTCATGGTTTCGGGCATCGTCAGGATAATTTTATACCCCCGTGCAGCCGCCACCGCCGCCAGACCAATGCCCGTGTTGCCGCTGGTCGGCTCGATGATCACCGCACCGGGGCCAATCAACCCCCGCCGCTCGGCGTCATCCAGCATCGCCTTGCCCACGCGGTCCTTCACGCTGCCGGCAGGATTAAAAAATTCCAGTTTGCCCAGCACCATGGCCGGCAAATCATACTGCTTCTCAAAATTCGTAAGCTCCATCAAGGGGGTATTGCCAATTAAATCGGTAATCGTTCTGGCCCAGGCCATACATATCCTCTCCTTTTATATATGCTTATTATATACGCTGGTATATGCGGCGGTTTTTGCAGCAAACCTGCATAATTGGCGGCAGATTTCCATATAATTACCCCGCAAACCTATCCGTTTTATAGGCTTTATTATAACATCAGGCCGCCCCTGTGTCAACCACCGTCCGCCCACGGCATAAATAGCCGCCAAAGCTATTGACAAAGCGGCTGTTTGTGTGTAGAATAAAAATTAGATAGCATACTAAATACCTATGTTTTGTCAGTTTGCGGCGAAGTTTAGGTTTTGCTTAATTTATATTATGATATATTATTAAGGAGAATATCCATGCTGAATAACCAAGAAACCCCTGTTATCTATGTTGATAACTCCGCCACCACCAGGATGAGCCAAACCGCGGTGGCGGCCATGCTGCCGTATATGGACAAGCTTTACGGCAATCCGTCCAGCCTGCACAGCGTGGGCCAGCAAGCCGCCGAGTGTCTGGCCGAGGCCCGTGCCACTATTGCCGGGCTGCTGGATTGCACACCGGCCGAGATTTACTTTACCTCGGGCGGCAGCGAGTCCGACAATCAGGCCATTTTAAGCGCCGCCGCCATTGGTGAGCGCAAAGGCAAAAAACACATTATTTCCACGGCCATCGAGCATCACGCCGTGCTGCATACGCTGAAAAAGCTGCAAAAACGCGGCTTTGAGGTCACCCTGCTGGATGTAAGCGCCGAGGGCATGGTAACTGCCGGGCAGGTAGCCGACGCCATCCGCCCCGATACCTGCCTGGTATCGGTAATGTTTGCCAACAATGAGATTGGCACCGTCCAGCCGATTGCCGAGATTGGTGCTGTCTGCAAGGAAAAAGGCGTTTTGTTCCACACCGACGCAGTACAGGCCGTGGGCCATGTTCCGGTTTCCGTCAAGGCTGCCCAGGCAGATTTTCTGGCACTCTCCGCCCATAAATTCCACGGCCCCAAGGGCATCGGCGTGCTTTATGCCAGAAAAGGCCTGCCGCTGGTCAATCTTATCGAGGGTGGCGCACAGGAGCGCGGCAAGCGTGCCGGCACCGAGAACATCCCTGCCATTATGGGTATGGCCGCTGCAATGAAAGAGGCCTGCGAGAATCTTGAAGCCAATATGGCCAAAATGCAGGCTCTGCGTGACCGTCTGATTGAAGGTCTCTCCGTTATCCCCCACAGCACGCTTAACGGCCACCCCGAAAAGCGCCTGCCCAACAATGTGCATTTCTGTTTTGAGGGCATCGAGGGTGAATCTCTGCTGCTGCTGCTGGATGACAAGGGCATCTGTGCTTCGTCCGGCTCGGCCTGCACCTCCGGCTCTCTGGACCCCAGCCATGTTCTGCTGGCCATCGGCCGCCCGCATGAGGTAGCACACGGCTCTCTGCGTTTATCCCTCTCCGAGGAAAATACCCCCGAAGAAATTGAATATATCATCAAGGCCGTACCGGAGGTCGTAAATTATCTGCGGCAGATTTCTCCGATTTGGCACGACTTACAGGAAGGAAAGAAAGATCATGTTATATAGCGAGAAAGTAATGGACCACTTCAAAAATCCCCGCAACCTGGGCACCATGGATAACCCCGACGCCGTAGGTGAAGTCGGCAACGCCAAATGCGGTGATATTATGCGTATTTACCTGAAAATTGACGGCGACATCATCAGCGATGTCAAATTCATCACCTTTGGCTGCGGCTCCGCTATCGCCGCCAGCTCCATGGCCACCGAGATGATCAAAGGCAAACCTATCTCCGAGGCGTTGCAGCTCAGCAACAAGGCCGTGGTAGAGGCTCTGGACGGTCTGCCGGCACATAAGGTGCATTGTTCGGTGCTGGCCGAGGAAGCCGTAAAAGCCGCCGTCAAAGATTACTATGACAAAAACGGTATCAGCTATGACGCCGCCCAGTTTGCCGAATGTGAGGGCGGCTGCGCCCATTGTGGTGACCACGAATAAAAACCAATCCAACTAAAAGTGAGGGTTAAATTATGACTATGCCCACCAATATACCCAACCGGGAGGCCGCCTGGCAGCTGCTTACCGCTTATAATCAGGACACTTTTCATCTGCGCCACGCCGTAACGGTGGAGGGTGTTATGCGTTACTTTGCCAATGAGCTTGGTTACGCCGAGGATGCCGATTTCTGGGCCACCGTCGGCCTGCTGCATGACCTTGATTTTGAGCAGTACCCCGAGCAGCATTGTATCAAAACCGCCGAGATGCTTAAAGAAAACAATTACCCCGATGAGTTTATTCATGCTGTGGTATCGCACGGCTGGGGGCATTGTGTGGATGTTAAGCCTGAGTTGGAGATGGAGAAGGTACTTTACGCCATTGATGAGCTTACCGGTCTGATTGGCGCGGTGGCTTTAATGCGCCCGTCCAAAAGCGTGCAGGATATGGAGCTGAAATCCGTAAAGAAGAAGTTCAAAACCCCGGCCTTTGCCGCTGGCTGCTCGCGTGATGTTATCCAGGCCGGTGCCGATATGCTGGGCTGGCCGCTGGACGAACTTATCTCCCGCACCATTTTGGCTATGCGCTCCTGCGAGGATGCTTACAGCAAGTTCTAATCCCTCTCACCCATCCTTTACATAAATTAAGGAGAATTTAATATGAGCAAAAAAGCGCTCATCGCCATGAGTGGCGGCGTTGATTCCGGCGTCGCCGCTTATTTAATCAAGCAGCAGGGCTATGATTGCCTGGGCTGCACCATGCTGCTGCACCAAAACCGGGATGCCGCCTGTTCCACCACCGATGATGCGGCCGATGCCAAAGCGGTGGCCGACCGTCTGCAAATCCCTCACCACACCTATGATTTCAGCGCGGATTTTCGGGATAAGGTCATCAACAATTTTGTCTGCTGCTATGAATTCGGCCTAACCCCCAACCCCTGCATAGAGTGCAACCGCCACTTAAAGTTTGCCCGTCTGTTCGCTCAGGGGCAGGCTTTGGGCTGTGATTACATCATCACCGGCCATTACGCACGCATTACACGCCACGCCGGCCGTTTTGTGCTGCAAAAAGCCGTGGATGAGAGCAAAGACCAGACTTATGTGCTGTACTCGCTGACTCAGGAGCAGTTGGCGCACACCCTGCTGCCGCTGGGCACATTAAGCAAGGCAGAGGTGCGTGATTTGGCCGCACAGCAAGGTTTCATCAACGCCCACAAGGCCGAGAGCCAGGACATCTGCTTTGTGCCCGACGGCAAATATGCTGAATTCATCGAGCGCTATACCGGCAAAACCTATCCCGCCGGCGATTTTATAGACTCCCAGGGCCGCAAGCTGGGCCGGCATCAAGGCATCATCCGTTACACCGTGGGCCAGCGGCGGGGCCTTGGCCTGGCCATGGGGCAGCCGGTTTATGTTGCCGCCATCAACCCTGCCGATAACACCGTTACCGTCGGCCCGGACGAGGAGCTGTATTGCAGCCGCCTTACCGCGCACTGTATCAACCTGATGGCGTTGGAGAAAATAAGCCAGCCTTTACGCCTGCAAGCCAAAATCCGTTATAATCAAAAGGCTCAATGGGCCACCGTACAGCAAACTGCCGATGACGAACTGCTGGTGGAATTCGACCAACCCCAGCGCGCCATCGCCCGCGGACAAGCCGTGGTGCTGTATGACGGCGACATTGTGGTGGGCGGCGGCCGCATTGATTAAAAATTTCCATACAAAAAAAACAAAGAGAAACCACTTTTTAACTGCGGTTTCTCTTTTTTGTGTTTTTAATTTGACAACTGCCGCCCCAAAAATCCGGCCACCGTCTGTGCCAGCTTATATTCCACCTCGCCGCTTTGCGGTGCCTCCGATTCGCTGAGGAAAATCACGCCGCCCAGCACATCACCCTCGGCAATAATCGGGGCTGCCAACGCCAGCTTATATTTATCATCACCGGCAGTCACCGGCATCAGCTTCCCCCCCGGCTGATACTGGTAAATCTGCCTGTCCTCCATCAACCGCTCCAACTCGCTGCTGATACGCTTCTCATTCAGATCCCGGCCGGGCGCACCTGATACCGCAATAATCGAATCTCTGTCCGCCACCGCCGAGATATAACCGGTGGTGCGGTTCAGCGTCTCACACATATTGCCGGCAAAATCGGTAAACTCACCCATCGGTGAATATTTCTTAAAAATAACCTCGCCGTCCTTCGCCGTAAAAATCTCCAACGGGTCACCCTCGCGGATATGCATAGTTCTGCGGATTTCTTTGGGTATAACAATGCGGCCAAGGTCATCTATACGGCGTACAATGCCTGTTGCTTTCATGGTCAAGCTCTCCTTTTTTCACAAATTACCCTGCAAAGGTTAGTCTTTGCAAAGGCTGACATTTTATGCAAACAAGCACAACAATATTATAGAAATCCGCCCGCGTTTCGGGTATAATAAAATCAGTTAAAATTTGTGAATCAGGAGGACAAGCTATGTCTGTTATCAATATTACCGATGAAATTTTTGCCGATGAAGTGCTTGCTTACAACGGCACCGTGCTGCTGGATTTCTGGGGCAACAGCTGTTGCAGCTGCCGGCGCACCACTCCGATAATCCATGCGATTGCCGCTGAGCGGCCCGACATCAAGGTCGGCATGGCCAATGTCAGCGAGCAAATGGGCCTGGCTTATCATTTTGATGTTATGCAGCTGCCCACCATTCTGGTCATCAAAAACGGGCAAGAGGTCAATCGCACCAGCGGCAGCAAATCCAAAGAATTTATCCTGTCCATGCTGGGATAGAGCCGCCGTAAAACTCAACCCAAATATTTTTCCAGGCACACCAACCGCACATCGGGTATACCGTTAAATACGCACGATACCACCCCGATTTCCTCATACCCCAGCAACCGATACAAATTTCGTGCCACGGTGTTCAATTCGTTGGTATCCATCCGCAGAACGGTACAGCCGTGCTGCTTTGCGTAATCCTCATAGAAGGCGACAAATTTCCGCCCGTAACCTTTGCCCTTTTCCAGCGGTTCCACCGCCAGACAATGCAGCACCATAACTTCGCGGTCTGCTGCCTTATGCCTCCACGCAGCCTCCGCATATTCTCTGACCTGAATCTGGTTTATCACCGCTGCCGCCACAATTTTACCGCAGTCTGACATAACAAACAGATCACCGCGGTCTAATGCCGCCTCCGCCGTTTCTCGGGTGGGGTAAATGTTGCGGAGCCAGCCGGTCGTGGTCAGTCCCTGTTCTTCTCCGTCGTGGATATGCCCATATATTTTTTCAATACTGTCCAGATCCGCCTTCCGGGCCTTTAACACTTCCATCACCAAATACCTCTTTTATAATTTTATATGCTTAATAACAGTTGATCCGGCCTACGGTTACAATCACAGGCCGGATCTTTTTGCATTTTTACATTTTTACATTGTTATAAGGTAAAACAATAAAATTTCAGAGAACTGTTTTATTCTGCCGCCAACCCGGGCAGCAAAATATCCGCACCGAGCAGCATAGGCTGCACCGGCAAACCCAGAGTTTCGGTCAGCGCGGCGGCCAAACCTGCGGCCTCCGGCTGGGGCACACACACCCGCACATCCACCTTATCTGTAAAGCGCACATCCTCCACCTTATACCCCTTGGTATACAGCCAGTTCTCCAACCGCTGCCAGCTGCTATATTCCACCGTCAGCGCAAAAAGGCTGGCCGGCTGCAAGCGCACCACATCCGCCGCCGCCACCGCTGCCTTGGCCGCCGCCGTATAAGCACGCACCAAGCCCCCGGTGCCCAGCAAAATACCGCCAAAATACCGCGTCACCACAATAACGGTGTTTTGCAGGCCCGCCCCTTTAATAACCTCCAAAATCGGGCGGCCCGATGTACCGGAAGGCTCGCCGTCATCAGATGAGCGCTGAAACTGATTATGCTCCCCCACCTGATACGCATAGCAATTATGCGTGGCGTCACGGTGCTTGGCCCTTATCTCCCGCAGAAAAGCCTGCGCCTCGTCCTCATCGGCAGCCGTGTTGATATACCCGATAAAACGGGATTTTTTCTCCATAATTTCCGCGCTGGCAAAGCCGCCAACCGTCAATATACCATCTGCCAAGCTGTTTCCTCCCTGCCAAACGTTGTGATAAGATATTATTCCAATCCCTCAAAACCCTGCTGACGCAGCGCCTCAAAAACCATCACCGCCACCGAGTTTGAGAGGTTGTACGAGCGAAACTCCGGCCGCATGGGGATACGCACCCGCCGCCCCGGATAAGCCTCGTGAATTTCCTCGGGCAGCCCTGCTGTCTCGCGCCCAAAAACCAGATAAGCACCGGGCGGATAATTCAGCCGGGTATGCGGCACGCTGCCCTTGGTGGTAACCAGAAAAATCTCCGCATGGGGGTTATTCTTCAAAAAATCCTCCCAATCGTGGTAAATATACAAGTCCAACTTATCCCAATAATCCAGGCCGGAGCGCCGTGCCCGACGGTCAAACAAATCAAAGCCCAACGGCTCAATCAAATGCAGCGCCGCACCGGTAATGGCGCAGGTACGGCCAATATTGCCGGTGTTGGCGGGAATCTCCGGCTCAAACAGCACCACATTCAGCGCCGCAGGATGATCCGGCCGGTGCTTGGGATGCGGCCAATGACAATCATCCGGTGCAATATCTGCGGGAATTTCCCAATTATGTAAATCGCTCATAATATCTCCTTTGTTACCTTACGATAAATCAATAATTTATTGTTCGTTCAGCTCTTTTAAGATTTTAATGGTATCAAATCTTGTATCGCAGGCTGCACAAACCCAGTCACAGTTGCTTTTCTTTGCCTTTTTATGCAGATGCTCCAATTTACCGCCGCAAAGTGGACACGGCCCGGGAGTTTCTCCCCACAAATTTTTCAGAAAAATAACGGCATCTTCCCGGCTGTTCATCTTCAATTTAACAAGCACATCTTTTTCCACCGTTATTTTCCTCCCGGCAAAGCATCATAATCACCAAATCTCCTGCTGCACATCCAGCAGCTCGATCTCCACGCTGAACCCTTCCACAAACTCCGTAATGTTGTTCAGCATACTGTCCACATGGCGGCGCTCATTACCCACCACGGCCACGCCCAGCGTTGCCCGCTGCCAAAGGTCCTGCTCATCAGCCTCGCACACGGCGGCGTTAAATTTGTTTTGCAGGCGTGCCAGCAGGCTTTTCAGCAGCACCCGTTTTTCTTTCAGCGAATGTACGGCCGGCAAAAACAGTTTATACTCACAAATACCCACCAGCATAAAATCACCCCGCTGCTTAATATGCCAAAAGCTGCCACTATGTTTATCATACCACAGCGGCAGCCAAAAATCCAGACGCAGGTCGTCCGTCAGCCAAATTTATATTCGATTATCCACCTACTCCGCTGCCATAATCAACTCGTCCAGAGATTCCAGCAACTCGTCCAACTCCCCCTGCGATGCCAACTGATACCCCTCCCCGTCCAGCGCAGCGGCCAAATCAGGCGGCAGTTCGGCAAAATTCAGCGGCATTTCCAGCAGCATGGGGCCACGGTGCGCAGCCGCCCCACGGTACACCGCCAAACCACGCTCGGTACGGCAAAGCAGGCGCTGCTCATCCTCAATCGGGCAAAGTCCCGGCTGCTCCCGGCTGATTTCCAGCTTGTTCTCACCCACCTTGGCCACCTGCCAGCCATCACGGCTCAACTGGTCAAAGGATAACCCCAGCAGCTCGCCTGCCTCGGTCTGCTCATCCTGATAACCGCAGGCATAGGTCTGCCGCACCGTCACCTGCATATCCTCCGTCACCGTGGGCACCTGCACCTTAACCTCGCTCACCGCCTTATAAGGCTCGTCCACCTCGGCCCCATCATCCGCCGCCAACACCAGCATAATATAAGATGACACCGCCGCAAACCCAAACACCAGCGCCAATGATAAGCCAAACCAAAATCTGCGCATATTGCCACCACCCGTTTTTGCTGATATTCTGCACCAAACAGGGGCGATTTATGCAACCCCAGCAGGCATAAAAAAGGCGCACCTCGTTTGCCAAACCGAACTATAATATCTCCGAAGCTGCAAGCAAGAAACTCAGTAGGGCGGTATAAAAAAGAGCGTACTGTTAAATTCAGCACGCCCCACAAATTATAAATTAACCGGCACCTCCGCCTCGATAAGCTGTGGCGGCAGGTTTTCAGCCGTTTCTTCGGCCTGTTCTCGCTGCTGTCTGCGCTTTTGGTTAAGCTCCTGCAAGCGTTTGGCGGCATTCTCTCGCAGACGGCTCAGGCTTTCGGCCTGCTGCCCTGCCAAATCGGCCACCGCCGCAAAATTCACTTTAAGTAAACCGCTGCTCAGCCGCAAATCAGCCGGCACCGTCGATGATACCACCACCTTCTCCGCCTCAATCCGCAAAATATGCTCGGCCGCCACCGAGGCCCTGCCCACCCACAGACGGCCAAACAAACCGCCAGCCATCTCCAGGCGCGTGATCTCCCCGCTGTATCGGTTTAGATAAAAACTCTCCACCCGGCCCAGCAACTCGCCGTCATCACTGATAATACGCAGGCCCACCGGATGACAAGGCCGGTGCATCAACTCCACAATACGCGGCAGATTAACCGGCCGCCTGGGCGGCATTTGTTCATCCACCGCCACCAAATTATCCCCCAGCGTATGAATTTTCCCGGCCGGCACCACACGCACATCATGATACCAACCGCCCTTATCCACCGCCAGCGCCAGCAGACACTTATCCCGTCCGTCAATAATCACATCACGCACCCGCCCAATGCACGCAGCCTCGTTCAGGCTGTATACCTGCATATCCGGCAGCTGCATGGCGTTGATCTCCGCCGCAGAATCCTTATCCAAAGCCTCCTGTAAGCCCTCATCATCATGCCGGGGCCACCCACTTCCCATCTCTCGCCAATTCATTGTCACCACGCTCCCATCTTATCTGCTGCCTGCCTCAATATATGCCGCAGTTATCCCCGATATACCTGCGATATACCTGCGATATACCGATGATGCAGCGCCCTTTTTCGCCCTTATCAGCTTTGCAGAAAGCTTTTTTTATGCTATAATATAATTTACGGGATTTTTTATACCTTATTAAAAATAAGATTTGCCGCCGGCACAAAACGCATAAAAACCGTAAACGGCGGCATAAAATGAAGGAGAACGCTTATGAAACTGATTGTCGGCCTGGGCAACTGGGGCAGCGAATACAATAACACCCGCCACAACATCGGCTTTACTACGGTGGATTATCTGGCGGAGAAGCTGAACATTGAGTTTAACAAGACCAAGTTCTTTGCCAGCATCGGTGAGGGCAATTTTAAGGGCGAGAAGGTAATGCTGATGCGCCCCCAAACCTTTATGAACCGCAGCGGACAGGCCGTGCGCGCCGCCATGGACTTCTACAAGCTGGATGTGGAGGATCTGCTGGTGATTTTCGACGATATGGATTTGCCCTGCGGCCAGCTTCGGGTGCGGCAGAAAGGCTCGGCCGGCGGGCACAACGGCATGAAGGACATCATAGCACAGCTGGGCAACAACCAGAACATAAACCGCTTTAAGCTGGGCATTGACCACCCCCTTTACGGCGACACCGTGAATTATGTGCTGGGCAAGTTCACCGAGGAAGAGCAAAACCTGCTGCGCCCGGCCGTGCAGGAGGCCGCTGACGCTGCCATCTGCTGGCTGACCGAGGGCATTACCCCCACCATGAACCGTTTTAACGGCAAGGCCGCCGGCAAAAAACGCTGATTATAATTGGATGAAAATTTACTGAAAACGCGAATTGTTTACGCGAGTATACCCGTTTGGTTGACAATTAACGGCGCCAAAACGGCACTATTTTAACTGATTTTTGCTTAGTATATAATACCCGAAGGCAGATTGACACACGATGATCAACACCAAACCGAAAATTGAATTAACATCCGATATTAAGAATGACTTTCAGACAGAATTGCTGCGCAGCCTGACCAATAATAACAATCCGGACAACAATCTGGATGACAATTTGGGCCGGCTTTTTGCGCAGGACGGCGCCCACCCCTTTGCCGTGGGCCTGGCCGAGAGCTTTAAGGCCGCTGCCGTGGCCGCCCTGCTGCAAGCCAAACAGCAAACCGTCTGCCTGATTACACCGGACATGGAAGCCGCCGCCAAGTGGCAGCAGGATATTAAAGCCTTGCTGCCCGAAAAACAGGCCGAGAAGGTGCTGCTGCTGCCCGCCCTGGAATTATCACCGCTGACGGATTTTCAACCGGAGGCCGAGGTGATTGCCGCACGGCTGGCTGCCCTTTCTGCCCTGGCCGCGGGGGAGGCCGCCTGTGTTATCGTGCCGGCCGAGGCGCTGCTTGGCCGTTTTGAGAGCAAGGAAGTTTTCCAAAATGAGCGTCTGGTGCTGAAAGTCGGCGTGAATATCGAGTTGGAGGATCTGGCCCGCCGCCTGACCGAGCTGGGATATGAGCGTGAATCGATGATTGACACGCCCGGTACCTTTGCCTGCCGCGGCGGCATCGCAGACATCTTCCCGATTGGCTGGGAGCGCCCCGTGCGGCTGGATTTCTTCGACACCGAAGTGGAAACCATGCGCTATTTTGACCCGGCCAGCCAGCGCTCTGCCGAAAGCTGCCGCCGGGAGATCGAACTGTACCCCTGCCGTCTGCACAACACCGCCGCCACCCTGCCCGATTATCTGCCGGAGGGGGCGTATTTGCTGATCGACGAGGCTGCGTTGTGCGAGAAGAACCTGCGTGAGGCCGAGGAGGAGCGTATCATCTACTTTGATGAGCTGGTAAATTCTCACCGCCTGAAAAAGCAGGATCTGGTCGGCTTATCCGCCAATTTTTTGGTGGCCGAGGAAGCGCTGCGCCGGCTGAACCAGCGCCCCCACAGCAGCTTTATGATGATTGAAGCCAAAAGCAGCCTGCACCAGAACCTGCACATCAACTTTAAGGCGACGGAGATACCCTCTTACATTGGGCAGATGCCGCTTTTCGCCAAGGATCTGGCCAAGTGGAGGCAGCAGGGGCGGCGCATTTTCTTCTGCGTAAGCTCATCGCTGCGTGCCGCCAATCTGCGGGCCATTTTGGGTGATTATGACTACCCCGAAGCGGCCATCGGTGTCTGCGGCATCTCCCGCGGTTTTGATTATGCGGCCGGCAACCTTGTCGTCATCACCGAGAGGGAACTGCTGGGCAAGGCAGCCAAGGCCAAACGCCGCACCCCCCAGCCCGAGGCTGACATCAACACCTTTGTGGAATTGAAGCCGGGTGATTATGTTGTCCACACCAACCACGGCGTCGGCCGCTTTACCGGCATTGAGCGTATTACTGCCGACAATGTGACCGCCGATTATCTGAAAATCGAATACGGCGGCGGTGATAAGCTGTTTATCCCCGTGGAGCAGATGCACCTGGTGCAGAAATACATCGGCAGCGACAGCGGCGCCCCCAAGCTGAACCGTCTGGGCGGCAACAGCTGGGAGAAAACCAAGGCCAAGGTGCGCGCCTCGGTGCAGGATATGGCTGATGAGCTGCT
Source organism: Bacillota bacterium (assembly GCA_017397935.1). Taxonomy (GTDB): domain Bacteria; phylum Bacillota; class Dehalobacteriia; order UBA4068; family UBA4997; genus Avidehalobacter. Next base: position 65,952 of record JAFQHN010000002.1, read on the forward strand.
GCGTCTGTATGCGGCCCGTGAGCAGGCCGTGGGGTTTGCCTTCTCGGCCGACAGCGAGTGGCAGCGGGAGTTTGAGGACGCCTTTGAGTATGAGGAAACCGCCGGCCAGCAAAAAGCCATGGAGGAAATCAAGCGGGATATGCAGAGCACCCGCCCCATGGACCGTCTGCTTTGCGGCGATGTGGGCTACGGCAAAACCGAGTTGGCCATGCGGGCGGCTTTTAAGGCGGTGCAGGACGGCAAACAGGTGGCCATGTTATCGCCCACCACGCTGCTGGCCGAGCAGCACTATAAGAATTTTTGTGAGCGCTTTGCCAATTACCCCGTAAAAATCGGCTTGTTGAGCCGATTTGTGAGTGCCAAGCAGCAGAAGCAGCATTTGCAGGACTTGGCCGAGGGGCGGTTGGATATTTTGATTGCCACCCACCGTTTGTTATCTAGGGACGTGCAGTTTAACAACCTTGGTCTGCTGGTGGTGGATGAGGAACAGCGCTTTGGCGTGGCGCACAAGGAGAAAATCAAACAGCTTAAAGGCACGATTGATGTGCTGACGCTTTCGGCCACGCCCATTCCTCGCACTCTGCATATGTCTTTGGTGGGGATGAGGGACATGAGCGTTATCACCACGCCGCCCAAGGATCGCCTGCCGGTGCAGACTTTTGTTATCGAGCACCACCCCCGCCTGCTGAAAAACGCCATAGAGCGTGAGATTGCGCGCGGCGGGCAGGTTTATTATATCTACAACAGCGTAAAGACGCTGGCCGAAAAGCAGGCAGAGCTGGCCGGGCTGCTGCCGGGGGTAAGGATTCTGGCGGCACACGGGCAGATGACCGAGCCGCAGTTAAAACCTATCATGACGGATTTTTTGGAGGGCAGAGGTGATGTTTTGCTGTGCACCACCATCGCCGAATCCGGTTTGGATATTGCCAATGCCAACACGCTGATCGTGGAGAACGCCGACAACTTCGGCCTCTCGCAGTTATATCAGCTGCGTGGCCGTGTGGGGCGATCTAACCGGCAGGCCTTTGCGTACTTTACTTATCGGCCGGGCAAGCAGCTGGCTGATGATGCACGGCGCAGACTTTCCGCCATCCGTGATTTTACACAGCTGGGTGCCGGTTTCAAAATTGCCATGCGTGATTTGGAGATTCGGGGGGCCGGCAATTTGCTGGGGCCGGAGCAGCACGGGCATATTGCCGCCGTTGGCTTTGATATGTACTGCAAGCTGGTTAAAGAGGCCATTGAACGGGGGGCCGGGGCCGCACCGCCGCCCAAAACCGACGACTTTAAGCTGGATTTGGGTTTGAACGCTTTTATCCCCGACACCTACATTGATGACGGCTCTCTGAAATTTGAAATTTACAACAAAATTGCCGCCTGCCGGGAGCCGGAGGACACCGAGCGTCTGCTGGCCGAGCTGACTGACCGCTTTGGTGATCCGCCCAAGGCTGTGCGCAATTTGTTTGTCATCTTAAATATCCGCAATCTGGCCGAGAGTCTGCACGCCAAGGCATTGATTGCACCGCAGCAGGTGCTTACCATTAACTTTGGGCGGCAGAACCCCTTTGCCGGGCCGGCCATGCTGGCGCTGGCCAAGGAATACGGCAGCAAGCGGCTGAAATTTTTACCCAAGCAGGAGATGTTCTTCCGCCTTACCCTGGAAAAGCGCACCGAGGACGAGCGCATAGCGGAGATCTGCGGGTTTTTGCATAAATTGCAGACACTTCTGCCGCAAAGTACAGCGGAATAACTTGCAAATGCGGCATAACGGGTGTAAAATTAACTTTGACCCACAAGCCTACAATTAAATAACAATTAAATAACGCATAAAAATCAGGAGGATTGAACATGAAGAAATTTTTATCCCTGCTGCTGATGCTGACTTTTCTGGCCTTTGGCGGCTGTGCCAAGAGCGAGCCTGCGGCCATGGTGGTAAACGATGTGGAAATTCCGCAGGGCGTACTGAATTATTACATCAATTACGGCAAGGATTACCTGACCAGCTACGGTGTGGATGTGACCGACCCCGAAAGCGGCGCATATTACATGAGCATGATTGAGGAGCAGGGTGTTGACATCGTTACCGAGATTGCCGTGGTAAGAAGCATGGCCGCCGAGGCCGGGCTGACCGTGGACAAAACTGCGGTGTCTGACGCTTTGAGCAAGGAAAAAACCAACTTTGGCGGCGATGAGGCATGGCAGGAATGGCTGACCGAGTACGAGGTAACCGAGGCCGACATCAAATGGATTTTGGAGTATCAAATGCTGGCCGATGCGCTGTATGAACACGTCAACAGCGATTTGACGATGACAGATGATGAGGTGGCCGCCATTTACAACGCCGCCCCCGCCGATTATGACACCTATAAATTTGCCCACATCCTGCTGGATGTTAAGAACCCCACCGATGAGGCAGAATGGGACGCTGCGCTGGCCGAAACCCAAGGCTTGATCGCCAGCCTGAATGACGGCACCGCCACCTTTGAGGAGCTGGCTGCCGAGCACAACCCCGACAGCACCAAAGCTACCGGCGGCGATTTGGGCCAGTATGTTACCGCCTCTGCCAGCCCCTATGTGGAGGAGTTTGGCGCCGCAGCCTTTAAGCTGACCGAAATCGGTGAGATTACGCAGGAGCCGGTAAAGACCGACTTTGGTTATCACATCATTAAGCTGCTGGACAGAACCACCGGTGTTGAGGCTGCCAAGGATACCATTATCGACGAGCAGCTGGGCGAGGAACGCTATAACCGCTATGCCGAGAAAGTGGCCGAGGCCATGGAAAACGTAAACATCACCCAGGATTATGAGCGCAAATATGCCGCCGAAGAGCCTGCCGATGATGCCGACACCGCCGCCGATACCGATACCAATACCGATACCGAAGGCGACAAGACCGATGCCCAATAAGAATTAAATAATAAAAATCCGCAGTAGAGGCAAACTCCGCTGCGGATTTTTTTATTTAAGAAACCTGTGCCGTTAAAATGGTGATGTCATCACGCAGGCGGCCGCCGGAAATGCTGACCGCCTTATCCAGCAGGAACTCGGCCATTAACTGCGGGTCATCAATGCTGTTGTCCTCAATCAGATGAATCAGCCACTCCAAATCCTGCTCGCTGTCGGCATCCAGCAGGCCGTCGCTGGCCATGATAACCATGTCACCGGCCAGCAGATCCGCCCGGTAGATGGCTTTATCAACCGTTTGCAGCATACCCACCGGCAGCGAGGCGTTTTTAATCACCTGCACCTTGCCGCCGCGCTTGATAAAGCTGGGAGAAGCACCCGTTTTGATAAACTCGGCGCTGCCCTCATAACGGTCGATAATGCACATATCCAGCGTGACAAAGGCCTCCTCGCCGCCTTGCAGCATCAGCACGGTGTTTACGGTATCCACGGCAGTGTGGCGGTCGAAGCCGACCTCTAACAGGTGGGTAAGCATATTGACCGCGCTGCCGGATTTAAGCGCTGCCGGGATACCGGCGCCCATGCCGTCGCTGATCATCAGCAGCTGCCGCCCCTCGCCCAGGGTCACGCTGTCACCGCTGTCGCCGCAGATGGGGTTGCCATCCTTGGCCAGCTGCGCCTTGCCGCAGGTAAGAGAATTGGCGCCCTCTTTAAGCATATGGAAGCAGCAGCCCACGCCGCAGTTGTTGCCGCAGCTTACCTCTTGCGTGCGGAAGCGTTTTTGCAGCACCCGACTGACCTCTTTGGCGGCCATATCACGGCAGGCGACCTCGCCGGGGCACTCCTCCATATTCAGCCAGAAGTCCAGATTTTTCTCACCCAAATGGGTTATCTGCACGCCGCTGACGGATAAACCGTGCTTGGCAAACCGCCGTGCCAGCGCCTTCTCTATGTAATTTAAGTTGCCGCCGGCGTCCAGCATATCAGCCGCCAGCTTTTCCATCACCTCGGCCGTGCCGTCAAGCTGGCCGCAGAGGAAAACCCTGCTGCCGATTTTCTGTTGCTGCCAATAGTTGCTCTGGCAGTAAAGCTCATACAGGCAGTTGATGGTGGCCACCAGCTCTCTTAGATGTGGGCAGCGCCTGGCAAAATTATCGGGCACATCCTGCACATTGGCGCAGCCTTTTTGCTCGGCCACATTAAACAGGCCCATCACGCCGCGGTAAGTGTCCTCGACATCCACCGCCCAACACAGATTGCGGATGGAACAGCGGTTGCAGACCTGGCCGCAGAGATGATTAAGCACCATCTCCACATTTTTCTCCTGCTCATGTGCGCTGTTATCTCCTGTGCGGCAGCCGTTGGCCAGCTCTCGGAAGATTTGGGCCGCGCTTTGCAGCCGCCGCGCCGAAAACAACAGCCGCCGCCGATTATTCTCCTCCTCCACGGTTTTAAGATTAAGGCCGGTAAACATTCGCTCACCGCGCTTCAACAGCTTCTCCGGCAGCAGGAAAAGCAGCACCACCGCCGCAAAACAGGCCAGCAGCTGGTGTTTAATCTCAGCCGCAGCCATAATGTAAATGCCCAGCAGCACATTACCCAGCACAAAGCCCACCGCCACCCCGATGCGGTTAAAACCCTTGAACGCACCGGCCAGCAAACCGGCAAAGGCATACAGGCCGATGACTGACGGCGAAATCGACTGCTCTAAGCTGGGGAGGATGCCCATAAGCGCCCCCACACCGGCACCTGCCCCTGCGCCGCCCCAAAAGCCGGCCAGCATTACCAAAAAGCGGCTGATGATGTCCCTGACCTGCAAACCGCCGAGGCTCATCTCCCCCAGACCGCAAATGCAGCCCAGAAACAGCACAAACAGGCAGACCAGCTCATCGGCCGAGAGGCTTTTAATGTCCTCCAACTCCTGCAAAATGCCCAGCGCAATCAGCATTATCAGCGAGAAAGCCGCCGCAAAAGCGCCCTCAAAGCAGGTTATCAGCAGATTATAACCGCTGACCTGCCCTGCCGCCAGCAGCGCCGCCGCCCGCATGGTGATCAGAGCTGCCGCCGAAAGCGTGGGCACCAGCAGCCAATCCCGTTTTTCATCACGCGGCTTTAAGTAAAGCAGCAGGCCGCCCAAAAATATCGCCGCGATGTACGGCCACGACTGCCAACCCAGCGCCCAAAAGCTGCCCAACATCACCGCCGGCAGCAAAAAACCGGAGAAATGGCAATATCGGATGACGGCCGCCGCCGCAAAAGCCACCCCCAGGGGATACAGGCCGCCCAACACCTGCGCGCGCCCCAGCAGCACCGCGGCCAGCAGGCAAAAAACATCCACCGGGCCAATGTCCGGCAGGCAGCGGGTTTTGCCCCAGAAGGCATCATCACCGGCCGGCGGTTTTTTATATGTATCTTTTTTATATACTTCTTTTTTATATGCTTCTTTTTTATTTTGCTGTTGAAATATTTTTTGCCGATATTTCTCCTTATGACTTGGTGTATGCTCGTCCTCCGCCGCTCGACGGAAGGGATATACCTGCGGTTTGTCCGCCATTCAACTCACCCTCTTGCCCAAAATACTCAAAAACTGCGTTAAACATCCACACTAACAAAGCGGATATTACAGCTTTAAGTATAACTGCCCAGGCAGGAAAATTATGTCGCATCAGGTTGGCAAATGCCTGTTTTTGCTCGCCTTTTTCGGGCAAATTACAGCAAATTGACACAAAAAAAGTGAGGCATGAGCCCCACTTAAAATTCTGATTATGTTTATTGTTCCAAGGCGCGGTCACGCTCGGCCAGGTATTTTTCCAGCTTACGCTTCACCCGCTGCAAGGCGTTATCAATGGATTTGACATGGCGCCCCAAATCCTCGGCAATCTCCTGATAGGATTTGCCTTCCAGATAATACATAAGCACCTGCCATTCCAACGAGCTTAACAGCTCACCCATCTTCTCCTCAATCTCCGAGAACTCCTCACGGCTGATGATCAGCTCCTCCGGGTCGGTCACCTTATTGCCGGTAATAACATCCAGCAGAGTGCGGTCAGAATCCTCATCGTAAATCGGCTTGTTAAGGCTGACATAAGAGTTGAGGGGTATGTGCTTTTGGCGGGTGGCTGTTTTAATGGCTGTGATGATCTGGCGGGTAATGCAAAGCTCGGCAAAGGCACGGAAGGAGGACAATTTATCGCTGCGGAAATCACGGATGGCCTTATACATACCGATCATGCCCTCTTGGATCAGGTCCTCTTTATCGCCGCCCAGCAAAAAATACGTCCGCGCTTTGGCCCGAACATAATTTTTATATTTGTTGATCAAAAACTCCTGAGCGTCAATATCACCGTTACGGGCGATTTCCACAATCTGCTCGTCCGTCATCTCCTCATAATTCGGCAGCATAGCGCCTTCTGCACCCAGTTTCATCAGCTATCACCCCACTCTGCCTCTATTATACCCAATCTGACAAAGGCAGTCAAGCCAATGGCGGCATTTAAGCCGCGGCCAAATTAAGGCAAATTGCAGGGCAAATGCTTATCTGCGGCGGTTTGGCGGCAATTACTGCTCCGCCGGGGAAATTTTTTGACGCACCCGCTTTTCAAAATCACGGCGGGGCAGTTTAAGCTCTCGGCCGCAGCCCAGACACACCAGCCGCATATCCATGCCCACGCGCTCCAACCGCCAATCCACGCTGCCGCAGGGGTGGGGTTTCTTCATACGGGCAATATCACCCAGCTGCCAATTTATTCTTTCTTTGGTCATCTTGCACCCCCCGGGTGCTGCGGCTTGCCAAACGGGCAGGCAGCCAGACACCGGCCGCAAATTTCCTTGCCGAAGGCCTGACGCACCTCTCTCAAATATCCGGCACATTTGGCGCGCTGAAAACGCTGCTCAATCGGCTGGTTATCCTGCCAAGGAACCCCCAAAATGGCTCCGCTGGGGCAGGCATCACGGCAGGCGGTACAGTTGGCAGGGCAGGTCATTGTGAGCGGCTTGTCCACCGCCAGCGGCGCATCCGTCAGCACGGTGGCCAGACGAATACGGGGGCCTACCTGCGGATTTATCAGCGAGAGGCTTTTGCCTATCCACCCCAAACCTGCCAGATGGGCAGCCGTGCGGTGGCTGAAAATGGCCGTCTCCTTAAACCGCCCCAAGCGCTGAGAGGCCGGCACGGGAAACGCCAGCCAACCCTCACTCTCCAACAGCAGGGCTGTACGCAGCGAAATATCATTAAGCCGCGCATTGACGATATCATAATAAGCCTGATAAGTCAGCGTGGGTGCCTGAGACAGCTGCTCGATCAGCGCCCGCGGAAAAAACACGCCGACGGACACCGCCCGCGGATAATCAGCCCAGGCGCCGGCGTATTCCTCGGCCAAATCATCGGCCAAGCCGCTTAAATCAGCCACACCCCAACAGCTGGCCCCCCAGGCCTCCATGCTCTCGGCCAGTTTTGCTCGCAAATCACTCATGTATGTATTACCTCATAGAAAATTTATGCTGTTGGGGTGGTAAGCGCCTGCCATGCCGAGTACCAGACCAGCGAGCCGATGTCCTTGATTATCGGCAGCAGATACTGCGACGAGCTGAAAATGCTGTTTATCGCCACGGCCTCGGGGATAATGCCAATCAGCCACGGCAAAAACCAGGTATAGATAAAATACAGCACCATGGCCAGCACAAAAACCTCTGCACAGGCACCCAAAACCCGGCAGACGAAGCCCACCAGCGGTGTGGAATTGATCAGTGAGCCGACCGCGCCCACCAGCCAATGCACCAGCCAGGTTATCACCGCCGTAAGTACCACAAACAGCACCAGCTCCACCAAACGGCCCAGCGCCGTGTTGGTAAAAAACCACTCAGCCACCAGTTGGCTGCTGTCATTGGCACCGCCGCCGTATAGCGACATATTAAGCTTTTGGCCGAGCATTGGCAGCAGCACAGGGGTTAAACGCCGTGCTGCAAAAATGCCCACCACCAGGCCGCCGAAGCTGCCCAGCAGCTTGATAACTCCACGGCGGTAGCCATCCCAGACGGCCACCAGCAGCAGAATACCCAGAATTAAATCGCCCATATAATCAACCTTTACACTATTGAACTATTACACTATATTGTACTATATTGTACTATATTGTGCTATCACATTATTTATCAGGGGCGCACCTGCCCCACGCCGTTGATCAGATATTTATAAGAGGTCATCGCCAGCAGACCCATGGGGCCACGGGCGTGCAGCTTTTGCGTACTGATGCCGATTTCGGCACCGAAACCGTACTGAAAGCCGTCCGAAAATCTGGTGGAGGTGTTGACATAAACCGCCGCGGCATCCACCATACCGCGGAAGTAAGCAGCCGCCTGCTCATCATCGGTGACAATGCACTCGGAATGGCGGGTGTTATATTGATTGATATGCGCAACTGCCTGTTTATAGTCCTGCACCACGCGGCAGGCGATAATTAAATCATTGTACTCGGTGGCAAAATCAGCCTCCTCCGCCGGGGTAACAGCCACACCGGCCGCCTGCAAAATTTGGCAGGTACGCTCACAGCCACGAATCTCCACACCGGCCGCAATCAATGCCGCCGCCAAATCGGGCAGCAAATTCCCGGCGCAGGCCTCATCGATCAGCATTGTTTCCACAGCGTTGCAAACCGCCGGGCGCTGTACCTTGGCGTTCAGCAAAATAGCCTTGGCCCAGTCTGCACGGGCGGTGGACTCGATGTAAATATGGCAGTTGCCGGCACCGGTTTCAATCACCGGCACGCTGGCCTGCCGCAGCACAGCCTGAATCAGGCCTGCACCGCCGCGGGGAATCAGCACATCAATGTAGCGGTTAAGAGTCATCATACGGGCCGCCTCCTCGCGAGAGGTATCAGCCACGATCTGCACCGCGTCCTGCGGTAAATCGGCCGCCGCCAAACCACGCCGCAGCGCCGCCCCCACCGCCAGATTGGAATTTATGGCATCGCTGCCGCCGCGCAGCAGCACCGCGTTACCTGTTTTAAGGCAGATACCTGCCGCATCGGCCGTTACATTGGGGCGTGCCTCATAGATGATACCCACCACGCCAATCGGCACCCTCTGCTGGATAATTTCGATGTCCTCGGCTGCGTGCCAGCGCTTAATCTCCTCACCAATCGGGTCAGGCAGAGCCTGCAAAGCCAGCAGACCGTCGGCCATATCCTGCAAACGCTTACGGTCAAGCGCCAGGCGGTCCATAAAGGCTCTGCTCATACCTGCCTGCTCGGCATTCTGCAAATCCAGCTTATTGGCCGCCAGAATTTCCTCCTCTGCGGCCAGCAGCTCCTCGGCCATTTTGGTCAGCGCCAGATTTTTCTGATCGCTTCCTGCCATGGCCAGCAGACGGGAAACCTCTTTGGCCCGCCGCCCCAGCTCCTCCACACCGATGGGGGTAATATTTGTATTAGTCATCAGCTTGCGCCTCCTGTTAATCTAATATTACGGCAAAAAGACGGTGCCCAATGCCTCGCCGTCCATCAAGCGCAGCAGCACATCGGGCTCGGCAGAGTTGGCCAACGCCATGGGAATACCTGCCGCCGTGGCAATTTTGGCCGCATTAACCTTGGTCATCATACCGCCCGTGGCCAAATTGGTGCCCGAACCGCCGGCGCCTGCCTCAATCTCCGGGGTGATCGCCTCTATCACGGGCAGCAGCTTGGCATCAGCATCGGTGCGGGGGTCTGCCGTATACATCCCGTCGATATCCGAAAGCAAAATCAGCAAATCAGCCTGAACTGCCGCCGCCACCAGCGCCGAAAGAGTGTCGTTATCGCCCACCACCAACTCACGGAAGGCCGTGGCGTCATTCTCATTAATGATCGGTACCACCCCGTAAGCAAACAGCTCGGACAGAGTGTTGCGGACATTGGCGTAACGCTCCTCGTCCTCAAAGTCCTCTTTGATAAGCAGCACCTGCGCCACATTTACGCCGTATTCGCCAAAAAACTTCTCATAATTTTGCAGCAAAATACCCTGCCCAATGGCCGCCAACGCCGCCACCTTGGGCAAATCCTTGGGTTTGGCAGGTAAATCCAGCTTGCCAAGCCCGGCGCCAACCGCACCGCTGGATACCAACAACAGCTCTTTGCCGCTGTTCTTCAAATCCGCCAGCTGCCGCACAAGCAACTCAATACTGTGAATATGCAGCTTGCCGTTGCTGTAAGTAAGGCTGCTGGTGCCCACCTTTACCACCACACGCTTGGCATCGTGCAGCTTATGGGCGATTTCTGCTCTTTCCATCTTAATACCTCAAATCTATCCCGCAAATTATTTTATTATCCAAACAATTTTAAGCGGCCAGCAGCCCCATGCTTGATGCTACCAGCACCACAATACCCAGTACGATGCGATACCAGCCGAAAACCTGAAAATCGTGGCCCTTAATGTACGCCATTAAGAATTTGATGGCCAGTACCGACACGATAAACGAAACCAACATACCCACCAGCAAAATCAGTACCTCGGTGAATTGGAAGGCCAAACCAAACTTTACCAGCTTCAAAAAGCTGGCGCCAAACATCACGGGGATGGCCAGGAAGAAGGAAAATTCGGCTGCGTTACGCCGATTTACACCCAGCAGCATAGCGCCCAAAATGGTGGAGCCGCTGCGCGAAGTACCCGGCACCAGCGAGAGCACCTGAAAACAGCCGATGCCAAAAGCCGTGGGGTAAGAAATTGCATCCAATTCCTCTACCCGGAAGCTGCGGCGGTTATTGTATTTTTCCAGCACAATAAAGGCCACGCCGTAAATAATCAGCGCCCACGCCACAATATCCGCACCGCGCAGGTGTTCATCCATCCAATCATCGAACAAAAAGCCCAGAATACCGGCCGGCAGACAAGCCACGATAACCTTACCCCATAGATTGGCCGCCGCCCGTTTTTGCGAGTATGATTTGGTGGCAGAAAACAAATTCAGCTTGTCAAAATACAGGTAGCACACCGCCAGAATGGCACCCAGCTGGATAACCACCAAAAACATATTCCAAAATTCATCGCTGACATCAAGCCGCAGTACGCTGTCGAACAAAATCAGATGGCCGGTGCTGGAAATCGGCAGCCACTCGGTAATGCCCTCTACGATACCCAGACAGATGACCTTCAAAAATTCCCAAATGCTCATAAAATGCTGTTCTCTCCTTTTTTACTATCACTTATTTATCACTTATTTATAAAACAAGCTGCCCCAACTGCCGAAAAGCCGCAGGGGCAGCGTGATTTCTCTTAATACCCAATGATTTTATGCCATAATTCGGCAGTTTATTCCTCGCGGATTTTGGCGCCGACCTTGACCAGCTTGCCGATGATGTCCTCATAGCCACGGTAGATGTGGTCAACCTGCTCGATAACAGTTTCACCCTCGGCCGCCAACGCTGCCACGATCATGGCCGCACCTGCACGCAAATCAGTGGCCGCTACGCGAGCACCGTGCAGTTTGGATACACCGTTAATAACGGCGGTGTTGCCCTTAACCGCAATATCCGCACCCATCTTCCTAAGCTCCGGCACGTGCATAAAGCGATTCTCAAACACGGTTTCCTTAATGGTGCTGCAACCGCCCGCCAGCGTCAGATAAGCCATAAACTGCGCCTGCATATCGGTGGGGAAGCCGGGATACGGAAGCGTTTTAATCTCCACCGGCAAAATCTCCTTGGCCGGCAATACCCGCAGACCGTCAATCTCGTCGATGATGCGCACACCGGAGTCATTCAGTTTGGCGATAATCGGCTGCAAATGGCTGGTGATAACATTTTCCAGGAAGAGCTCGCTGCCGGTAATGGCCGCCATCAGCATAAAGCTGCCGGCCTCGATACGGTCCGGAATGGTGGTATGACTGGCCGGGTGCAGCTCATCCACACCGGTAATGCGGATAACATCGGTACCGGCGCCCTTGATTTTGGCACCCATGGCGTTAAGGAAATTGGCCAAATCAACAATTTCCGGCTCCTTGGCCGCGTTCTCGATAATCGTATTGCCCTCAGCCAGCGTTGCCGCCATCATAATATTCTCGGTAGCACCCACGCTGGGGAAATCCAAATAAATGCGCGCGCCGTGCAGATGAGTAACGCGGGCCTCAATGTAGTTATCGCTGATGGTAATGCCGGCACCCATTGCCTCAAAACCCTTCAAATGCAGGTCAATCGGCCTGGCACCAATGGCACAGCCGCCGGGCAGCGGAATTTTGGCCTGACCAAGACGCGCCAACAGAGGGCCCATCACCAAAAAAGAGGCACGCATCTTCTGCACCTCCTCAAAAGGAGCAGAAGTGTTGCACAAATCGGTGGCGTCAACGGTCAAAGTGCCGTCGGTGTATTTGGTGGTGGCGCCGAGGTAATTCAGCACATCACACATATAACAAACATCGGTAAGCCACGGGGTTTCTTCAATCTGCGAAACACCGGCCGGCAGCATGGCCGCGGCAATCAACGGCAGCACGGCGTTTTTGGCACCGCTGACATGGATCACGCCGGATAATTTGTGGCCGCCTTCAATTATAATGTTATTCACGGGGGTTACCTCCCTGGAAATTATGCCTAAAAATCTTAACTTAGAATAATTCTCCGCGCGCGCCTTTTTTCCTGCCAGGAAGGCGCTAAATTAACGGCTATTTCAGCAAAACATCGGCAAAAAATCTTCTCTGATACCATTATAACGGCTGGGCGGCCAAAGCACAAGCATAAAAGCGGCCCAAGGCAGAGATTTGCCAAACGCATAAATTGTCGCAGATTATTACGAGGCAAAGTATTGACTTTTGCCCCGCAGTATATTATAATAATTATACGCTCTGATTTGGGGCGCTGTTATCGCGGAGTGGAGCAGTTGGTAGCTCGTCGGGCTCATAACCCGAAGGCCGTAGGTTCAAGTCCTGCCTCCGCAACCATAAAAATGGAGAGCCATCCGATAGGATGGTTCTTCTTTTTTACGTTTTGTGGGGCTGGGCTGAACCGTAGGTTCAATAAACTGAGCGCCCAAGAGCACAAGGCAAAGCCGCCGGGCGATTGGCTTCGCGAAGGAAATGCCCGAATGGGCAGTCCTGCCTCCGCAACCATACTAACACCTGTTAAACTAATGTTTGGCAGGTGTTTTTTATTGTCAATACAGCCGTTTTGTCCCCACAAAACAGTCATACATTGTTATCTGCCGCTGTCGCTGCAAAAAAGCATTATAAGACCGGGATAATTACCCTAAGCCTTATAATGCTTTCTTCTTATAACACTTTTGTCTATTCAGCAGCAAGGCGCTCACAGCCAACGACAATACGCGTTTCTCCCGAAAATGCGCAGGTATAGAGCACCAAATCCCAGCCGCTGTCCTGCACAGCCTCCACATCCGTCGGCTCAACACGCTTGACCTCACGCACGGCATAGGTACTGCTGCCGCCCTCCATATCGCTGAAAACGACAGCATCCTCAGCTTCCAGCTTGCCCAGACGGCCAAAATGATTTTTATAGTTGTGCGCCGCAATTACCAGGTCATCATCCTCCGGCGAGCCGAAATGCCGACAGGGTGCGACCTTCAAGCGGTCATAATCCCACTCGGCCATCACCGGCAGCTCCAATTCCAGCTTGGGTATGGAGATGTAACCGATATATTCATAGCCGCCAATTTCCGAGACCGTCAGTTTGGCGGGCTCCACAGTCTTTTCTGGTATAGTTTCCTGCACCTGTTGCAGCATTACCGCAGCCTGCCGGCCGGCATTATCGTCCTCTGCCCTGTTCCCCCAAAACAAGAACAACGCCGAGGCTATCAGCGCTGCTCCTATCAATATCAGGGCAAGCCCTGCTTTATTCTGCCGCATGTTCATCCTTCTTTTTACGCATCATAACGACACCGGATGCCAGCACCAGCACACCCAAGCCGCCCAGCACCGGTATAGGCCAGTTCAACTGGCCGGTATCGATAAGAGATGCAGTGTTGGTAACGGTAATCACATTGTTGGCTCTGCTGTAAACCGGAGTGTAGCCGTTGGGGATATCGACCTCAATAACCCGCCACTCACCATCGGCAGCGAGTTCATCCCAGGTATAGGTCCAGCCGTCAGCGGCGGTCAGAGTAATGGTATCAACAGCAGCAGCGCCGTTGTAAAGCTGCAAAGTGACAATATCCGGGCGTTCCGGGTTGTTATCATCATCCCAGGCTTTTATCACCGTCAGGTCGGCAGTAAATACCGGGGGTTCAGGTTTATCGGTACCGGGAGTATCGCCGCCCCCATCATCGTCATCATTGTCATCATCCCCACCGCCGGGAGGATTATCCGCGGATTCCTCGATATTGGTAATTGTAATCACCTTGCCGGATGCCGAGGTGGTATATTCAGCCTGATAACCATCAGGAATATTTTGTTCCAGAACGCTCCATCGGCAGTCATCATCAAGCCCCGTCCAGGTATATGTCCAGCTGTTGGCCTCGCCCAGAGTGATGGTTTCCTCAACTCTCTCGCCGGTTTTATCGGCACGGATCAAGGTCACGGTCACCGTTTCGGGGCGGCCCTCGCCATCATCATTCCAGACTTTGCTGACGGTCAGGCTGGTACTGTCACCTTCGCCGCCGCCACCACCGCCGCCTTTGTTCTGTTCTTCAATGACGAACACCCAGGCAACCTCGCCAACGCGATTGGCGTAATCATTGCCAAGTTCAAGTGGCACCTGTAATTCAGCGGTCAGGGTGATACTGCTGCCTTTATCAACATTACCCAACAGGACGTTTTCGCTTTCAAAACCATCTTCCAGCGAGTTCGGGTGGCCGGTATAGATAATGTTTTCAGAGGTTTTCTCGGCACCCTTCCATACAGTCAAGTCGAGCTGCCCGAGGAAATCGTGCATATACGCCACCAGCTCGCTCCCGGTCTGGCGACGCTCATCAGCCGAAAGTGCGGCCAACACAGCGGGACTGAGGTCTGCATTATCATCGTGCAGCATAGCCCCCAGCCAAACCTTGATATAGTCAGAATCCTGGTTCTCGTTTTTGATGGTGATGGTTTGGGTGAGGGTATCGCCCGGCATCGCATTATGCAGGCCATTAAAAAGGTCGGTTGCGGAATAAGTACTGCCCGGCATGAAGGTAAAGCTGTTCTCATCACTGCCGGTGTATGTCAATGTGCTGTCCGCCGCGAAAGCCGTACTTGCCATACCGATGCAGAGGGCTACGGCCAGCAGGAGGGTAGTGAGTTTCTTAAAAAGCTTCATCACGAATTACCTCCCGTTACAATCCCAGCCGCATTTGCGCCCCAAGCCTGCTCCACAGGTGTTTCGTCATTACTGTCAACGCCATCGGCCTGGATGCCCTGCGCCAGAATCTGCAAGTTCATCTTGTAGCCTGCATTGTAACCAGCGCTATCGGTCTTTACGGTGGCACTTGCAATCAAGTTCTCAGTACTGTCCCCCGCTGGAACAGGTGAGGTATAATACCAGAAGCCGTCATCAGCTTTTTTCCACTTATCACTACTTCCCCAGGTGATATTCAAATCATCCAAGCTGGCAGATACGCCCACGGGATTGCCTTCATCGTCCTCCCATGTGGGGATAATGGCAACACGGATATAGGCATCCACATTACCGATGTTCTTAATACTTACGCTTTTCTTTGTAGTACCATCAAAGGATTCCTGCACAGTCACCTCGACATTACCCGGCACAAAGGTATTTGTCACTGGGCCGGATTTCATTACCAGAAAGGCCAGCGTAGCACCGACACCCACCAACAGTATAATAGCCAGGGAGGCCAGCGTTATCAAAGATTTTTTAGTTTTCACTTTGTCGGCCTACCTCCTTAGTTCTCGCTTACGGTTTTGATACTAAACCTGTTCGGCATGATAGCAGTACCATCCAGCCACTTGAATTTATCACGCGTGTTAGTAAACGGCACCGTGTTGTTACCATTGGCATTCAAAGTAATATCTTGACTACTGTCGGAGGAAGTATACCGCCAGCTCCAATTTATATTCTCGGTGACGGTGTACGGTTTGCCGGCAGGCAATCCCTTAATGGTAACGCTCGCCGTCAATTTACTAACAAACTCACTTGCCGGGATAACTACCTGCATATTGACGCCTACGCCTGTTACAGTAAAGATGAAGTCCTGATCAATATCCGCCGGGCTGTTTACGCCTGTCACGGTTTTGGTGATGGTAAGATCTACTTTCGCCAATTCATAGTAGAATGTGATGACGTTCAACTGTACTGTCTCACCTGTCTCAATTTTGATGGTACAGGTCTGAGTCTGATCACCAACTACTGTATAGTTGGCAATATCAATGGCAGTTTCCGAGATCACCGCGCCATATTTGGCGGTACCGCTCTTGGGGTCCGCCAACACTTTACCAGTACCATATTCCAGATAACGCACTTCATAAGGATAACTGTTTCGGGTATAGTACAGCTTCAATTCCAAACCGTTTGTGGTCAGCTTACCACTTGCTACGGTTCCGTCGACTGTGGAATCGTAGGTAAAGCCATCAATGTTCGTCAAATGTTCTGCTGTGATTGTATCGCCAATCTTACCGTGAGCCTGTGATTCTTTATACTCCGTCCAGGTTTTGTTACCATTAGAATCAAGTTCCAAATTCTCGATATAGTGAGTGATTTTGTAATATGCGTTCTCTGTATCTTTGGAATAAATAAAGATAATCTTGTTATCCGCCCCATCAGTACCGTCAACAACCAGACGTTTTTGGTAAGCATCAGGCATATAGCCAGAAACAGGCACAAACCTTTCGGTAACAACGGCTTGGCGGTTATCATCAACTGTTTTAGTTTCGGCTAAGATATAGTAGGTTTGGCCATCCAATTCAACAGCACTTAAATTCTTGTCGTCCTGGCTTTCAGTCACATAATAAACAGTATATGGAACTTTCTCCGCCTTAACATACCAGAAAGTGCATTTATTTTTTTCATCATCGTTAGCGTCCAGCGTTATGGAATGGCTCTTGACCAAGGGGAAGTAACCCTCCTGATACCTGTCATACAGTTCCGTACCGCCTTTGGCATCAAAAGTCTTGGTGGTACCGGCCAGAGCGGAACCTGTAATCGGTTCTGCGATGTCGATGTCGGTATCAGTATTCTGAAGCTTGAAGTATACAAAGTATTCCTTCAATACATCAGAACTCCACTTGCCATAAAACTGCATATCTTTCTTGATGGGCATATTGGCAAAGTCGAAGGCCTTTTCCACATTACCATCTTTATAAAACCAACCGACAAATTTATATTCACCATTGACAGGAATTGCCGGAACAGATTCCAGCTTTTGTCCATGGTAAACTTGCGTATCAGGATGAGTGCTGAGTTTTTCATTCGCAGCCAAGGCATCCAAATTAAGATAGAAGGAAACTGTATATGGCCCAGAAGGGACCCATTTGGCGTACAGCGTCAGCGTAGTATCTCCGTCGTTTGTTCCGGCAGGCATAGTGTGGGTAGCAAAGTCAAATTTATCGCCGGTACATTCCGGGTTCAGATACCAGCCTTCAAATGTCACAGAACCGGGTTCGTACTGTGCCGGGGCATCAGATGCAGCCGGCGTCCAGTTGTAACTGCTCAATGGAGACTCATACGGGACATTTTCCGTCTTACGCAAGAGCGTAGTAGGATTATAAAACTCAATCGCATAATCATGACGGTCATAGTAGAACTTTGCGCCATCGTAGCTACTGCCTGTGTTCGTACTCAAAGAATCATTAAAGGTATAGCCCTCAATATCTACAAACTCTTCCGCAGAAACAGTCAAGTTGCTGCCATACTTAACATTAACTGTATACAAGACCTCATAGTTTGCCGTATTACCAGCTTCCGTTCCGATTTTCTGAACCAAATATGTTGCCGTTTGCACATTATTAGAATTTGTTGTTTTTGCATAATATGTACGATCCTCAGCCG
The DNA here is from genome assembly GCA_017397935.1 of Bacillota bacterium. GTDB lineage: Bacteria > Bacillota > Dehalobacteriia > UBA4068 > UBA4997 > Avidehalobacter. The sequence continues at coordinate 83,747 of JAFQHN010000002.1, forward strand.
GCATAACATCCATAAAGGAAGTCCACGGGCTACCACCATCACTATCCATAGACCAAAGGTATGTATTAGCCGAGGAAATTACTCCAAAGTCCTCTCGAATATCCGCACCCCATTTGTCCGTAATGGTGTCCAAGGTATTGCCATTGCGTCCAGTTTCCTTAAAGGTCATGGTGAAAGTGGTACGGTCATAGTAAACATTCACAACCGTAGAACCGTCTGCCGCAACGATCACGTTCTCAGAACGAACAAATGTCCACAAGCTGCTGTCCAAACCACTTCCGGTTCGGTTACAGGAGTTATTATGGGTATGCTCCTCTTTACCGCAGGAATAACAGGAGACTGTGTGCTCATGATACTCGCAAGTATAGCAATCCGCAGTATGGGTGTGGTCACATACATATTCAATTTCTGTATCATCACCGCCACTGCCCCAATCTCCGCTGGCTGCACAGTACCACTTACCATCGAGATACAGGTAGTAATGTAGCGTCTCAGAACCAAACCATCCAGATGTTGTGTATGTATAAATGCCCTCGCGGGTGACTTCTCCAATTTGACTCGGTTTCGTGGTCTCAACAAGGCTATAATAACCGGCGCTATAACAACTCAATTCACACTCATGCGTACAATTACCAAGGCAATCCTCTGTATGCTCGGTATGCTCGGTTTGGCCGCAGGTAAATGAACAATCTACGCCGTGCGTGTGTTCCTCCTTACCACAAATCAAAAAAACCGTATCACCATCGGCATAGGTATACTTTTCTCCGGGTTCCAAATAGAGTTCGCCGGTGGTCAGGTAGCTATATTCCTCGTCATTAGGATTTTCTCCCCAGAACACAACCTTTACCTTAGCGGTACCTTCCATCTGCCACAGTGCTGTATAGGTAGCATTTTCAGCAGGTACGGTTGCCGGAATATCAACCGCCGTGTCGTTTGTACCCACCCATCCGGTGAAGGTATAGCCCGCTTTGGTGGGGGTACCCACATCACCAATAGGCGCGCCGAAACGGTCATAAATAGGCTCCACGCCATAACCGCCGCCCAAATCAAAGTTAATCAGATAATAATTACGGTCATAGTAAATCTCCACCACCGTGGAACCGTCGGCCGCAATAGTCGGATGCTCATACAGCAGCGCATAAAAGCCTGGGTAGTCATTCGCCACTTCACCAACGGTGGATTTGGTCAATCCTTGCAACGTTTCGCGCTCATGCTCGGTATAGTTGTCATTATCCACATTTTGCTGATAATGAATGACTGTATAGTATACCAAGGCAGGCTTATAGGTAACGGTGTAGGTTACATCCGCCTGAATATCGGTGATTGCCAGATCAATCTGTGTACTCGATGTTGTATCGTTGTCAACATAAGGCTCATAACCCATAACACTGGGATGTGTAACAGTTGCCGTAAAATTGGAGCCGGCGGCCAGCGAAGCAGTATAAGGCGCAGCTACGATTGTGCCATCCGCAAATACATAGTTGATAACAACAGAATACTGTCCCAAATCCGGAGTTTCCGAATCCGACGCCAACGCATAAGCTGCGGCTCTGTTTGCAGTCCGGGCAAATTTGAAGCGTTCTGCTGACATAGATTCGCCCGACTCAACTGTTACAGGAATAGGGCTGCTATACTCAACCGTAGCCCCGGAAGTAACCTTGCAGCGAATCGTAGCCGAACCGGTCGCTTCTATTATACTATTCACCATCGCAGGCGAGATGAGAATGCCCTGCCCGGTCTGATTCTGAATATCTGTCCAGAGGTTGTTTTTGGCGTCATAGCAAATCTGCCATTGATAAGAGGCGTTTGCCAAATCGCTAAACGCGCTAAAACTGGTTTTTTGGCCTTCATACAACCGGATGCCGGTTTCAGCGGTGATCGCCTTTCCCGCTGCATCGACAATGGACACATCAGCACCCTCGGTAAGCTCGGGATTTTGGGGAATCACCGAGGTTGTGGGCGGCTTGGGAGTACTTTCCTGGGTATGCGTTTGTCCACAGTCAAACATTTCGCATACATCACAGTACAAATGAGCCACAGTACAATCATCTTTGCCGCAGATCGCACAATAATGCGGTTCAATCACATCTCCCGGCACATCCGGCACGACAGGCAGCTCATCAAACAACTCTAAACAAGCAGGATAATCTTCATCAGTCTCTGTATAACACTGCAAAATCCACGGTGTCTCGGGCCAATCCCACTCGTCGGTTTCGGCAGGGGAAGGGAAAGAGCCGGAAATTAGTTCCACACAGTACCAAATCCCCGTTGTTCCCGGATCCCAATACCAGTCTGTGATACGCATGATGGTATTTTCACCAAATTCATCATAGTAAAACAACAAGCTATTTTCATCATCATGGTTGTTTGCAATCTCCACACCATATTCTGCCATTTCAGGTATCAGCATGGCATATTTGTCTACATCAGCAGCACCATCATAAGCATATTCACAGTCATCCGCATGAATCATGGTACCATTTTCTGCAACAACCTTCTCGCAGTAAGGGCACCCATCGTCACCAGCAGCAAGGTATTCGCCATCGGCCAGCAGCACATCCGAGAAATTGCCCATAACAAAAGTCAGTTTGCCGTCATTAACGGCATATTTGCCAAGGTTTTCCACCGTGCCGTCATGGCTGTGCAACACCGTCACCATCTGGCCTTCTTTCAGGCCCAATGCGTTGACGTCAATGCTGACTATAATACTCTCGCCATCCTCCGGCTGCCAGGCAGAGCCATCTTCATTGGTGGGCGTGATGTCATAAGCGGCAATCAGATTATCAACAGCGGGAATACCGGCCGCCTCGGTGTCAATATCCTCAACATCCTTTACCGTGACGTTCAATGTCACATCCTCCGGGATAATGCCGGTGATAGCCACGGCAGTACCGTCGTCCGCTGTTTGCTCCACGGTAACAGGTTCGGTAGTTTCTTCAATAGTAGGGTCGATTATACCATCGGGAGTTGCTGCACCGTCGGGGGTTGCTTCACCATCAGGGGTTGCTGCACCGTCGGGGGTTGCTTCACCATCAGGGGTTGCTTCGCCATCGGGGGTTGCTTCACCATCTGGGGTTGCTTCGCCGTCAGGGGTTGCTTCGCCGTCAGGGGTTGCTTCACCGTCGGGGGTTGCTTCACCATCGAGGGTTGCTTCGCCGTCAGGGGTTGCTTCGCCATCAGGAGTTGCTTCACCGTCGGGGGTTGCTTCGCCATCAGGGGTTGCTTCGCCGTCAGGAGTTGCTTCGCCATCGGGGGTTGCTTCACCGTTAGGAGTTGCTTCGCCGTCGGGGGTTGCTTCGCCGTCAGGAGTTGCTTCGCTATCGGGGGTTGCTTCACCGTTAGGAGTTGCTTCACCATCGGGGGTTGCGGTATCATTAGTATCTGCGTCGCCGGTAGAGACAGCGATTGCAGCGCCTGCATCACCGCCGACAATTTCTTCATCAGCAAAAGCCCAGGTATTCATCGAGAAAATCATGGAAATGCACAGGATGATCGCCATGATTCTGCGGAATTTGAATTTTTTCATCTACCAGGCATCTCCTTTCTTATTCGTTGGGCCACCCCTGAACGCCGGTCACATCGCCGCCCTCGGGTATAGCATTATTGGCAGCCTGAACGGCCTGGGCAGTCACGTCAATATAAACGGTGCAGTTTTGGTATTCATTGCCCATTTCTTTGGCGAAAATCACTTCTTCAAAGAGGTTCTCTGTGCTGCTGTTGGCCGCCACAGGGGTCTTATAATAGTAGTAACCGTCCCCGCCCCGCAGCCATTTATCGCCATCGACCGAGTAGCTTACAACATCAACATCGCGCCCATCAACGGTGATGGTCAGCGGCAGGCACTTTATCGTCGGATTGGTGATGGGATCGCCGGACTCGCTGATAGCAATATCGACACCCACGCGAATCCACGCATCCGCCTGCCCGTTGTTGCGAACAGAAACGATTTTCGACGCAGAGGTGCCGGGCATAATGCCGTTAAGGCCTTGCTTCGGCCAGATAATATCGGCGCCATTATCGTTTTTGGTGTTTTCTATCAATTCAATGCTGACGCCGCCGGTGGTAATGACATTGTGGGCGGTGACGCTATCATTGAAATATGCCAATGTCCCGGAGACCGCGGCGGTAAGCGAAAGCACGGCGGCAACCAGGATTAAAATTTTCTTTTTCACGCTCATTGCTCCATTCGACAGGAGTACTATGGCCTGATACCAAGCCACATGAAAGTACCCGAGCCAAGCCGGATACCCTCATGTGGCCCGCCCCCAGAGAAGGAAGGAGGGGGCAGACCAGATATGTAGTTATATCTTATTTACCAACCATGCTTTGTCTGTCAACAAAATCGTTATCTTTACCTGTTGCAGTAAAATCAACAGCATAGCTACCGGGCGCACCAAAACCAGCGTCCAAAGCACTATGAGCATTATCGAAACCGTCAGCCTGAACAGCCTCAGCTACAACATAGACTTTAGCCCAAGCGCCTTCGCCATAAGCTGTATTCCAAGCAGCGATTTCATCCTGAGTAACTTCAGAATCCATATATACCTTGTGAATTGCATCGGGAGTAATCTGCCCAGGATTCAAGGCTGTTTCATAGGTTACAACGAAAACTTTGTAAGGAATTCCGTTAATGTCAGTAGTGTACCGGTTCCAATTGTCATTATCCATACCATAGTAATTGGCTCCTTCTGCAACCTTAGACCACGACCATGCACCGTCAACGGTAGTGCTATCATCACAAACCAGACGAATTGCGTTAATTTTTGTTCCATCACGCAGACCAAAATCAGGGATAGCAATATGAACACGGGTGAACACAGCCTCGTTGGTGGAAGTGTTAGTAACATAAACTTCTTTCTCGATAGTGTTCTTCATTTCACTTACGATAGTACCGTTGACATTCGTTTCCGTACCAACAGCAGGAATCAAGTTCAGGCTTTCACTATTGAAATCCTCAAACAAGTCAATCTTTACATTACCCAAAGTAAAGGTATTAGTCTGAGCATCAGTATCGGTGAAGTATGCCAAAGTGCCGCCAATGGCAGCAGTAGCCAGCAGACCGATAGCCAAAGTTAGAGACAAAAACTTCTTTTTCATTTTTTCACAACCTTTCATTTTAATTTTTTGTTTTTATGTTAGCAAAATATTTTTAGCGGGGTTAGGGGGTGACAGCGTATTCCCCGGTAAATGCACCAGGCAACTTACCCCAAGCACCTGCCACATCAAACTCTGTACCATTGGTCGCATAGAGCTGAACAGCAGCAGCGGTAAAGGTCAGGGTAGGATACTCCTTACCATCACCATTTAATGCGGTCATCATTTCTTTGGTAACGTCCTCGCTAACATTCACCTGGCCGTTATTGGAACCGGCCAGGATGTAGAAGTTTTGGTCAGCTTCGTTTGCAAACACTTTGCGACAATAATAACCAGGCTTTCCATCAACTGCTGTCCAACCTTCGGTACCGTCAATAACACTGTAAGTCAAAAGACTATCCCAAACAACAATATCATTCGAACTAGAATCGGTCAAAGTACTCCAAGAACCCTCACTTTCTGCAACCTTAATGAACAACCAGCAAGGCTCGCTGTTCGCCTTAACAGTTACCATGGGGTCCTTTGCAATGGTATGACCGGGCACCATCTTAAAGCTCTCCGCACCATCGTTGTCTGTGTCAACGCTTTCGGTCAAAGTAATGGTAATATCACTTGTGGTAAAGGTATTCTTCACCTCAGTTGTGGTGTCGGTCAACCAAGCCAGCGTACCGCCAACAGCACAGCCAAATGCCACGGTGCAGCCAAGTGCCAGTGCAATTACTTTTTTCTTCATTTTGTGTTCCTCCTTTCTTCAAAAAATTATTGGGTTTAATTATATTTCAGCAGATGGAGGAACACAAAGGCTCGGCATCTGATGAAAGCAGATATATGTTAGTTTTATTAGGTGGTAGGTTCATAAGCAGGAGCGTCAACATCAAATTCACCCCAAGCCTCATCTGCATTAGCAAAGCCGTCAGCCTGAATGGCGTGAGCAGTAACAGTGATTGTCACATCTTTCAGATTAGCAATCTCTGTATTATTGATTTCTGCACCGGGCAGAGTTATTTTTTCAAACAACGCAGGCAACGTACCTACTGTTGCTTTATCATCATCATCGTTGTACCAAAATTCATATGTACCAACTTTTGCATCTGTTGAGGGGGTATATTTTTTATACTCCCAAGAAGATTCTTTCCAAGTATTCTTTCCATCTTCATCAAGACAAAGCATCTGCAACAGGAATACATCCCCAGCATAATATTTGGCAGTTGTGCTTTCATTAGGCAGAGCGGCTTTCAATTTGTCGATGTTTTCTACCGTTACCAGCATACGAACATAAGCATCTTCGCTGCCTTGAACCACAGTTACAGTCGGATCTTTAATGTAGGTATGACCGGGCAGCAGATTGTAAGCATTGGCTTTGTCACGCACAACGCCATCCACTTCTCTGTTGTCACTATTATTGTCATCGTTGTCCACATCCCGTTCGTCCAGCATAATATCAACATTACCTACGGTAAAGGTGTTAGTCACGGTATCATTATCGGTCAGATAAGCCATGGTGCCCATTACAGAAGCACCAACCAGCGCAATAGCACACAGCGTCAATGCCAGCACTTTACGAATTTTCTTCATATAAATTTCCTCCTTATTTGGGTTTCTATCAGGTAAGCCTTGCGGCATTAACCCCGTTTAATTCTCCGCGGCGTCCTCCGCGGGTTTCCGCCCCCCTTCTTCATCCTTGCGGCGTTTCTTCGGCTTGTCCTCATCGTCACCGGAGAACAGTTCCGGCAGCATAATCAGCAGCAGCAAAATAGCGCCAACCGAGATAGCGATGTAAGTACCGGGTGGGTTCTGGATATAGTTCGCCAGATAACCAAGCTGTGGGATGGAGAATATCGGCGAGCCAATCACGTTCTTGTAATGCACCAGCGAGCCGTCCTCGGCGTCGTTGGCGTCACCCTTGGTGCGGAAGCGAACCACGGTGGGGTCATTCTCGTCCGGCACCACCTCGACAACGCGGTGAGTGGCCACTGTGTCCTCATCCAGCATGAACGTGATGACTTGGCCGGCCTCAATCTTGTACGGGTCAACATCCTGCACATAAATCAATGAGCCGGTATGATACGTCGGTTCCATCGAGCCGGAAAGCACAGTAAATACCTGCAATCCAACCAGACGCACACCGGCCAGCAACACAGCCAAAATAACAACCAGCGCCACCAAAATACTGGTAAATCCATTCCAAATTTTACTTATTCTCATCACACTCCTTGCCTCCCACCTATTAGATGCTTTGCTTTATAATGACAATTTGTTTATAATTTGCCACTCTACCTATAAATATAACACACAGAAAAAGTGTTAGCAATCCTTTTTCTGTTTTTTTGACTTTTTTGTGAATTTCTTGTGAATTTCTCTAAATTTTTGATGCAAATTTAAGCCAGTATGAACACCAAACAAGCAAAAATCACCCCCAAATCTTCACATGGCCTTACCACCATTGACAAGACGGCACTTGGAGAGTTATACTTATAGTAGAATATTGTAGATTTTATAGAGGAGTAAATTATTTATCGCGCTGTATTTTTTGGACAGGAGGTGCCTGCCATGATGGTCAGTCCGGAAGCATATTACGAATATCATCTTAAAGGAAAAACAGCCGCAGAGATTCTCTCGGTTATAAGGGGGCTGAAACGCGAAATCGGCCACTTAAAGAAGATGATGGAAGATACTGATTATGGCCCGGTAATTGTTCCTTCCACCATGGATCATTTGGATTCCGGTGTGCCCTCGCGCTTGCAGCACGCCCGGGCTTATCTGGCCAAAGCACAGGCAGCGCTGGCCGAAGCAGGCGGCATTTACAATCCATCCCAGGCAGAGCTGAGAGCCATAACCTTTGATGCCAACATTCCTGCCATCAGCCAAATCGTCTTATCGACCGGCAAGGTAAACAAAACACCGGAGGTCCGCACCATTATACCGTCTAATGACCACCTGACTATCACCTTGCAGCAGCCTTACCGCGTACTGGTTAATGAGACCGTACCCATGACCCGTGATGATTTTCTGGCGGCGGTTCGCAGCATACATATCGGTGAATGGCGCAAAAATTACTCCCCCCACAAGACCCGTTATGATGTCAGCAAGGATATACGTTGGGAGTTGCAGGTTTACTATGCCAACGGCAGCAAGCCGTTTACTGCCAGCGGCCGCAGCTGTTACCCTTACAACTTCTTCCTGCTGCGTCAATTATTCCAATTACAGGATTAAATGCCGTTATCTGCGGCTGAACAGGCTATCCCACAGGTTTATCGCCTTGGGATAGCTTTTTTTACGCATACCAACCAAAAAAACAGCCAAAAAACTGCCGACCGTCTTAAATGACAGCCGGCAGCTTAAATTATTTTTATATTTCCTCAAATAATTTCCTCAAATAATTTCCACAATCTGCCCCGCCGCCAAATAATGCAGCTTATCACCCATTTTGGCCTGCAAATAAGCAAACTGCGGCAGGCCCGTACAATGGCAGGTGTAATATTCGGCGTCATACGCGGCCAAGACCTGCGCCGCCTCATCCAGCACCGGGTTGGCGCCGTCGGCCACCTCCTGCTTCATAAAATGGAAGCCGCCCACCAGCACATCCGGCCGCAGCCACTCCATAATATTCAAAATGCCCTTATGAGAACAGCCGCTGATCAGCACCCGGCGCCCGCCCTCCTCAATCAACAGGTACTGCTCATGCCTAAATCTGTCCGGCAGAAACGCATCATCCTGCTGCTCAGTCAGCCCCGCACTGTCCAGCGGATAACGGCACTCACGGTTATTGCAGGATAACAGCACCAAACCCTCGGCCGGGGACATTTCATCATCAACCAAAATCAGGCGGTCACTCTGCCGCAGGCCTTGGTCAATGCCGATGTACGCCTCGGTTCCGCGGTAATAGCAGCCAAAAGCATGACGGTTAAGATATACCGGTGCGTGGTCATTAAGCTGCAAAAAACGCTGCAAACCGCCACCGTGGTCATAATGCCCGTGGGATAACACCGCCAAATCCACCTGCGCCAAATCCACACCCAGCAGCGCCGCATTATCGGCAAAGGCTGAACTTGCCCCGGTATCAAACAGAATTTTCCGCCCGGCAGCCTCAATATATAAGCTTAAACCGTGTTCCGCCGCATACTGCGGTGCACAGGCGGTATTCTCCATCAACGCAAAAATTTTCATCGGCCAAACCTCTCTCCTGCGTTTTTTAGGTATATTTCTGTGAACAATCCGCAATTTCCTCTTTTTATGCAGATTATGCCGACAAAAAAACCCGACAAACCGTAGTCTATCGGGTTATATTGCTTAAATTTGGCAACGCTTATGCCTTGTTGCGGGTGAAGAACAGCGAGCAGCAAATGCTGATAGTCAACGCGGTGATGATGAAGCCGATGGAAACGGGGATGGAGATATGAATATCAAACATCAGCAGGGCCAGCTTGATACCTGTAAAGGTCAAAATGGCAGCCACACCGTATTTCATCAGGGCAAAACGCTCCTGCATGTGCTCGATTACGAAGAACAACTGCCGCAGACCCAAAATGGCGAAGATGTTGGCAGCGTAAATGATCCAGGTGGTTGAGGATACCGAGAAAGCAGCCGGCACCGAGTCAATGGCGAACATAACGTCGGAGGATTCGATTACTACCAAGACCGCAAACAGAGGAGTCATCAGCCAACGGCCGTGCTCTTTAACGAAGAAACGGTTGCCAACAAAATCGGGGGTTACCGGCAAGAATTTGTTCAGCACCTTCAACACGGGGCTGTCATGCGGATTTTTCTCTTCTTCCTCATCCTCGCGGAACATCTTGATACCGCTGTAAATAAGGATAAAGCCGAAGATGTAAAGAATCCAAGAGAAGCTGTGTACGATAGACGCGCCCAGCATAATAAACAGAAAACGCAGCACCACCGCACCGATGATACCGTAAGCCAAACAGCGGTGCTGATAAGCCTCGGGCACACCAAAGCTGGCAAAAATCGAAAGAAACACAAATACATTGTCCATACTCAGGCTGAATTCCAGCAGATAACAGCCGACAAATTCCAGCGCGTGTGTGGTGTCATAGAACACGGCAATAGCGGCGGCCGTAGCCATGGCCATCGCCATAAAAATAAATACCCACTTAAAAGAATGTTTTACCGTTGCATCCATTTTCATTTAGTTTTGTTGCCTCCCCTAAACATTATATACCTTAAAAATGCCAATAAAATATACCCATAATTCTGCCCGAAAATAAAATAAAAGACCCTAATATTCACCCCCCACGGCAAATATTAAGGTCTTACTTCCGCTTCGGGATACAACGCCGGGCAGCTGCCGGGTATGACGACGCTGTAATTTATAAGTTACTCCCCTTAATATATGATAACAAATTACCGATAATACACCAAAATTTATCGGTAACAGGAAGTATTATGCCAGAAACTGCCGATTTTGTCAAGTAGAGTTTGCGGGGGGGGCCGCTTATTTTAAGGGCAGTACCTGCACCACCGTCAGCTTATCATCAGCCACCGTAAAGCGCACATCAAAGCCGCCAAAGCTAAGCCCGTAAACCCGCTCGGCATCGTTCTGATAAGACGGGCGAGGGTCCTGCGCCAGCACCGCCAGCAAAGCCTCCTGCTTATCCTCCGGTATCGATGCCAACAAAGCAGGCGCAAAATCAACCGCCAGCAAATGGCCGTCATGCGGCACGGCAAAACCGCCCAGTGCCTCGGGGTGGGCATCGGCATAGGGCACATAAGGCTTCACATCAAAAATCGGCGTACCGTTCAGCAAATCTGCCCCCGATACCAGCAGCACCGGCCCCAGCGCCTTGTCCTGCTTTATCTCCATCAGCCGCACGCAGGATAAGCCGATGGGGTTGGGCCGAAACGGCGACCGGCTGGCAAACACACCAACACGCCGATTGCCGCCCAACCGGGGCGGACGCACCGTGGCCGACCACCCATCTTTGTGACTCTCGGAGAAATGCCACAGCAGCCAAAGATGCGAGAAGCCCTCCAATCCGCGGAAGGCTTCCTCGCGGCGAAATTCCGGCTCGAACACGATGGTGGAGATAACCTCATCCACCAGGCCGCTTTGCCGCGGCACGCCAAACTTCGCCTGATAATCGTTGTAAATGTGCGCCAGAACTGTTAATTCCAACTTCTCACTCATAATGCTTTACTTATTTCAGATTATAGAAAGCAGCCACACCGGGGTAAACAGCAGCCTCGGCCAGCTCATCCTCGATACGCAGCAGCTGGTTGTACTTGGCCACACGGTCAGTACGGGAGGGTGCGCCGGTTTTAATCTGGCCGGCATTGGTGGCAACCGCAATATCGGCGATGGTGGTATCCTCAGTCTCGCCGGAGCGATGAGAAACAACTGCGGTATAGCCTGCACGCTTAGCCATCTCGATAGCGTCCAGAGTTTCGGTCAGAGTACCGATCTGGTTTACCTTAATCAAAATAGAGTTGCCGGCAGCCTGGGCAATACCCTGCTGCAAACGCTTGGTGTTGGTAACAAACAGGTCATCGCCCACCAACTGAACCTTGCCGCCCAGTTTAGCGGTCAATTCCTGCCAGCCTTCCCAGTCATCCTCTGCCAGGCCGTCCTCAATGGAGATGATCGGGTATTTTTCCAGCAATTCGGCGTAGTATTCAATCATCTCGGCCGAGGTCATAACCTTACCCTCGCCGGCCAGATTATACTTGCCATCCTCAAACATCTCGCTGGCAGCCACATCCAGCGCCAGTTTAACATCAACACCGGGCTTATAGCCTGCACGCTCAATGGCGGCCACGATAACCTGCAAGGCCTCCTCGTTGCTGCCCAGATTAGGCGCAAAACCGCCCTCATCACCCACGGCAGTAACCAGACCTTTTTCCTTCAAAACCGCTTTCAGGTTATGGAAAACCTCAGCACCCATACGCAGGCCCTCAGCAAAGGTACCGGCGCCCACGGGCATTACCATAAATTCCTGAATATCCACATTGTTGTCAGCGTGCTGACCGCCGTTCAAAATGTTCATCATCGGCACGGGCAGGGTTTTGGCATTGGCACCGCCGATGTAACGGTACAGCGGCTGGCCCAGACTGTTGGCGGCAGCTTTGGCAACGGCCAGAGATACGCCCAGAATGGCATTGGCTCCCAGTTTGCCCTTGTTATCGGTGCCGTCCAGCTCGATCAGCAGCTTATCCAGCGCAGCCTGCTCAAAAGCGGAAAGGCCGATGATGGCAGGTGCAATAATTTCCATAACGTTGTTTACGGCCTGGGTTACGCCCTTGCCCAGAAAACGCTCTTTGTCGCCGTCGCGCAGTTCAACAGCCTCATGCACGCCGGTAGAAGCACCGGAGGGCACGGCAGCACGGCCAAAGGAGCCGTCATCCAAAAAGACTTCAACTTCTACGGTGGGGTTGGCACGGCTGTCCAGAATTTCTCTGGCGTTTACATCAATAATAAAGCTCATTTCAAAATCCTCCCAATCCGCCGACACAGCGGCAATACATTTATTTATTTGATAATCGGTTTACTTATCTGGTCTTAAAAGCAGCACGGCAAATATCGGCAAAAGCGTCAGCCTTCAAAGAGGCACCACCCACCAGCGCACCGTCTACATTGGGGCAGGCCAGCAGCTCGGCCGCATTGGCCGCAGTTACGCTGCCGCCGTACAAAATACGGATCTTATCGGCCACATCACCGCCACGCTCGCGCAGATATTCACGGATGGCCAGGCAGGCTGCCTCGGCATCCTCGGCGGTGGCAGCATTACCGGTACCGATAGCCCAGATAGGCTCATAGGCCACCACAAACTCGGTTTCATTATCCCAGAAGCCCATGCTCTCATAAAGCTGCGCCTCCAACCATTGTTGGGTAAGACCGCCGTCGTGCACACTCTGGCTCTCTCCCACGCAAAGGATGGGGGTGATGCCGGCTTTCAGCGCGGCAGCGCATTTTTTGCTGACCATGGCGCTGGATTCCTGCAACAGCTGACGGCGCTCGGAATGACCGCAGATAACATAGCTGACACCACATTCCTTCAACATGGCCGGCGAGATTTCACCGGTAAACGCGCCGGCCTCCTGCCAGAAGATGTCCTGCGCACCCAGCTCGATGTCCATTTTATGCTGCTCAATACCCTGGTGCATCTCATACAGCGCGGTAAAGGGCGGGCAGAAAACTGCGTCCACCTCATCGGTTTCCAGCACATCACCGCCGATGCGGTCAAACTCCTCCAACCAGGCAAAAGACTCAGCTACCGTCTGATTCATCTTCCAGTTGGCAGCCAATAAAGGTTTTCTCATATCTTGCTTCCTCCAAAATTTAAGGGAATTATTTATAAAAGATCACTCGGCGTCCTGCAAAACTTCAACGCCGGGCAGATGACGGCCTTCCAGATATTCCAGGGTGGAGCCGCCGCCGGTGGAAATATGGGTGATCATATAACCAACACCGGCCTGGTCAATGGCTGCCAGAGAGTCACCGCCGCCCACAATGGTGGAGCCTTGGGTTTTGGCGCAGGCCACGGCAATCGCCTCGGTACCCTTGGCAAAGGCAGGCATCTCAAACACACCCATCGGGCCGTTCCAGATAACGCATTTGGCGCTCTTGATCAGCGCAGAGTAAGTAGCGATGGTTTTTTCGCCCATATCCAGCGCCATCCAGCCCTCAGGCACATTATCCACGCTTACATTACAATGTTCTGCGTCGGCCGAGAAGCTGTCAGCCACCACCAAATCCTGGGGCAGCACGATTTTCTTCTCCACATCCTGTTCCAGCAGTTCCTTCACCAGGTCAATAAACTCGGGCGATACCTTGGAGGCACCCATATCATAACCCAATGCGTTGAGGAAGGTGTTGGCCATGGCGCCGCCAATCAGCAGGCGGTCTACGCTGGGCAGCAGGTTTTTGATAACACCGATTTTATCGTCAACCTTGGCACCGCCCATAACAGCCACGCAGGGACGCTGCGGCTGGGCCAGCAGCTTGCTCATCATCACCAGGTCTTTTTCCAGCAGGAAGCCGGAAACCGCAGGCAGATGCGCAGCCACACCCACCAGCGAGGCATGAGCGCGGTGTACGGCACCGAAAGCGTCGCTGACAAAAATCTCACCCAATTTGGCCAGCTTGGCAGCAAATTCGGGGTCATTTTTTTCTTCTTCCTTATAGAAACGCAGGTTTTCCAGCAGCAGTACCTCGCCGGATTTCAGTTCGGCCGCCATTTTCTCAGCCTCGGGGCCAATGCAGTCGGGGCAGAAGTGAACAGGCGCATCCAGCAGACGGGCCAGGTGCGGAGTCAGATTTTCCAGCGAATATTTCAGGTTTCTCTCACCCTTCGGGCGGCCCAAATGGCTCATCAACACAACCTTGGCGCCACGCTTCAACAAATATTGCAGGGTGGGCAGAGTGCCGTTTACACGGGTCAAATCGGTCACGTTACCGTTTTCATCCCGCGGCACATTATAATCCACGCGCACCAGCACGCGCTTGTTTACCACATCAATATCACGAACAGTTTTTTTGTTATAGAATACGATACCCATAGTATCCTCCTGTCAGAATGTTCTGTTTTTTTCGGCGTTTATTCAACAAAAGTACCGGTGGTCAGGCGCACCGACAACCGATACTTTTGCAAAATTCAAATGAAATTACTCAGCAAGGCCTTTGCCGGCAATATATTTAACCAGGTCAACAACGCGGTTGCTGTAACCCCATTCGTTGTCATACCAGGCAACAACCTTAACCATGCTGTCCTCGATAACCATGGTGGAGAGACCGTCCACGGTAGAGGAGTTCTGGCAGCCGTTGTAATCAACAGATACCAGCGGCAGCTCATTGTAGCCCAGGATACCCTTCAATTCGTTCTCGGCAGCGGCCTTCAAGGCAGCGTTGATCTCGGCAGCGGAGGCGGGCTTATCCAGCTCTGCCACCAGGTCAACCATAGATACGTTGGCGGTGGGGACGCGAACAGCAAAGCCGTTCAGCTTGCCGGCCAACTGAGGCAATACCAAAGCAACAGCCTTGGCAGCACCGGTGGTGGTGGGGATCATCGAGCAGGCAGCGGCACGGGCACGACGGAAGTCTTTATGGTCGCGGTCCAGAATACGCTGGTCATTGGTATAAGAATGAATGGTGGTCATCAAACCACGCTTAATGCCAAACTGAGCATCCAGCACCTTGGCCACCGGAGCCAGACAGTTGGTGGTGCAGGAAGCGTTGGAGATAATGTGATGGTTGGCTGCGTCATAGGCTTCTTCATTAACGCCCATAACGATGGTGATGTCCTCATTTTTGCCGGGTGCGGTCAGCACAACCTTCTTGGCGCCGGCCTGCAAATGAGCGCAGGCCTTTTTGGCATCATTGAAAACGCCGGTGGATTCCACAACAACGTCAACGCCCAAATCACCCCAGGGCAAAGCTGCCGGGTCTTTCTCGCTGCAAACCTTGATCGGGGTACCGTCAACCAGCATAATGTCACCGTCGATGGTTACCTCTTTATCCCAGGTGCCGTGTACCGAGTCAAACTTCAACAGATGGGCGTTTACTGCGGCATCGGCCATATCATTGATAGCGACGATTTCTACACCGGGCTGCCCGAAAGCGGCGCGGAAAACCAGACGGCCAATTCTGCCGAAACCGTTAATTGCAATTTTAACCATGTGAAAAAAACTCCCCTTTCATTCTCTGACACTTTTACTTTTGTGATATTTTTTTGAAACTATATTCCGCAGCCGAAATTTGATTTTGAAATCTGATTTTAGACTGCTTTTTTGGCAATTTATTAAACCGACCGGGGATTAACCGGACACAAGTCAGCGCCGAGCAAGCAGATTTCTCTTGCCCGGACACACCCCGACAGTTTATTATCCATATATTACCCTCATTGTAACATATTCACACCGCAAATAGCAACCATTTTCCGGATTTTGAGCAAGTTTAGGGCACTTATATAAGCTCATCCGCCAGTTTTTCCAGCTTTTGCAGGCGATGATACAAACCGGCCTTGGAGATTGGCTTATCAAACAGCTCTTTAAGCTCGGCCAGCGGCAGTTCGGGATTTTCCAGTCTGATGGCCGCTGTTTCCTGCAACGATTTGCTGAGGCCGGATAATCTGCCTGCCTCTACCAAACGGTTAATGGCTTTTACCTGCCGCTGGGCAGCCTCCACCGCCTTATCGGTGTTGGCCGTATCGCAGTTGATAATGCGGTTGACATTGTTGCTGGTATCCTTGATGACACGCACATTTTCCAGCTCCAACAGGGCGCCGTGCGCACCGATAATATTCAGAAAATCGCTTATCTGTTCGCCGCCCTTGCCGTAGACCAGAAACCGCCCCTTGCGCTCACTTATCTTCAAATTAAGCTGATACTCCGCCGTAAGCGCCAGCAGAAAATGCGCCTGGTAAATATCCTGGCAGACAATTTCCAGATGATAGGCCCGATGAGGGTCGCTGACAAAGCCGCTGCCCAAAAAAGCACCGCGCAAATAGGCACGGCGGCAGCACTCCGAGGCAAAAACCTCTCGCAGAGTGGTCACCCGGCCAATATCCTGCCCGGCATTCCACGGGTTGCCGTCAGGAATTTTGGCCAGCAAATCCAGCACCTGCCGCACCTCATCCTGCGGCGGAATACGCAGCGTATAAATGCGGCTTTTGTTAAAATGCTGGCTGTCACGCATCAAAATCTCCGAGCGCAGACCCCATAACTCCTTAACCAGCTTAAAATACCGACGAGCCACACCGGGGCTGCCGGTGGTGGCCAGCAAACCAAACCTGCCGCCGCCCGCCAGGCTGACGTTGCCGCACATCCGCAGAAACGCCAGAAACTCCGCTTGACGGCAGCAATTTTTACTGGTATTTACACGCAGCAACTGCTCTTTTACTTCCAGAGAAAAAGACACAGCCACACCTCCATTTTATTCAGCTAATAAATTTTTCAGAACCGGCAATAATTTATCACGGTTATGCTGCCAGAAATTGACCTCATCCACCAAATCAGCAGCAATCAGCCGCACCGGTGAAAACGCCAGCTCGGCCGCATCGCAAATCACCGGCTGCGATTGTTTTTGGGCCAGCGCCGCCAGCGCCTCGGCAGAATAGGCACCGTTGTTGGCGATGATCACATCCACCAGCCGCCCCGTACAGCCTGCATTGGCAAAATATTCCTCCAACAGGTGCCAGTACATACTCATCTCTGCCTGTATCAGCTCGGCAGGCTCGGTTGCCATGTTAGCCAGATAACAAATTTTGGCAGGGCTCTTGGCCAGCGCATCGGCCACACCCGGCAGCAGCAAATTGCTGATCAGGCTGGAATATATGCTGCCCGGCCCGATGAATATGTAATCCGCCTCGGTTATCGCCTGCAAAACCTCCGCCTGCGGTCTGCAATCCGCCGGCCGCAAAAACAGCCGCTTGATTGCTCGCCTGTCCGCCGCGATTTCGGTTTCACCGCAAATTACCTCGCCGTCCTCCAACACCGCACCGAGTGTCACATCGTCGGTGGTAGCCGGCAGCACTCGTCCTGTTACCGCCAGCAGGGCAGAAAGTCTGGCCGCTGCTTCGGCAAAATCCACACCCTCCACCTGCATAATGGCCGCCAGCAGAATATTACCCACCGTATGGCCGGAGAGCGTGCCCTCCTCAGGGAAACGATAAGCCAGCAGCCGTTCCATCTCCAACTCTGAGTGACTAAGCGCCAGGATACAGCTGCGTACATCTCCGGGGGGCAGCATACCAAACTCCTGCCTAAGCTTGCCGGAGCTGCCGCCGTTATCGGTCATGGCCACCACCGCCGTCAGATTATCGGTCAATTTCTTCAACACCCGCAGCAGATTAGCTAATCCTGTGCCGCCGCCGATGGCCACCACCCGTTTGCCGCCGGCATTTATATCCTTGGGCATAATTGTATCCCCCAAATTTCTTAATTATTTTTAATTTTGCTGCAATTCCCGATGGTTCACGCGGATAACCGCACCGGTTTCGGCCTCGGTCAGCCTGCGGCCAATTTCTTCGGCCACCGCCACCGAGCGATGCTGCCCGCCCGTGCAGCCCACCGCCAATGCCAAATGGTGTTTGCCCTGCTGCACATACTGCGGCAGCAGCTCCAACAGCAAATCAGTATATTTCTGCAAAAAGCTCTCACTCTCCGGCCGCTGCAAAACATAATCACGCACCGCTTCGTCCAAGCCTGTCTGCGGCTTCAAATCAGCCACATAAAAGGGGTTGGGCAGAAAACGCACATCCATCACCAGATCCACATCAATCGGCAGGCCGTACTTAAAACCAAAAGAGGTCACATTAACCAGCAGGCGCTCATCTGCGCCGCCTTGCAGCAGATCAGCCACCCGCTGCTTAAAATCCTGCACTTTCAGGTTGGATGTGTCAATTATCACATCGGCTTCCCCACGGATGCGCTGCAGCCTTTTGCGCTCCTCCTGGATACCCTCCAACACGCTGCCGCTTTTGGTAAGCGGATGTCGGCGGCGGGTTTCCTTATAGCGCCGCACCAGAATTTCATCCGATGCCTCCAAAAAGATTATTTCATAGTTAATGCCCTTATTCCGCAAATCCTGCAAAACATCGTAAACATCGGCAAAAAACTTGCCGCCGCGCACATCGGCCACCAACGCCACCCGTGCGCCGTCGTCCTGCACCTGCAAAATCAAATCCACAAACTTGCCAAACAGGTTGGGCGGCAGATTATCCACGCAATAATAGCCCATGTCCTCCAAAACCTGCACCAGATTGGTTTTGCCGGCGCCGCTCATACCCGTCACAATTTTCAGTTCCATCACTATCCCACCTTTTTATACTGCCATAGCTTATTCTCAAAGCCTATTTTTCGCCCTCGCTGCGGTGCAGATAATCATATAAATCTCTGGCCGCACGGCGGTTCATGCTCTCCACCAGGGCCAGCTCATCCTCGCCGGCCGCCATGATTTGTTCCAGCGAACCAAAAGCTTTGAGCAGCGCTGAGCGTCTGGTCGGCCCGATACCTGGGATGCTGTCCAGCGCGCTGGCTTTTTGGCCTCTTTCTCTCAGCTTCCGTTGATAAGTTACGCCGAAGCGGTGCGCCTCGTCACGCACACGCTGCAACAGCTGCAAGCCGTGGCTGCTTTTGGGCAAAATAATCGGTTGGCTGTCATGCGGGCGGTACAGCCACTCATCTTCCTCGGCCAGACCAAACACCGGAATATCCAGCCCCAGCGCTTCCAGAATATCCACCGCCACCGCCAGCTGCCCCTTGCCGCCGTCGATCAGCAGCAAATCGGGCCATTCGGCCATCGGCGCCTCATCCGGCTTGATTTCACCGTTTTTCAGCTGTTCCCGTTGGTTAAGGCCCCAGCCCATGCGTCTGGCCACCGATTCTCGCATTGCCAGATAATCGTCGCCGTTGGTTTCGCGCTTCACTCTCATGTGGCGGTACAGCGCCTTGGCAGGCTTACCGCCCAAAAAAGTCACCAGCGCCGACACCGTATAGGTGCCCTGCCAATGGCTATTATCAAAGCACTCAATGCGCCACGGCGCCTTGGACAGACCCAGCACCTGCCGAAGCTCTTCCAGCGCCTCGCCGCCGGCTGCCGCCGCATACTGCTGTTCTTCCAGCTCCCGGCCAAGTGCCAGCCGGGCATTTTGCTCCACCAAATTCAGCAGGCGTTTCTTCTCGCCGATTTTGGGGGCCGATAAGCTGACCTTGCCGCCCCTCTTTTGGCTCAACCAATCCGCCAGCAGCGCCATATCCGCCACTTCCTCGTTCAGACAAATCTCCGGCGGCATAAAATCCACACCGCTGTAATACTGCATGATAAAGGCAGAGAGCACCTGCCCTGCCGCCTCGGGGCCGGTATGCTGCGGGTTTTGCAGGAAGAAATGCTCCCGCCCCACCACCTTGCCTTCTCTCACAAAGAAAACCTGCACCGCCGCCAAACTCTCATCAGGTGAGAGCGCAACAGCCAGCATATCGCGGTTATCGCTGCCGATGTCCATATATTGACGGCTCTGCACCAGCTTGACTGCCGCTATACGGTCACGCAGGGCCGCCGCATCCTCAAAACGCAGCTCATCCGATGCCTGCTGCATCTGCTGCTGCAAACGGGCGGTGATGGTGCTGCTTTTCCCCTCCAAAAACAGTATCACCTGCTCGCACATCTCGCGGTAGGCGGCTTTGTCCACCTTGCCGGTGCAGGGCCCTTGGCAGCGGCCGATATGAAAATTCAGGCAGGGGCGTTTTTTGCGCGCAAAGCTTTTGTTGGAGCAGGTTCTAAGCGGGAAAATATCGCTCAGCAGCTTTTGCGTCATCTTCATGGCACCGCTGCTGACATAGGGCCCAAAATAGCGGTTGCCGTCATTCTTCACCGAGCGCACCATGATCAGCCGCGGATATTCCTCGGTCAGCGTCAGGCAGAGATACGGATAATGCTTGTCATCGCGCAGCAGGATGTTGTACTTGGGGTTATACTCCTTGATGAGATTACATTCCAGCACCAGCGCTTCCTCGGCCGAGGACACCACTATCCACTCCAAATCCTCCACCACGCGCATCTGCACGGCTGTTTTGGGGGCCAGACGGCTCTCCGCCTGAAAATACGAGCGCACACGGTTTTTTAAGCACTTGGCCTTGCCTACATAAACCACCTGCCCCTCGGCATCACGCATAATATACACGCCGGGGCTCTCCGGCAGTTGGTTTAGCAGCTCTTTTAACTCTGCTTTGGCCAAAATCATCGCCTCCCTTCCTGTTTTTTGCTGATTTATTTAAGCTTGTGTGCCAGATACTGCCCGGTATAGCTGCCGGGGGTTTTGGCCACTTCTTCGGGCGTACCCTCTGCCACAATGCGGCCGCCGCGGCCGCCGCCCTCCGGGCCAAGGTCGATGATATGGTCGGCACATTTTATCACATCCAGGTTATGCTCGATAACCAGTACGGTATTGCCGGCCTCCACCAGACGGTTAAGCACATCCAGCAGCTTTTTAATATCCGCAATATGCAAGCCGGTGGTCGGTTCATCCAGAATATAAAAGCTTTGTCCCTGGCTGCGGCGGGATAACTCGGCGGCCAGCTTCACACGCTGCGCCTCGCCGCCCGATAATGTGGTGCCGCTTTGGCCAAGCTGAATATAACCCAACCCCACATCCTGCAAAACCTGTAATTTATGGGCAATCCTCGGCACATTGGAGAAGAAATCCAGCGCCTCGTCCACCGTCATGGCCAGCACATCGGCAATACTCTTGCCTTTATACTTCACATCCAGCGTGTCGCGGTTATAACGCTGCCCCTTGCAGGCCTCGCAGGGCACATAAACATCGGGCAGAAAGTGCATCTCGATCTTGATAATGCCGTCACCCTTGCAGGCCTCACAGCGGCCGCCGCTGACATTAAAGCTGAAGCGTCCCGGCTTATAACCGCGCATTTTGGCATCGGGTAGCTGGGCAAACAAATCTCTTATCAGGCTGAACAAACCGGTATAGGTGGCCGGGTTGCTGCGCGGCGTGCGGCCGATGGGGCTTTGGTCAATATCAATGACCTTTTCCAGCGCCTCCAAACCCTCAATGCTCTTAAACCTGCCGGGGATGGTGTGCGCCCGGTTAAGCCGCCCGGCCAGCGTTTTATATAAAATCTCATTAACCAGCGTACTTTTGCCGCTGCCGGAAACACCCGTCACGCAGACAAACTTGCCCAGCGGAATTTCCACATCAATATCGTGCAGATTATTCTCGGCACACCCCATGAGCTTTAAGGTTTTGCCGTTACCGGGTCGGCGCAGCGGCGGCACGGCAATTTCATCACGCCCGCTTAAATAACGCCCGGTGATCGAATTTTCATCTGCCATGATCTGCTGCGGCGTACCGGCGGCCACCACTTCTCCGCCATGCGCACCGGCACCCGGGCCAATGTCCACGATATAATCCGCCGAGAGCATGGTTTCATCATCATGCTCCACCACGATGACGGTGTTGCCCAAATCACGCAGCCGCTTTAAGGTGTTGATAAGCTGGGTGTTGTCACGCTGGTGCAGGCCAATGCTCGGCTCGTCCAGAATATACAGCACGCCCACCAGAGAGGAGCCGATCTGCGTAGCCAGACGGATGCGCTGCGCCTCGCCGCCGGAGAGCGTGCCGGCCGAACGGGAAAGCGTCAGATAATCCAGACCGACGTTCATCAAAAATTCCAGCCGTGCTCTGATCTCTTTCAGCACCATGTGGACAATGCTCAGCTCCCGCTCGCTTAAAATCAGCCGCCGGAAGAAATCCTGGGCCTCGTAAATCGTCATATTGCTCAGGCGGTCGATATTCAGCTCGGCAATACTGCCGTCATCCTGCCGATAAGCCAGCGTCACCGCCAGCACTTCGGGCTTCAAACGCGCTCCATGGCAATCCGGGCAGGGGCTTTCCACCATATATTTCTCAATATCCTCCCGGATAAACTCGGATTCGGTTTCGTGATAACGCCTCTCTAAATTGGCGATCATCCCTTCCCAGGGGGTGCTCATCACTTTGCGCTTGTGGTTATAATCCAGATATTCAAAGGTCACCTTCTCGGTGCCGGTGCCGTGCATGATCAAAGCCAAATGCTCTGGGGATAAATTACTCAGCGGTTCATCCAGCGAAAAGCCGTACTGCCGGCTGAGCGCCTCGATAAAACGGAAGTACCAGCCGCCGTAATTTTCACTCCAACGGGCCAGAGCACCCTCCCGCAGGCTCAGCTCATCGCTGACGACCAGCAAATTTTCATCCACCTTCATGCGGTATCCCAAACCGGAGCAGGATGGGCAGGCGCCGTACGGGTTATTAAACGAGAACATTCGGGGAGTAAGCTCCTCCAAACCCACACCGCAATCCGGGCAGGACAGGTTCTTGTTGAACTTCAACTCCTCCTGCATGGCCTGCTCGGTGCCGTCCTCGCCGATTTTCTTACCGTCTGCCAGCACCAAGAGCTGCCCGCCGGCCATCTCCATGGTCACCTCGATGGATTCGGCCAGACGCTTGGCAATACCCTCGCGCACCACCAGACGGTCTACCACTACCTCCACCGAGTGCTTTTGCTTTTTGTTGACGGTCATCTCCTCATCCAGTGTGCGAATCTCTCCATCCAGGCGGATACGCAGGTAACCGTCGCTTTTAATATCGGCAAACAGGCGCTGAAACTCACCCTTGCGGCCGCTGACCATCGGCGCCAGCAGCTGCAATTTAGTCCCCTCGGGCAGGGCCGTCAGCCTGTCCACGATCTGGTCAACCGTCTGCTGGCTGATGGGCTTGCCGCAGCACGGACAATGCGGCTTACCCACCCGGGCAAACAGCAGACGCAGATAATCGTGGATCTCCGTCACCGTGCCCACGGTGGAACGGGGGTTGCGGTTGGTGGTTTTTTGGTCGATGGCAATAGCAGGGGAGAGGCCTTCAATGCTGTCCACCGCCGGTTTTTCCATCTGCCCCAAAAACAGGCGCGCATAAGATGACAAACTCTCCATATAACGGCGCTGGCCCTCGGCATAAATGGTATCAAACGCCAGCGAGCTTTTGCCGCTGCCGGAAAGGCCGGTAATCACCACCAGCGAGTTTCGGGGCAGCATAACATCAATGTTTTTCAGGTTGTGCTGCCGCGCACCCTTCACATAAATATATTCCTGTTTCATAATCAAAACCTCATTTTATCTAAAACTATATCTATCCCAACTACTATAATTATTTATTATATATTATTTACAGCGCATAGCGCCCCATGGATTTCAGTTCCATAATCAAATCGCGCGCCTCGGCAGCCTTCTCAAATTCCAACCGCCGTGCGGCCTCGCGCATTTCCTTTTCCAGATTACGAATCATCTTCTCACGCTCCTTGCGGCCCAGCTTGGCAAAATTCTTCTGTTCCTGCTTGGCATCGGTTTCCGGCAAAATTGCGCTGATAAGGTCACGCACATCTTTTTTAACGGTGTGCGGCACAATACCGTGTTCTTTATTGTACGCCAGCTGAATAGCACGACGGCGTTCGGTTTCATCAATGGCCGCCTGCAAGGAATCAGTCATATTGTCGGCATAGATGACCACCCGTCCATTCTCATTGCGGGCAGCGCGGCCAATCGTCTGGATAAGCGACCGATGAGAGCGCAAAAAGCCCTCCTTATCACCGTCCAAAATCGCCACCAGCGCCACCTCGGGGATATCCAAGCCCTCTCGCAGCAGGTTAATGCCCACCAGCACATCAAAATTACCCAAACGCAAATCACGCACAATGGCCATGCGTTCCAGCGTCTTAATATCGCTGTGCAGGTATCGCACCCTTACCCCCGCCTCGGTCAGATAATCCGTCAAGTCCTCGGCCATACGCTTGGTCAGCGTGGTCACCAGCACCCTGCCATCGGCCGCCGTCACCTTGCGTATCTGCTCCAACAGATGGTCTATCTGATTGGTAATGGGGTGCAGTTCGATTACCGGGTCCACCAGACCGGTGGGGCGCAGCACCTGCTCCACCACCTGCGGCGAATGTTCCAGCTCGTAATCACCGGGTGTGGCCGATACATAAATGGCCTGCCTGATGCGCTCCTCAAACTCGGCAAAACGCAGAGGCCGGTTATCCAGCGCCGACGGCAGACGAAAGCCGTATTCCACCAGCGATTGCTTGCGGGAACGGTCACCCTCATACATACCGCGCACCTGCGGCAGCGTAACATGGCTCTCATCCACCAGCAAAATAAAATCATCGGGGAAGTAATCCAGCAGGGTATAAGGCGGCTCTCCCTCCTCACGGCCGTCCATGTGGCGGGAATAATTCTCCACGCCCTGACAATGGCCTATCTGCTCCAACATTTCCAAATCAAAACGGGTGCGCTGCTCCAAACGCTGCGCCTCCAACAGCTTACCTGCGGCATTAAGCTCTCTCAGGCGGTCATCAAGCTCATCCTTGATCTGGGCCAGCGCCCTTTCCATGGTATTATCGCCCATCACATAATGGCTGGCCGGGAAGATGCTGGTATAAGGCAGGCGGTGTACCATCTCGCCGGTCACCGTGTTTACCTGGGAGATTGCCTCCACCTCATCCCCGAAGAACTCCACCCGCACGGCTACATCGCTGTAACCGGACGGGAAAATCTCCACCACATCGCCCTTGGCACGGAAGGTGCCGCGGTGCAGATCCAGATCGTTTCTGGTATATTGGTTGTCGATCAGGCGGCGCAGCAGGGTGTCTCTTTCCAGCTCCTGCCCCACGCGCAGCGAAATCATCATCTCTTTGTAAAATTGCGGCGAGCCCAAACCGTAAATGGCCGAAACCGAGGCCACCACGATCACATCACGGCGTTCCAGCAGGGCGGCCGTGGCCGAGTGCCGCAGCTTCTCAATCTCATCGTTAATGGCGGCGTCCTTGGCAATATAGGTGTCTGACCGGGCAATATAAGCCTCCGGCTGGTAATAATCGTAATAGGATACAAAATATTCCACCGCATTCTCCGGGAAGAACTCCTTAAATTCACCGTAAAGCTGGGCGGCCAGCGTTTTGTTGTGCGCGATAACCAACGCAGGGCGGCCGCTTTGGGCAATCACATTGGCCATGGTAAAGGTTTTGCCGCTGCCGGTAACGCCAAGCAGCGTCTGGTGCGGCTCTCCGGCCGCCAACCCCTGTACCAGCTTCTCCACTGCCTGCGGCTGGTCTCCCGTCAGCTTATAATTGCTGTGCAGCTTAAAATCCATACTCTCGCCCCTCTCATCAACACTATCTTTACATATAAAATATCTATCGGCTTATCAGAATATTGTAACACAAAATCCTCTCAATTACTACCCCCACATAAACGCATAAGAGTAGTTGGTAAAATCCACCGTAAATAAAAAAATACAAATATGCAAAATAAGCAACAAATTTGCTGAAATTCTTGATTTTTTCCTATATTGAAATATACTGAAAGTATAAGTAAGGAAGTGTAACCATGAATAAGAAAATAATAAAATGGCTCTCTGTATGCACTGCTTTCATTCTTTTCATTGGTGTTAGTTGCACTGTTTTGGCCACTGCCCAATCATTTGATTTCTTTAATCTTGGACAAAAAACATCAAATATATTGCCAAACTCCTCATCAAACACAAGTGATATATTATCTGATAGCAACATCATTACGCAAAAGGATATTGATTCACTGCGCCTTAAAAAAGATTTTTTAGGATTAGATGATACTGAAAATGAAATGATTAACAATTTAATACGCCAACGCGTGATTTTTAAGGAGGCTGATCGCCTAAACCTAACAATCAACCACGATGAAGCAAAAAAACACGTTATTGATATTATGAATCAGGCTGAAAAGCTTACTCAATCTGAAAACGAGGCAGAGAGAACCTCAGCCGAACAAACATTAAGTTTAATCAACTCTTATATTGACGGTTTGGACATAACCCAAGATGAATATTTTGATTTGGCAGCGGAAGAACAACGAAGAATAGATGCATCTATTGCATTACAAGCATATTTTAAGGATACCCTTGCCCCCGAAACAGCAGATGACCCTGTTTTGTTTGAGGAAGCCTGGAACAACTATGTTGATGAATTGGTACAAACTTTTCAAAACAATGTTGCAGAACAAAACTAAATTATCTTATAAATTAACAAAAGGCAGATGAGTATTACCAAGTCTCATCTGCCCTTTTGTTTGATCACCTGAATTTACTTGTCAAAATAAATTATCTCGCCGCTGATTTCCGCACCGTTCACCGTCAGCACGCCAAAAGACGGGCGTTTGATCTCTCCCAGGGGGCGAAATGCCGAGCCGGGGTTAAAATACAGCACGCCGTCCTCCACCACATTCATCGGCACATGAGAGTGGCCGTAAATCACCGCCTGTACCGGCTGGCCGACAAAAGCCCTGCGTGCCGTCAGCTCTGCCGTGCCAAAAAGATGGCCGTGCGTCAAACCCAGCGTAACATCATCGGCCTGCACCAGACGCAGCAAGCCCATCTCAGATACCACCTCTGCCCCGTCACAGTTACCGGCCACGCCCTGCACCCGGGCAATCCGTGCCAGATACCCCCAAAGCTGCAAGCTTGTCCAATCACCGGTATGCAAAATCAAATCCGGCTGCTGCTGCTCAATCAACTGCAACACCTTGGGCAGGGGTGTGCCCGGCTGCCAATGCGTATCTGATACCACCGCTATCTTCATCATCTTATCCTCCTGCTTAATCTATACCAAATTTATCCCATAATTTATAAAGCCGCAAAGCCAAAAGGAGAGCCTTTGCAACAAAGGCCCTCCCCAAGCATTCTCCAAGGTTTTACAGCAGCGCCGGTCAACCAAACCGGCAACCAAACTATTGTTATAATTTAACCACGTTTGCCGCCTGCGGCCCACGGGCGCCCTCAACCTCATCAAATTCAACTTCCTGACCTTCGTCCAAAGTCTTGAAACCCTCGGACTGGATGGCGGAAAAATGCACAAAAACATCGTTGCCCTCGGCCTTCTCAATAAAACCGAAGCCCTTCTCCGCATTAAACCATTTAACCTTGCCTTTCATTGGCGAACCTCCTTGGGGTAAATTTACATTGCTTATTATATGCGATTTTCACCGGATTTGCAAGTCTCCGCCATTAAAAGTTTCTCGACACATTCAGCCAAATCATACCGCAGATTTTGTGTAAATTTTTGTTGCATTTTGTTAACCTATCCTTTATAATAGTGTCTATCCGATAAGTTTTTGCTTGGTTTTTTTGACCGGCTTCCCCGGCTCTCATCACTGGTGGGCGGCCCGGCCGGTGTTTTGATACCACGGGTTGTGCAGAAATCTGAATGAAAACTCTTGCGGAAAACCAAAAAGGAGGATACACGCATGGCTTTCGAAGATAAGACTCTGGTATGCAAAGATTGTGGCGCCGAGTTCCTGTTCTCCGCTGCTGAGCAGGAGTTCTATGCCGAAAAGGGCTTCCAGAATGAGCCCAGCCGCTGCCGCAGCTGCCGCAGCGCACGCAAACAGCAGAGAAACGAAGGACGCGAGATGTTCACCGTTATCTGTGCTGAGTGCGGCAAGGAAACCCAAGTGCCTTTCAAGCCGGTTAACGACCGTCCGGTTTACTGCCGTGACTGCTACGACAACCGTCGTCGTTAGTCCGCAGCCAGCCTGCTCATTGGCATTTGCCGATATGCTTTCAATCAAGGTCGTGTGCTTGGCATACGGCCTTTTTTGTTATCCAATCATCTTATCTGCGCTGCCCGGTATCTTAACTTATTCGTTAAATTTATACGGTTAATTTACACCTGTCATACATACAAATATCATACAAATATCCTGCGCTGATAAATACTTTTGCATGATGGCTTCCGGCCTGCTTTCGGTTGGATAATCAGCACTTGTTTAATATCCGCGCACCCCGCGCCATATCTTAAACCAAACCACCACATAAGGGGGCGATAACTTGACCTTCTGGGAAATTCTGCTCATCGGCTTTGCGCTCTCGATGGACGCCGTGGCGGTATCGGCCGTCAGCGGCATGAGCATTAAAAACATTAAAAAATCCGAGGTTTTACTGCTGGCCTGCGCTTTCGGCGGCTTTCAGGGCCTTATGCCCACCATCGGCTATTACACCGGCACCGTTTTTACCGCTTTTATGAGCACCTGGGCGCCCTACATCGGCTGTGCGCTGCTTACCATCGTCGGCGGCAAGATGATTTATGACACCATCCACGGTGATGCCGAGGCCCTAACCGCCATTACGCTCTCTCTGGTGCTGGTACAGGCCGTGGCCACCAGTATTGACGCGCTGGCCGTCGGTGTCAGTCTGGCCGCTGCCGGTTCTGTCAACATCCTCTCCGCGGCCCTCATCATTGCCGCCACCACCTTCGTCCTCACTGTCATCGCCGTCAATTTGGGCAAGGCTTGCGGTTCTCTCCTCGCCGAGAAAACCGGCATCATCGGCGGCATCATCCTCATCGCCATCGGTATCAAAATGTTATTTTAAGCATACCTACGCTTATTTTCGCCCCAAATACGGAGGTGTCACTATGAACAATTCGCTTGCCCGCCTTTTCTTTTGGCTTGCTGTTTTTCTGCATATTATCGCCGCCTTTTATTTTGCGATATCACAGCAGCAATATGCCATATCCGGCTGTTTTGCGGTGTCAGCAGCCCTGCTTTTATTATGCAGTACATTTAACCGCAAAAGCAAAAAATAAAAACACAACCCCACTCCCTGTATCAAACGGGAATGGGGTTTTATTATGTCATTTTTGGTTATAATTTTGGGTTATCAACACTTAAAGTTGAGCAAAAACCTCACCAATCGGTTGGCGGATGACTAAATTTGCCCGTTTGTCGGCCGAAGTTGCACTCATATTTATCAGCACCAGCCGCTTGCCCCGATAATAGTTGATCAAGCCGGCCGCAGGGTACACCACCAGCGATGTTCCGCCCACGATCAGCAAATCGGCATTGGCAATATCGTGTACGCTGTCCAGCAGGGTTTGATCATCCAGCCCCTCCTCATACAGCACCACATCGGGCTTCAACAGGCCGCCGCACTCACAATGCGGCACGCCGCCTGCCTGCTTGACATATTCGGCATCATAAAAACGGCCGCAGCGCTCGCAGTAATTGCGGTGAACAGAACCGTGCAGCTCCAACACCCGTTTGGAACCGGCCGCCTGGTGCAAACCGTCAATATTCTGCGTAACCACAGAGCGCAGATGCCCCTCGGCCTCCAACTCGGCCAACCGCAGATGGCAGGCATTGGGTTTGGCGTCCAGATACAGCATTTTATCCTGATAAAAACGGTAAAATTCCGCCGTATTCTCCACAAAAAAGGTGTGGCTGAGTATTACCTCGGGCGGCCACGCATACTGTTGGTTATACAGCCCGTCGGTCGAGCGGAAATCAGGTATGCCGGATTCGGTTGAGACACCGGCGCCCCCAAAGAAAACCGCCCGTTTACTCTCCTTCAACCACTCACGCAGGGTGTTTATCTCTGCCGCATATTCGGTATTCATAGCAGCACCTCCCGCAATATTTATTCCACAATATTTACCACGCCCTCTTTGCGCGGCTTGGGTGCCGTTACAGCCGCACCATGCCCCAATGCCACCGAACCGATAACCACATGGTCGGTCGGCACACCAAGCTCGGTCAGCAGCCGCCGCATAGCAGGTGCATCGCAGGTTTGGCGCACTTGATTGATCCAGCAGCTTTCAATTCCCAACGATTCGGCCGCCAGCAGTAAATTCTGAATTGCCGCGCTGCCATCCAGCCAGGCGTGCTCATATTCACGCTCATAAGATACGATAATCAAGCAAGGCGCACCATAAAAACAATAGGTATCGGGCAAATTAAGCTCCTGGCGCACCGCTGCTGCCAGTTTCCCCACCACATCGGCATTATACAGCGCCGTAAAATGCCAACCCTGATGGCCGTGGCCGGTGGGCGCCCAACAGCCTGCCTCCAAAATCGCTGTCAACTCCTCCCGGCTGATCTGCTGCGGCAAAAATGCCCTGGTAGAGCGCCGCTTTTTAATCACATCCAGCACCGAATTGTTGATTGCCGTCATATCAAATACCCCCTTAAATTTATTATTTAATTCTGTTCATCCTCGTCCTTATCCACAATCAGATTATGCTTGTGGAAGTGGCCGGTAATGTCATTCGTTTCATAAAAAGTGATGAAGGCGTGCGGGTCAATGTTCAGCACCAATTCCTTCAAGCGGCCAACCTCCAACATATTGGTCACGCACAGCAGCAGGCTGGTATCGTTGCCGCTGTAAAGCCCCACCGCCGGTATCATGGTCACGCCGCGGGCCAGATCCTGCATCAGGCTTTGGCCCACCTCCTGCCCTTTGGCGGTGATGATGAAGGCCGTGCGCTTGCGGCTGATACCCTCCAACACGGCGTCCAGCGTCTGCGCCGAGGCAAACATCAAAATCAGCGTAAACAGCGCCTTCTCAATACCAAACATCCCGGAGGACAGCAAAATTACCAGCGCATTTATGGTCATCGTAACCGAACTTACCGAGATACCGTACTTTTTGCGCAGCACCATGGCCACCAAATGCGTACCGCTGCTGCCGCTGCCGCTACGCAGCACCAACGCATCGCCCAAACCCACAAATACACCCGCAAAAATGGCCGCCAGCAGCAAATTATTGTTATAAATCACCACGCCCTCAAAACAATGCAGAAAGAACACCTGCAACAGCAGAGAAACGGTGGTAAGTATAACAAAGCGTCTGTCCAGAAAACGCCAGCCCAGCGCCATACAGGGCAGGTTAAACAGCAGCACCGCCAGCGGAAAAGGTACCGCCGACACAAAATGCGTAAGAATACCGGCCAGACCGTAAGTGCCGCCGGACAGAAAATCATTGGCCGACACAAACCCCTGATAGCTGTACGCCACAAAAGCGTTACCCAATAAAAACAGCAGCAGCCGCGGCAATTTAATAAGTTTTTGTAATTTTTCCATAACTTTTTTCCCGAATTTCTTTAACTGCACTACACTTTATTATATAATAAATATATCACAGTTATCCGGTTTTGAAAAGGAGGATTTATGTTTCCCCTCGCACATAATTATATGACTGAACGTATCCTGGCGGCCGCACCCGGCCCCTTTGCCGGAGAATTTTCCGATTTGGACAAGCAGTTGATGCTGGTCGGTTCCATTCTGCCCGATTTTGTGGCCGGTATGGGATTAGACCGTGATTTTTGGCACGAGGGCGGCGCCGATTTTTACCATTTTACGGTGCGTAACCTGCCGCAGGCTGCCCCTCTGGCGCTGGGCGTCTGGCTGCACGGCATTGACGGCTGCGGTTTTGATACCTATGCTGATGAGATCTGGCAGGGCAAAATGGGTTGGTGCTTCCTTAAATGTCTGCCATACATCCCCGATGCGGTGCTGGCCTGCAATCTGCCGCGGGCCTACGCCCTGTGGAAGGCGCATAATCTGGTGGAAATGGCAGCCGAGCTGGAAGTTGCCGCCGTCCGCCCGCAGCTTGGGCAGCAGCTGATGGCCGCCATCCATGATGAGACCGTAATGCAGACGATTATTCACGCCTTCTCTGCTTATACCGACGCCAAGGCCGAGAACATCCGCCGCGTGCTGCGAACCATGGACACCCGTTTCTCCATTTTGCAGGTTTCGCCCGAGGATTCAGCCGCCAAATATTTGCAGCAGTTACAGCGTCGGCACCAAATCACCGGCGGCAGCGTGGATGCTTTGGCCGCCCTGTTGGAGCAGATCCGCACCGATCTGCATGATGAGATGTGGGTGTGGTTTGATGAAGTCGAAGCCTTGTTGGTGGCCGAATACCGCCAACGCTTTTAATTAGCTATAAATTTTTTTCGCATAAAGGAGTATTTGATAATTATGGAAGTTATTACCGAAAATCAACCGCAGGAGCTGCGCGGCAAACAGGTGGCTGCCGCAATCATGGAGGATAACCTCTGCCGTGCCGAGAAGCTTACCGCCGCCGGGCATCAGCCCACGCTGGCGCTGTTCCGCCTGGGAGAGCGTCCCGACGATGTTTTCTATGAAGGCTCGATTCTGCGCCATTGTGAGCGTGCCGGCATTAAAGTGCTGCATACCGTGCTGCCGGAGGATTGCCCTGATGCCGAATTTGCCGCCAGGCTTATCGCCGCCGCCAACGATAACGGCATTGATGCCATGTTCTTTTTCAGCCCGCTGCCCCGTCATCTGGATGAGCCCAAGCTGCGTGAGCTGATCCCTGCGGCCAAGGATGTTGACTGCCTGTCCAAGGCCTCTGCCGCCTCGGTTTTCTGCGGTGATGATGAAGGCTTTGCGCCCTGTACCCCCGCCGCCGTAATGGAGATGCTGAAATATTATCAGGTGCCGCTGGCCGGTAAAAAAGCTGTGGTACTGGGCCGTTCTCTGGTGGTGGGCAAGCCGCTGGCCATGCTGCTGCTTAATGAGAACGCCACCGTTACCATCTGCCACTCCCGTACCGAGAATTTGCCGGCCGTCTGCCGTGAGGCCGATGTACTGCTGGCTGCCGTGGGCCGTGCCCGTCTGGTTAAGGAGGATTGGGTGAGTGCCGGTCAGGTTATCATTGATGTCGGCGTAAATGCTGACCCCGAAAACCCCGGCAAAATGTGCGGCGATGTCGATTACGCCAATGTGCTGCCCAAGGTGGCCGCTGCCACCCCTGTGCCCGGCGGTGTGGGTCTGGTGACCACCGCTATTCTCTGCCGCCATATTATTGAGGCCGCCGAGAAAGCAGCCAAATAAATTTTAACCCATAAAATCTTAATCAAAAAGTGATGTGATTATATGAACGAAAATACCGCAAATAAAACTCTCCGCATCTTCCTTACAGAGTTTGACGAGGGACTTTTCGGTTATGATGTGCAAATTTTAAGCGACGCCGCCACCGTGGGTGATTATCTGGACGCCATCAACGCCTTCCAGACTGACACCATGGCTGATTGCATTGGCTGTGACGGCTGCTGCCATGAGCGGGTTCCGCTGACGATTGCCGATTTCTGCTTCTCCCGTTATTATCAGCAGGATAATGGCGATAAGCTGGCCGTTTGGCTGGCCGAGGTTGCCGACCTGCAATTCTTCGGCGAGGCGGTGGATTTACAAATCAAGCACAAGCCCAACGGCGCCTGTTATCTGCTGGATGAAGAACGCAAATGCTGCTCGGCCCACCTGCACCGCACCTTTGCCTGCCGCACACATTGTTGTCTGCCCCGCAGCGAGCGTGCAGATGCACTCCGGGGCGTCATAATCAACAGCGCCGAGGATGACCTGGTGCGCCGCCTGCTGCTGGAACTGGCCGCCGACGGCAAGAGCGATTTCATCGAAGGTGAGAGCCGCCTGCAAGCCGCCAACCCCGACGATTACATCAATGCCTTTGCCAACCGCCCGCCGCAGGATTGGGCGCAGACGCCGCTGATCGAGCTGACCGACGGCGAGCTTTGGCAGGAATTGCTGAAAGACTAATTATATTGTCGGCTGACGGCAATATCAGTAATTTTATGCCGCTTTGCGTAACAATTTGCAGTATATTGTAAAAAAATACGCCGCTTTCACCGGTTATACACAGCGCCTCTGTGGATAATGTGGAAAACTCTGTGAATAACTCCGGGCCCACTCCCCAAGCGGCTTCCGGCAAGTTTCCCCTCGGCCGGTGTGGAAAACTGCCCAACAGCCGCAAGCCGTTTAGCAGGTATGAGCATTTGTTCGGTGGAAAAACCCGTCTGCATATTCATGCCTGCCCAGGCGTAATTTACATTGAATATTTACGAATATTTACCGCAAGTATAACATCTAAATCTGCCAAACCGTGCAAAATAACCTAACAACCAAAAATAATCGGAGGATAATATGACTGAAAATAATATCAAAACTCTGCCCGCCCGCCAGGATATTCCCCAAAGCTTAAAATGGGATGTTGAATCCGTCTTTGCGGACGATGCCGCCTGGGAGGCCGCGCTGACCGAGGCCGAGCAGCTGTTGGCCCAGACCGCCGCCTTTGCCGGAACACTTGCTGAAAGTGCCGACCGCCTGGCCGCTTATATGCAGACCCGCGAGCGCCTGCTGATGGCGCTGGACAAAATCTTCCTCTATGCCCAGATGAAGCGCGATGAGGACAACACCAACCCCACATATCAAGCGCTGGCTGACCGCGCACAGGGCCTTGGGGTTAAAATCTCGGCGGCCATGTCCTTTGAGGAGCCGGAATTTCTGACTATCGGCGAGGAGCGCCTGCAAGAATGGCTGCAAAAGCCGCATTTGACCGTTTACCGGCGTTTTTTTGATGAGCTGCTGCGCCAGCAAACCCATATCCGCAACCAAGCCGAGGAGGAGATTTTGGCGCTGGCCGGCGAGGTTTGTGCTGCTCCGCGCAACATCTTTGGGATGTTTAACAACGCTGATATTAAATTCCCCACCATTGAGAACGAAAACGGCGAGCAGGTGGAGATCAGCCACGGCAATTATATCCGCCTGATGGAAAGCCCCAGCCGCAAGGTACGGCAGGATGCCTTCCACGGTCT
The DNA here is from genome assembly GCA_017397935.1 of Bacillota bacterium. Lineage (GTDB taxonomy): Bacteria > Bacillota > Dehalobacteriia > UBA4068 > UBA4997 > Avidehalobacter. The sequence goes on from JAFQHN010000002.1 coordinate 118,781, forward strand.
GTATCAAAGCTATGCCGCCGCCCAAAACACCCTGGCCGCCATGCTTGCCGCCAACATTAAAAAGAATGTTTTTGCCGCCCGTGTACGCCGCCATGAGAGTTCTCTGGCCGCGGCCCTGTTCGGTGAGGAGATACCTGCCGCCGTGTATGACAGCCTGATTGCCGGTGTCCGTGCGCACTTGCCGCTGTTCCACCGCTATTTGGAACTGCGCCGCCAGGCCTTGGGTGTGGATAAGCTGCACCTGTATGATGTCTACGCACCTCTGGCCCAGGATGCCCCCAAGGAGATACCCTATGAGGAAGCGGTGGAAACCGTACTGGCCGCCCTTGCTCCCCTGGGCGAAGATTATCTGGCGGTGGCCCGTACTGCCTTCACCGACGGTTGGGTGGATGTGGCCGAGAATAAGGGCAAAACCAGCGGTGCATATTCCAGCGGCGTTTACGGCAGCAAGCCGTTTATCCTGCTCAATTATCAGGGCAACTTAAACAGCGTGTTCACCCTGGCACACGAGCTTGGCCACTCTATGCACTCTTATTATTCGCATAAAAATCAGCCGTATATTTACAGCGATTATGAGATTTTTGTGGCCGAGGTGGCCAGCACCGTCAACGAGAATTTGCTGCTGCGTTATCTGCTGAACAAAGAAACCGACCCGGCCCAGCGCCTGCTGCTGGTCAACCATTATCTGGATGACTTCCGCGGTACGGTGTTCCGCCAGACCATGTTTGCCGAGTTTGAAAAGCTGACCCACGCCGCGGCTGAAAACGGCGAGGCACTCTCCTGCCAGTTCTTCCGTGATGCCTATTATCAGCTGAATTTGGACTATTTTGGTGAAGATGTGGCCGTAGACCAGGATATTGATATGGAATGGAGCCGCATCCCCCACTTCTACCGCGCCTTTTATGTCTATAAATACGCCACCGGCATGAGTGCCGCCACCGCCCTGGCCGAGAATATCCTCAGCGGCGATAAGGCCAAGGTAGACGCTTATTTGGGCTTTCTCAGCGGCGGTTGCAGCAAGAGCCCCATCAACCTGCTGAGAGATGCCGGCGTAGATATGGAAAGTCCGCTTACTCTTAACAGCGCCATGAAGGTTTTTGCCGATATGACCGATGAATTGGAGAAGCTCCTCTCTGCCCGAAACTGATTAACATTCATTATCTAAGCACAACTAAGCACAAAAAGAAAAAACAGAAGCTGCCGGCCGTGTTCGGTCATAGCTTCTGTTTTTTTGTTGCGGTCAAATTTAATTAACCAATCTTCTGAACATTGGCAGCGCGCAGCTTGCTGGGGTTCTTGGGGTCAGCCTCGATATCAAAAGTTACCTTCTGGCCCTCATCCAGAGTGCGATAGCCGTCAGCTACGATGGCAGAGAAATGTACGAAAACGTCGTCGCCGCCTTCATCGTTAGCAATAAAACCAAAACCTTTTTCTGCGTTGAACCATTTAACAGTACCGTTAGTCATTTTGGGTACCTCCCATAAAATTTTTGTACCCAAGGCAAAAGAAAACCCACCGCCCCGGCATTCCGCATAGACGGCGAGCAAAAATTCGTTATTCTTGAATACCTGCAAAGTATAGCACGCCGCGACCCAAAAGTCAATAATAATCAACCGTATTTTGGCAAAAGATTTGGGGGCGTACCTGCTGTTTTGCCGTTACAGTCCCATGGCCTTGCGCTGCTGATTGACCCGCAGCAGCTTATCCTCCACCCCGCCTGACGATAACTCATGCACCAGATATTTGGGGTTGATTCTGGCCAAAACGGGCGCCATGGCGTCTGTTTCCAGCGGCAGGTGGCGGTCTATCTGCAATATGTGCTGATACGTTACCGCAAACTGCTCATACACATCGTCAGGCAAAACGGGCGGCGTCTGCTGCAAAAACTGCCGTACATATTCGCCGGAGAGCGATTTGTGCAGATGTACCCCCTTGATATAGCGGCACAAGTCCCCGTGTTCATCCAGCCGACGGGAGATATAGTCCGCCGCCTCCGCCTCATCGTGCAGGGCAGTTTCGGTACACATCAAATGGCCGGTGTCCAGCATCAAACCCTTGTGGGGATAATTCACACGGGATAACAGACGCTCGGTCAGGCGTGCATCATCAAAGCGCAGGCCCGGCCACGGCAGATTCTCCATTAAGAAGTCAAATTTATACGGCCGTCCATCCAGCAGCAGATTGATCATCTCGGCGGCGGCGTCAATAATCTCCTGATTGGTGTGGCGCCAGTTGTAGGTGTAGGTTTCGGCAAAACACACATCCCCCACGTGGAAAACCACATAATCCACACCGGCGGCATGGGCACGCTGCAAATCCTCATCAAACTGGCGCAGCAGCTCCTCCCGTCCGCGAGCATGATAAAACTGCTGCCAAACCTCTCGGCTGCCGAATTTCTCGGTGAGTGCCGGCACATCCTGCCGCCAAAAATCCAACCAATCGGTGTAAAACATCAGGTGATAGCCGCGCACCAAATCCTGCGGAAAGTCCGGCACGGGGCCGTCGCCGCCATAGATGATCTCTACGGCGTGGCAGCCTGCTGCGTGCAGCCAGCGGCGCAGATTTTGCGGGCAGGCGCCAAACCACTGCTGCCAAGTGTAGCCGTCATACGGCAAATTTACCAACTGCAACATAAGCAACCCTCCCCTAACGTAAGTTTTTTTATTATAGCACAAATTTTGCACAAAAAACACCCCCTGCGGCCGGCAAGGGGTGAATTTTATACAGATTTATTCTTCGGTGCGGGGGTTGGCTTCTGCGGGGGAAACCTGGAAATTCAGTTCTCCATCCTCAACCGTAACAATAATTACAATACCGTCACCGGCCTGATTCTGCGCTTCCTCGTACAACGCATTGATTTCATTAACATAACCGTTGTAGTAATCAAAAATAGTGCCGCCGTTTTTCTCAGCATAAGCATTTGCTACATCAGCAGTATCATTAAAGGTAACCAAGGTATCATATACCAGTTCGCCATTTTCTTCACATGCAGAGGAATCCTTGTAGGTTTCAAACAGTGCTGCACACTTATTGAAAACTTCCAGACTTTCATCACCCTTATCAATAAACTTCTGTTTTAGAGGACTGTCAGCATCTGTAAAAGCATCCGTGCAAATCAGACCAGGCATGCCTACACCAAACATTTCTGTCGAATAGAATTCTTTAAGAAGATTGGTGTATTTTTCTTCGATAGTCTTATCTGATGTAACGACATAGGACGCAAAAGCATTGTTGTATGCCATACGGACAGCAGAATAATTTTCTCGGCCAGTCAATCCAAAACCGTAGCCATCCCAAGTCTTATCAGCCGCTTGTTGCCATACTTGCTTCCAGGAATCTTCATCATGTTTGACCTTAACATTAGCAGCTACTCCTGCCAGAACTTCCTCACCACTATTGTACTTTTGAGACAAACCAAGTTTATCATATTGACCAATTAAATCAGCAGCCTTACCAGCAGTTACCAGTAAGCCAGACAAATCTTCCATATCATCCATCAATTCCGGAGCTGTCATATAGAATGTAGCAAAATTAGCCCCACCATCAGAAGTCCATTTGTCATAGCTCAGTTTAAGTGCAGAGAGGTCGCTGCCAAAAGCAGCAACGATGGAATCATACAGCGGGTCTCCGACACTGGCGTCACCAACATCAGGAGTATCAAAGGTGCCATACTGATCGGCATAGGCAGCCTCACAAAGATTAGGATTGGAGCTAACAAGCTCAACGCTGCTGCCGGCAGTCAATGTACCTGCGGGAAGGGTCGTAGGACTTGTCGCCCAGTTATGGGAGTGAAACAAGCCACTGTTAGTGCAACCAGCAAAGCCGGTCACATATGTGGTATCCGCACTCAAAGCAGTTGGTGCAGAACCATGAGCCGTGCAGTATTTGATTGTTTCATAAGTAATCGTAGTAACAGATTTAGTCTCACTACTAAAGCCACAAGTTTTTTTAACATCCGCGGTTGTTAATTTTGCCACCTCGGCAGTTGCCCACTCACACTTCCCCTCAACATTGTGGGATACCTCAGTTTGCGATGTTACAACAGATGCTCCATCAGCACTCAGCGTAACAAAACCAACAGGATAGGACAGCTCGCCCATCTTGAAGGAATCATCGCTGACAAAAGCATAAGAATTTGTGCCCGTCTCAACAGCACGCATAATATCGCCCACCAGCTGTTTATCGGCGCCCTTGTTGGCATACTTCACATAGCCGCCGTAACCTGCTGTGCCAATCCCTGCCAGTATGCCCATAATTGCAATTACCACAATCAATTCCACCAGCGTAAAACCGGCCGTTTTTTCATTGTTCTTCCATTTCATCTTTCTTACCTTCCTTTTTTATTTATAATTTTTTTAATTCCAGCTCATCACGCCATAACCCATAATCACCGCCGCCCCCAGCGGATAACTCTGCAACTGCACGCGCCCGTTGCTGTTGCCCTCAATCGTGTAAAGCTCGTCGCCCTGCACACACACCACAGCACCAACATGGTCCGCGTCGCCGCTGCCGTCCCAATCAAAAAACACCAAATCTCCGGCCGACGGTCTGGTCAGCTCCGCCGTTGCCGTCTCATATTTATTCAGCCAATCACCGGGATACTGCTTGGCCGGGTTTTCTATAAGATTTCCGTCCGCATCCTGCAAAAAATCACTCATTTGCAGCTGCTTAGTCCATGTCTCAATGTTACCGTACCTCGGCGCAGCATCCGGCAGATAAGTTACGCCGGCGTCCTTCAACTGCGCCAACCCCCATGATAAATAAGTGGCGCACCAGGGGGTATCGTCCGCCCACTCAGCGTTATACCATTTGGAGAAACTGGTCGAGGTCGCAGCGCCACTCTCATTCAGGATAAATCCCTCGCTGCCATACTGCCCAACAAGCTCCGTCAAAAAAGCTGCCCGTGCAGCACTCTTATCCACAACCGCCTCAGTTTGCAGCGCGGTAATGGCCGCCATAATAAACTCTTTATCGCGGGCTGCCTTGTCCGGCACCGCCGTGCGGCAATATGTACTTACGGTATAATTCTCGCCGTCCACCACCATATCAAAGGTCAGCAGCGCCTGCTTCGTAAGCAGCAGTCTGGCGGCCTCCACATTTTCCAGCAGCACCGCACCACTACCGGAGGTTATTGCCTGGCGGCTCGCATCGTAGCGCACCAAAACATTGGCATCATCCGCCACAACACCCGTTACAGCATCCGTGGCCTTGTCCAGCAGCTTCCAGGAGGAAACACCGTCCGTAACCAGTTTGTAATCCTTATATTCCGCCAAATGGCCCGGCACACCCTCCTCGGCCAGGTTACGGCAGGCAAACTCAACTGTCTTAACCTTACCCTCGCCGGTCAGCTTATCCAGCATAGAGAACACAATCCCCGCAGTCTGCTGCCGCCCCAATGATTCCGAGGTTTGCACCTCCATCCGCAGGCCAAGCAACATCACCGTAGACACCGCGCCCACCACCAGGGCCATGCACAACATCGAAACCAGCAACTCCACCAGCGTAAAGCCGTCTTGCCTGCGCATTATGCACCACCCCCAGACGAGAATTGGTATGATTCATATTTAATATCCTTACCTTGCACGGTACAGGTATAACTATTTGTGCCGGCAATCTCATTGTAAGTATGAGCAATTTGCACCCATAATGTTGCCTGTATCTCCGCGATAACCACAACCTCACTATCTTTTTTGGCGTTGATCATACCGCTGACACCAATTTCCTTACCCTCGGCCAGCAAATCCGGGTTATCCATAGCTTTTTGGGCAACCAGAGGCATATAAGCCGTCAGCATTGTTCTTAATTCATCGGGATTGGCAGCAGTAACTTCAACTCTATTATCGCCTATATTGACGACAAGTATCATATCCGTAATTTCTGTGCCCTCAACACCTTCCAGCACACCGATAACATCATGTATCTCTTCGGTTAACAGGAGAATCAAATCTTCCTCTTGGGTTATAGTTTCGGTTCTGTTAAGACTTGTCAGCTTGGCTGATGCATCCGCCACCACCTGCTCAATCTTGCCGGCGGCCTCATATCTATCCTGCGTTTGGGCCACAGCCGCCTGTTGCTGCTGCATTCCCCGCAGGGCAAAAGTGCTTACCGAAACTGCCACCATGCTGAGGAAAACCACCGCCGCCAGTACAAAAACCAGTACATAGCCGTCATTACGTCTCATCAGCAGGCCCTCCTTCGGAGACATTAACAAGAGCAGTGGACGGACGGATATAGGTGGCCACCATAACTTTGCCCTTGGTCACCGTAACTTTATAAGCAGCCTCATCACTTTCCTTCTGTACCACCACTCCGTCAGGATTATTGTCATGAGCCTGATGGTCAGCCGCATATTCATCTGTAATGCCCGTAGACATCAGCGCCTCCACCGTGCTGCTTACCGCCAGCCGGTCTTGCAGCAGCTCATCGCTGTGCACGCTCAGCCGATGTGCCACCAGCAAAGAAGATGTAACCGGCACCGTAATCATTCCCAAGATGGCAATGGTCACCAAAACCTCCACCAATGAGAAACCGGCTGTGTTCAGTTTTCTGTTTTGCCGTATAGTCATCTTCTCTGCATTCCTCTTTATTATTTAATCCGCTGTTTAGTCAAAAATATTTACCTTGCCGGTACCGGGGTTCTTAACATTCGGCGGAGTATAATCACGCAAATCCGAGTCAATCAAATAACACAGCAGCGTCAGCTGTCCCTCGGCCAAATTCTGTTCCTCGTTATAATTCATGGTGGCAGATTGTACCGAAGTAATCCGGGAATCCGTCGCCAGATAGTGAATCATCTGCTTAAAGCCCTGGTAATCGGTGCTGTAATTTACCGTTAAGGTCAGGCCGCCCAAGCCGGCGCCATCACTAAGCACCTGCAAAATGCTTACTGTACCAAAAGAAAAACTAATCTCTGTGCCGAAAAGCCGCTCCAAATAGACCACATACATCAACTGGTCTTCTTCCTTCAACTCCTGCGGGAATTTATCATACAGGGCCATACGGCTGGCCGTCACAGCATCGGTGGCCGCCGGCAGCTGATCCTGAATATCGGCATAGCGTCGGTCCTGGGCAATAGTCATCTGCAAAGTTGACATCATGGTTTCCAGCTCCTGCTGTTTGGCCTCCGCCTGCTGTTTGGCCGGCATATACCCCAGCAGCAAAATCAGCACCGCCGCCACCAGCATCAGTACCGATAGGGTGACACGCCAGTAATTTGCGATACTTTTCATTCGGGCACCTCCAACTTCGTCAGCTTTTCGTCATAATACAAACCCTTGCGCTGCAATTCCGCTTCAATCAGCGCCGGTTTATAACCCAAAGTAACCGAGAAGAAAATGCGGGTATCCTCAGGCTCGCTCATACCATCCTGACCCAAAATGCCCATAATATCCTCCAAACGCTCGGGCGGCAGCTGCGCCAGACCGGAGTAATCACCGCTTAAATAGGCATCGGTAATAATCTGCTGTTCCTCAGTTGTCATATCCACCCAGTTATCGGTCAGATAATCCTCCAACGCACCGACTTGCTCCTCGGTAATAGTGCCGCCGGGGGTTACAATATCCCCGCCCGGAGTATCGCCGGGGATTTGGCCTTCCAATTTCTCACCGATAACCGCTTCCAGCTTGTCCATAGCGCTGTGCAGGTCGGGGTCATTACCGGGGCGTTTGCCGCTCATAACATCTTTCAGCAGTTTTTCATAGTCAATCTTGCCGACATCGGGGTTTTCAACCTGCTTCAAATCCATCTCCAACGCCAGATAATAGCAGTAACGCTCGGTCATCTGTTCATCGGTCAGAATCAAATCCTCGGTGGCCTTCAAATTACCGTCATCCTTGGTAATAATGGAAATCAGCTCGTCCATCATCTGTTCTTCGCTGACATCGCCGCTGTTCAACATCGTGCCCAACAGCGGGCTGCCCCACAAATCGTCCTGAATCTCGGGGAACAGAATCTGATCGTCCTCTTCCTTGCCCATGTCATCTTCAAGCAGACGATAAAAACTATACATGGCAATTTGGTCTTTGGTCAGCATATTTTCCATAGCCGCTTTACGGTTTTTATAATTAAACCCGCGCTTGTTGGAAAGCTCCTTGTAGGTATACTTGGGCTCCGGCGGCGTGCCATACCATTCCTCAATGGCGGCAATCTCGTCCGGAGTCAGTTCGGACATCATCTCCATAATGTCCTGCTCCGAGGCCAGATCCTCAATATCAAAGCCGGCCTGAGAGAGCGAGCCAAGGTCAAAGCCGCCCTCGGTCGGCGGGGCCTCCTGATCTTGCCGATGACCTGCCGCACCACCGCCGCCACCGGTCACATTAGAGATGGTATCCAGCGTAGCATACTGCAAATCGCGCAGTTTAATCAACAGATACGCAGCCTCCTCCTTATCGGTGCAGGCAAATTTCAGCGATAACCCCGCATCATCCACATTCATACCCACAACGCTGGTGGCCTTGGGCAGCACCTTTTCCAGCTCGGTCAGCATCAACACCAGGTTGTCGTTATATGTACGCAAATTGCTGAAAATAGTATCCCAATCGTTGCTGTAACTGTCATACACGGCTGCGTATTTGTTGTAATTGGCCGCATTGCCCGAGTTTTGAGCCGCCTGAATTTGCAAAACACGCATATTAGACTCCAAACCGGTCAGCGTAGTGTTCCACACCACCTGAGAGCCAAAATACAAAATCACTACCGCCGCCAAAGCCGCACCGCCAACCAGCACCAAGCCATACTGCCAGGCCTGAGAAAGCTGGCTGCCAAGGCCGGCAGGGTGGTTCATTTCGGCCACACCAAAATCCAATGTCATACGGGCCGCGCCCAGGCACAAGAAGAAAGTCGGGTCCTCTGCGCCCTCCCAGGCCACCACGGGGATGCCCAGATACTCCTCCAAGCTCTCACGGTAAGCCAAATCCGCCGCCTGCTCGCCGCAGACCACGCACTTTGCCACATTGTAGTCCTCATCGTTACGCCCGGTGAAGTATTCCATAAACATCTGTGCTTCGTCCATATCCTGATAGCTGCTGCCGCCCCGCTGGGTCAGGCGCTGCAATTCCACATGGCCCCCACGCACAAAAGTCATCAGCAAATGCTCACGGTCAGCCAGCAAATACATCACCGTGTCCGCCGGTTTCTTCGCAAGCTGCTTTTCAGCATAATTCTCCGCAAACACCTCATCAAAGGTATCGTGCAAAGTATCGGGCAGGGCATCCGACAGGCTCTCGGCCAAAACATCTTCGGTCTCCGTCGGTTTTTCCTCCACCACGGCTGCCGCATTCTTCTTGCCAAACAAACCTCCCGATTTCTTCTCTTTTTGCGGCTTAGTCTTTTTCTCTTTTTTAGGCTTGTCCGCCTTATCGCCCTTCTTGCCAAAGCTGATGTTCATATCCAGCGAGAGTGCAGACTTTTTAGCCTGGCCGGCAAAGCTGGCCCCCACGGCCGATACCATACTGTTGCCGCAGTAATCAATGCCCTCCACCGATAATCCGCACGCGTTACCCAGCGCATAATACCGCGCCACCAACGCATTGGGAACAGCCCACAACTGCACCACCTGCTCATTGGGGTTGGCTGCGGGTACACCGGTGGGCGTCCACACCAAATGATAATCGTGAATATCAAAGGGGAAGTACACATCAATGTTGGCCTGCAACAGCTTCTCCAAGCGGCGCTCAGGCATATTGGGCACCGTTACCACCTCGGACAATACCTGGGTGGAGCATAAGCTGAAAATTACCTTGCGTACATTATGATACGCAGGCACACCAATAGCATTACTCAGCGCGTCACGCAGGGCGGCAGGGTTGTTGATAACACCGTCCTCCACAGCACCCTCCGGGGTTTCGGCCACCGAGCTATACTGCAACTTCGGATTGTGCCCCATTTGCACCAGCGCAATCCGCATTTGTTCTTTATCTATCTGGACAATCAAGGCTCGTCCGGTTAAATGCTTGCCCTTCATCCAAAAATTCCCCTTTCATACACCCCAAAAAACGCAAAAAAAATCAAAGCGCCATAAACACATTATGGCTGTGCTATGGAAATATCAATGCCCGCACAAAAAAGCACAGATTTTTCCACAGCATAGCCGCTTACAAACCAAATATTCCCAAATATGCGGTAATTGTCTGCTGCCCAAAAAGCGCCGCAAACCAAATTCCTGCCGCCAGATACGGCCCAAAGGCCAATTTGTTACCCGCACCCCGCCGCATACGCAGACTGTGGATAATTACACCCAACACGCTGCCGACAATCATCGCCAGCAAAATACGCGGCCCACCCAGCAGCAAGCCGGCCGCCGCCATCAACTTAACATCTCCCATGCCGATGCCCGCACCGCCTGTAAGCCACCACAGCAGCAGAAAAAACAGGCTAACGCTGCACATCCCCAGCAAATATGTAGGCCAGTTGTCAAAATCCGCAGCCAACTGCACCACACCCAGCACCAAAACCGCCAGATTTAAGCCGTTGGGCAGGGTATACGTCCGCCAATCAATCACCGCCAGCACCAGCAGCAAGGTAAACAGCGCACAGTACAGGCCCACCCGCAGCCAGTCTCCGGCAAAAAGCAAGACCGTAGCCAGCCACATCAGGCCGTTTACGCCCTCCACCAGCGGATATTGCCACGATAACTTTGTGCCGCACGCACGGCAGCGCCCACCCTGCGCCAAAAAGCTGACCAGCGGCAGCAGCTCATACCAACGCAGGCGATGGCCACAATGCATACAATGAGAAGGCTCTTTAACAAAATCCTGTTCCTCCGGCAGGCGGAAGATTAAGACATTGGCAAAGCTGCCCACCGCCATGCCCAACACCGTTATGAAAATGTACGGCAGCGCAGTAATTGGCATTTTGCCCGCCTCCTTTGCTTGCTTTTGGCTGTGTAAATATGCCCCGCGGCCACACCTGATAGGCTTGGCGCAGCCACGGCAGACATATTTTATGGTACGTTTGTTAAACTATGTTTGTGGAGAAATTTTAAGCTTGGCTTAGATTATTTTGCAGACCATTCACCAGCAGACCAAGTAGCGCCTTTTGCATATTTCTCACTGGTCAATTCCTCATAATCACCATCTGTGGCGCCAGTAATCAGCAGCTTCAAATCGGCAGAATCAGTAATATCAGAACCAGTAACCAAGTCTACTTTAATGCTGGTAATATCGCCACCGGTTGCGATCACCTCAATTCCATTAACAGTATCCGCTGCGCCGGCAGCCAAGCCCTGTGCTGCGGTGTTAATTACGCCCAGGTACTGAACATCGCTGGTTTCCTTTGCCTTGTTAATGTAACCGGTATAAGAAGGCACAGCCACACCTGCCAAAATGCCCAAAATAGCAATAACCACAATCAGTTCCACCAGGGTAAAGCCGGCTTTCTCAGCCAACTTGCTCTTAAAATTCTTCATTGGATTCAATCCTTTCTTTAATCAAACTTTTTTCTCGTTTTCTGTTTTGTGCTTATATATCATCGCCGCCCACCGTCCGGTTGCCTATCACTCATCCCGTGTGCAGCATTGATACCTTTTTATACCGCCGCATAACTGCGGCTTGCTTAATCATCGGTTTCCGCGTGGGCACATCTTCGCCCCAACGGTATCCCTGATTTTACCGCCGCATAACTGCGGCTCATTTAATTTTTCACCGCCCCTGCGGCTTGGGTTATCTTACAGCAAATTTACAGCAGATTATCATACGCTGATGTCATACTCATCATCGGCAGGAAGATACTCAGCACGATAATCACCACAAACACCGCCATAAACAAGATTATGCACGGTTCCATCATCGCCAGCAGCTTTTTGGTGGCGTCATCCACCTCATCATCATAATAATCCGCCGTCTTGGCCAGCATATCCTGCAAATCACCGGTCTCCTCACCAATGCCCGTCAAATTACACACCATCGGAGAGAATAACCCCACATTATCCAGCGCTGCCCGCAAGCTCCACCCCTCTGATACCAGCGTTTTAATCGTTGTCACGGCTTCTTCAAAGTAGATATTGCTCATGTTGCCGGCCACCAGCGCCAAACTCTCGGTAAGATTAACGCCCGACCCCAACAGCAAAGATAATGTTCGGCAAAATGTAGCACACGCCGATTTATTCGTCAACTGCTTTACAACAGGAATTTTCCTCATCCACCAGCCAAAAAAGTGTTTGCCCTTGTTCGTCTTGGAGAAGTAAATACCGCCGACAACCAGCGCAATCAAAACGGCTGAGAGCAGCCACCACCAGGCCACAAACCAATCACTGACCGCCATCACACATTGAGTAAGGAACGGCAGTTCAATACTGTTCTCGGTAAACGTCTGCAAAAACGTGGGGATAATTTTGGTCATCATCACAATCAGCACAACAACCATAACCGCCATCAACACGCACGGATAAATCATCGCCTTGCTTACCGCCGCCTTGGCACGGTTGGCCTTATCAAAATAGGTTTCCATCTGCCGGAAAGAATCCTCCAAATTACCGGATTCCTCACCCGCAGCCACCATATTTACCAATATCACCGGGAATATCTGACTCTGCCGCCGCATCGCCTCGGCCAGCGTACTGCCCTTCTCAATGTCGCTCTGCATATCCAGTATCGCCGCAGTCAGCTTTTTATTCTCCGTCTGCTGGCCCAACATACCCAGCACCGCCGAGATTGAAACACCCGCCCGCAATATCGACACAAACTGCCGACAAAACAGCGCCAAATCCTTCGCCTTCGGTTTGCCCAAAAAGGGCACCTCAATATCACGGTTAAGGGCGTTCTGCTCCTTGATTTCCAAAATCGTGTTGCCCGCGCCCCGCAAAGAATGTTTGGCCATCTCCAAGGTAGAAGCTTCCAGCGAGCCTTTAACCTGTTTGCCGGCCATATTTATGGCCGTATAATTGTAAACCGGCACGCTGTCCCCCCCCTTTTTGGCTTCCCAATCCTATTATCTCAACATCCTAAAAGGCTCAGGGTCATTCGCCGCCGACATCGCCACATCCCTGGTAATCTTGCCGGCTTTTACCAACTCCATCAAGCTGTCATCCAGCAGCCGCATACCCATCTTCTTGCCGGTCTGCATCGCGCTGGGAATCTGGAAGGTTTTGCTCTGACGAATAAGACTCCTCACCGCCGGTGTGCCTACCAAAATCTCAAAAACCGCCTGGCGACCACCACCTGTTACAGGCAGCAGCGTCTGGCAGATAACACATTCCAAAACCTCGGCCAACTGTATCCTAATCTGCTCTTGCTGGTTGGCCGGAAAGCTGTCAATAATTCGGTCTACCGCGCCGGCAGCGCCCTTGGTGTGCAGCGTGCCAAAAACCAAATGGCCTGTTTCCGCCGCCGTAATTGCCGTGGAAATCGTTTCTAAATCGCGCATTTCCCCCACCAGAATAACATCGGGGTCTTGCCGCAGGGCTGCACGCAGGCCGGCCGCAAAGCTGTCGGTGTCCTTTTCAATCTCCCGCTGGTTGATAACACATTTATCCCGCTGATGCACATATTCAATCGGGTTTTCCAGCGTGATGATATGTTTTTGTTTGGTGCGGTTAATATGGTCCAGCAGGGCCGCCAGCGTAGAGCTTTTGCCGCTGCCCGTAGGCCCCGTCACCAACACCAGGCCTCTCGGTTTATCTGCCTGGTTGATAATTACTTCCGGCAGCTGCAATTCCTCGGCCGTAGGTATCCGCATCGGCAGCAGGCGCATTACCAGCGCAGTATGCCCCATCTGCTTAAACACATTACAGCGCATACGCGCCGTGTCCCCATACGATACAGCAAAGTCAATCTCACCCACCGCGGCCAGCTCATCCATCTGAGCAGGCGTCGTAAGGCTGCGGGCAATTTCCTCCACATCGCGGTCGGTCAAAACCTCAGTGCCCTGCGGCTGCAACACGCCATCCACGCGGAAAACCGGCGGCAAGCCCACTGTCAGGTGAATATCCGATGTCTTTACGGCCAACGCATTGGCAATCAATGTCTGCAAGTCCATCATATTTCCAACCCCTTGTTAGCTGCCACATTCGGAACCGCCTGCCAATCAACATCCTCCATACCCAGCTTGCTCATCTCTGCCAAAGATGTACTGCCTGCCAGCACCAATTTTCGGGCGCTTTCTTTCAGCGTAGTCATACCCTCTTTAATAGCTGCCTCACGCAGTTCATCAGTGGTACAACGGCCGGCAATCAGCTTTTGCAGATTTGGGCTTATTTCCATTATCTCATAAACGCCGATTCGGTCATAATAACCTGTGCCGCCACAGCTTTGGCAGCCAACCGGCTCGTAAATTTCTACATCACGGCATTGTTCGGGCGTCATATCCAAATAAGGCGCCTCATGCTCATGCAAATGCCGCTTGCGCTTGCAGGCCGGGCAAAGCTGCCGCACCAATCGCTTGGCAATAATGCCCACCGTTGCATCCGCAATCAGATAACTCTTCACATCCATGTCCATCAAACGGGCCACCGTGCTGGCCGTGTCATTGGTGTGCAGGGTACTCAGCACCAAATGGCCGGTAATCGACGCCTGCACCGCAATAGCCGCCGTTTCCTGGTCACGAATCTCACCAATCATAATAATATCAGGGTCTTGTCGCAAAATAGAGCGCAGCGTGGTGGCAAAGGTCAGGCCGGCTTTAACATTAACCTGCACCTGATTGATGCCGTCAATGTTGGCCTCCACCGGGTCCTCAACCGTTACAATATTTACTGAATCGCTGTTCAGCTCGCTCAGCGCCGTATACAGCGTGCGCGATTTACCAGAACCGGTGGGGCCGGTAACCAGCAGCAGACCGTTGGGGCGCCGCAAAATACGGTCAAACTTCTTAACGTCCTCCTCGGTGAAGCCAAGAGTACGCTTGTCATACGCCAAAACCTTCTTCTGCGCCAAACGCATTACGCACTTTTCACCGTAAACCGTCGGCAGAATAGACACACGCACATCATACTCGCGGTTATCCACCGTAATTGAGAAGCGGCCGTCCTGCGGTTTGCGCTTCTCCGAGATGTCCAACCCGCTGATAATTTTAATACGGGCAATCACCGCCGAGAGCAGCCGCGCATCATAAGTGGCCGTGGTATAAAGCACACCGTCCACACGATACCGCACCCGAATAGTATTGGGGCCGGCCTCCACATGAATATCAGATGCACGCTGACGAACCGCCTGCTCCACCATAGAGGTCACCAGAATTACCACCGGCGATGAATTTACATCGTCCTGCATGGCCTGTGCCTCCACCGATGTCTCCTGCTCGGTGCTTTGCGTATACAGTTTGGCCGCCTCTCTCAACTCGTCCGAGCCATAATAGCGGTCAATCGCCAGCAGAATGTCGGTTGTTGTGGCCAGATACGGGCGCACTCTGCACTTGGCAGAGATAGCAACCACATCGCGCCCACGCATATTCATCGGGTCATTTACCGCCACCAGCAGCAGACCGGGGTCATTGGCATCAAAAGCAAAGGGAATAACCGTGTTGGCACGCAGCAAATCCGGGCGCACCAGCCGACAAACATCGGAAGGGATGAGGTTCTCATATAGCTTAACCACCGGCATGTGAGAAATCTCGGCAAAGGCCGCAATCAGCTTGTCCTCCGCCAGCAAATCCTGCTCCAAAATCAACTCGCGCACCGATTTTTTGCTCTCGCGGTACGCCTCGCGCAGCGCCTGCACCTGCTCAGCCGATAACATTTGATGTTGCAGCAAATATTCCAGTAATTTCTCGTTCACAGCTACCCCTCCTTTCTTGCTCGCCAAAATTTCAAGCGAAACTCATCAAAGCCTTGCAAAACATTGACACCCTAAATGCCAATGCTTTGCAAGGCCCTCCCCGTTGGCCGGGGAGAGCGCTTGTTTTAAGTGCAACAGGTTAATCAACCTTATTATTTATGGTCTTCCAAGTCGCATCCGGTGCAGACAACCAGATTCATGGTGAAGCTGCGAGCATCGTACTCAGCCTTGATTTCAATACCGTTTGCGGTATCAAACTGATCCAAGGTCAGATCAGCCAAACCTTCCTGGCCAATAAAGTCAGCCAGAGCGTTGCAAGCCTCAACGGTAGTGTCAGCGTTCTGAACAGCAGCCAAAGTAGCCTCGCTGATTTCCACGCCGTTTACGGTTACAGCAGCGTTAGCAGGCAGCTTAGCAATCATATCGGTAACACGGTCAACGATGGAGTCGCCCTTGCCGTCAACAAACTTCTGGAAGGTAGCGTTTTCCAAAGCGGTAGCCAGGTTGCCCAGACGAACATCCTTCATGTCCTCAACAGACTTAACCTTGATGGCCTTATCCAGATAAGCAAACATATCGTGGCCTTCAATCTCAGCAGTTACAAGGTCATTGATTTGATTCCGCACTTCCTCAGGCGAATTAAGCATAACCCCGGCGGCAAGCTTTTCGGCTAAGGTACCGTTCTCTTTAAGGTATTCCGCATTATCCATTACCAAATTAAAGATTGCGTCATTATTGAGTTCAGTGCCATCCTTCTCCCAGTACTTCTTGTAAGCGTTGCTGTTGGCCAAATCGTCAACATTCAGGTTGGCATCCTTCCAATCCTCTACGGCAGCGTCAGCATTAACACCGAACTTCGCCTCAATGCTATCCGTCATAGCCTCAACAGCGGCGTCAATCTTGGCACCAACAGCCTTCTTTACATCATCGCGCTGCAAAGCAGCTTCAATCATATCTTCAACAGCGCCGGCGTATTCTTCCTGAATATCGTCGGTAATGTTTAGCTTAACAAAGCTATTGTCAGCATACTTGTATTCTACCAACTCGCCGCCGTCCAGGGTCAACTTAACATTCAGCGGATAATCGTACGGATAATCTGCGGTCTTGGCAGCAATCTCCTCATTTGCAGAAGGAGCAAACTTGATATCAATAGTGCCGTCCATAGTTACTTCATTTTTATAGGTAGTAACCTTGGTCAAATCAGCATACATTTCCTTGGCAACAGCAAATGCCATCTTGGCAGCAACCTCAGCCTTGGCCTTTTTGCCGGCCGGAGCAACAGTAGTGCCGTCAGCGGAGGGTTTAACAATCAGCTCATGGCCACCGGCAGATACAGTGATGTCGCCGCAAACAAACTGGCCATCCTTCTGGAAGTTATCCCAGATATTGCCGCCAACTTGGGCAGCATAGTCATAAACCTGCTGTTTCAGGTTCTCAATGGTGTTGTCGCGGGTAATGTCAATACCAAAGTTGCTCTCAAAATAGGTTACAACTTCGTCAACAATCTGGCTTACTTCTTCCTTGGTGGTGCCTTCGCCCAAAACGGTACAAACTGCCATAGCGGACTGTCCAATGATTTCAGTTACCAAATCCTCACCGATAAATGCCTCGCCTTCAACAGTCTGTTCGCGCTCGTTGTCAGCATTTTCATCGGCATTAAAGTCCATTGCTTCCATATCAAAGCCGGTGTTGTTGCCGGAGATACCCTTGCCGTTAACGTACTTATTGTAATCCACAATGGTTTGGCGTACAGCATCACCAATCAAGTCCCCGGGCTCAACAGTATCAATGCTGGGGCCGCTGGGACGACTACCGCCGCCACCACCGCCGCCGGCGCCGCCACCGCCACCGTAAACAACAAATTCCAAACGGGAAATTACGGCAGCAACCTCAGCACGGGTGGCATTTTCCTTGGGCAGGAATTTGCCGTCATAGCCTTCGATCAGGCCATACTTAACGCAGTTCAGAACAGCATCCTTGGCATAAGAGGATACGTCAGCCATATCAGCAAAGCTGGGGGTAGCATTTACAGTTTTGGGGGCATAATCCTCATGGTTTTCCTTAAAGTATTCGATGTAACGGTCCATAATGGCACACATCTGCTCGCGGGTAATGTCACCGGCAGGGTCAAAGGTGCCGTTGCCGTTGCCCTTTACAATGCCGTTATCATTGGCCCAGGTAACAGCACCGGTATAATAGGTATTCTTGGCAACGTCATCAAACTTGGTTACGCCGTTGTTTACCTCTGCCTTGTCCAAACGGCTCAACGCAGTAACAAACATAGCACGGGTCATGTTTTCATACGGAGCAAATCTGTCTGCCGCAACACCGTTAAAATAACCCTTGTCTGTTACCAGGTCCACCTCATCGTAAAACCAGTTGCTCTTGCTAACATCCTTAAAGTCCTTCACGTCAGCAGCCATAACATTGCCTGCCATCGAGAACAACAAACCGGAAATTACCAAAAGACTTAAAAAACGCTTCTTCATTCTTTTCCTTCTCCTTTTCTTATATAGTTTTGGATAACTTTTTATTGATCCCCGGATAAATGGGCGGAATCCCCATGTCTGCTCATCTCTTCCGCGAAACTAAAAAAACCGTCCGTCGCCTTGGCCGTCTGCGATTACAAACATTTATCAACACAAGCAAGGTGTTACCGGCATACATCCTGCCAGGCAAAGCTTTTGCTGCCTCATAATATTCATAACGCAAAGCTGCATTTCATAACAAATAGCACAACACAGACAATGTTTTAGCCAATATTTATAATTTACATTAAATAATATTGTTGCTCAACAATCAGTTATCTCGGTTGTGCTCAGCTTTATTATCAAACTTCCAAGCGGTATAAGATAATATTCTCATTATCCTACGAGAATATATTATATCAACTAAGCTATAAATGTCAAGGCGTTCAAATAAATTTCCAAAATTTTTCGAAATTTGTCAAACCCAGACACGGCGCGGCTTTCAGACATCATTTTCGGACACGCATCTGTCCTTTTCCGGCCATTCCGCCGCACGCTATATTTTCTCACAGAATAATGTCCAGCACCACAGGGAATATAATTTTACTGCCAAATTTCTCCAATATACAAACAAAAAAAGCCCCACCCGATGACCGGTCGGGCAAGGCTTTTTTCGGTAGGATTTTTTTAACAGAAAAGAAATTAAAAAGAAAACTATAAAAAACAACACAGCCGTTTTAACATCCCTTGGCACAGGCGGGTAAATGGGGATTTTGCCCGCCCAAGCCGCATAAGGGATAATAAAGGAGAAAAAAGAAAAAAAGAAGATAAAAGGGGAAATGAAAGACATAACCAAATATTGACACTTCTGAACAGGCAGCCAATAAAAAATTCCACCGCCGACATCGAGGTGGAATAAAAAAACGGCTCATTAGGTGAGCCGTAAATTTACTGTTTGAAATATGTGTTTGGACAATATTTCCGCCAATGCTCCCCACCCTAAAAGCAAAAGCAACATCTACGGCAAATATCCTGACTTATGACTCTTCCTCCCAGAAACCTTCTCAAACCCAAGGGTTCAATGGCATATCTTCTGTTCGTCGTCAAATACAGTAGAGTTTGGACTGCGCCGGATTCTCACCGGCTTCCTTTTTAAGCTATTCAAGCACCGTAAATTCAATATTCAGTTATGAGTTCATTATACCCCTGCCAAACACCGTTGTCAAGGCATTTTGCGGTTTTATTCCGGCTTTTTGCCCTTGGTGTTCAGCGTGGGCAGCTCAGGCATCAGTTCTTCGTTCATCACCTGCAACACCTCATTGATGAACTTTAACTGCTCCACACCAAAGCGCCGGCAAATACGCCGCACCACCTGCGCCCCATAAGAGGTGCTGAGGTTATAATAGCGGTAATATTTGTCAGTCACCCGCAGATGATATTCGCGCTTGTCCTCGGTCGACTGCACCTTCTCGATATAGCCTTTTTTGATCAGGCTGTTCACCTTGTACGCTGCGTTGGGTGCGGATATATTGATAAAATTGGCAAATTCGTTCACGCTGGGGTTGTTCAGCGCATGAATCATCTCCACACAGAAAACCTCCACGGTAGAGAGCGACGCCTCGCGCTCCTGGATGACCCCAAACAGCTCCTGATAAAAATGGATTTTGAATTTGGTGTAAACCTGGATAAAATTATCACCCAGCTCCGCGCCCAAATTTTCCATATCCACCCCGGCCGTAATTTCCGGCGTATCTTCCGCCGTGTTCTGCCCCAACAATTCCTCTGCCATCTTCGACACCCCGTTATGATAATTTATTCGTCGCTTGGCCCGCCGATTGCAAACGAAAGCTCAGCCTCAGCCGCAACCTTGCCGTTTACCATGGCCCGCGCCTTGCCTATCCCCAACGGCCCTCTGCGCTCAATCAGCTCGCAGTACAATTCCAGCACATCGCCCGGCCGCACCTGCTGCCGAAAACGCGCCTTCTTGATACCGCCGAAGAATACCAGCTTGCCGGCCTCATCATCCTCGGTCAGCACGGCAACTGCACCCACCTGCGCCAGCGCCTCCAAAATCAGCACCCCCGGCAGCACATGGTGCCCCGGAAAGTGCCCCATAAATTGCATCTCATTGGCCGAAACACACTTTACGCCACGGGCAAAGCGCCCCGGCTCGCACTCATCAATGCGGTCCACCAGCAAAAACGGGTATCTGTGCGGCAAAATCTTCTCAATCTCATTAGAATATAACGGCAGATTCAGGCTCATACATCCGCCCTCCCCTGCTCATTAAATTTGCGCAAAACCAGCACCGCATTGTGCCCGCCAAACCCCAAAGAGTTGGAGATTGCCACCTTGACCTCGGCACTTCTCGCCTCATTGGCCACCACATCCAGCGCACATTCGGCATCCGGCACGCTGTAATTTATCGTCGGCAGCAGCACATCATTCTGCACCATCAGCGCCGTCAGCACGGCCTCCACCGCACCGGCCGCGCCCAGCAAATGTCCCGTCATTGATTTGGTGGAGCTTACCGGCAGCTTCGCCGCCAAACCACCGAAAACCTGCTTAATGGCCGCCGTTTCTGCCTTGTCGTTCAGCGGTGTGGATGTCCCGTGTGCGTTGATGTAAGATACCTCATCAGGCGCAACACCTGCGTCCGCCAGCGCCTGCCGCATACAAGCCACCGCGCCCTGTCCTTCCGGGTGGGGCGCTGTGATGTGATAAGCGTCACAGTTGGCGGCGTAGCCGGCCAGCTCGCAGTAAATTTTGGCGCCGCGGGCCTTGGCGTGCTCATACTCCTCCAACAGCAGCATACCGGCGCCCTCGCCCATCACAAAGCCGTTTCTCTCCGCATCAAAGGGTATAGATGCACGATTGGGGTCCTCGCTCTCCGAAAGCGCCTTCATCGAGGTAAAACCACCAATGCCCAGTTGAGTGATCGCAGCCTCAGCTCCGCCGCACAGCATCATATCGGCATAGCCGTCCCTGATTTGCCGAAAAGCATCACCCACCGCGTTGCTGCCGCCGGCACAGGCCGTTACGGGGCAGCTGCACATCCCCTGCAAGCCGTGGGCAATAGCGATATGCCCGGCCGCCATATTGCTGATACTCATTGGAATAAAATGCGCCGAAACCCTGTCAAAGCCCTTATCCAGACCTTTGCCGTGCTCCGCCGCAATCGTGCCCAGGCCGCCGATACCGCTGGATACCAACACCCCAATACGGCTGCGGTCAACCTCATCCATATTCAGGCCGCTGTCCGCCATCGCTTCGGCCGCCGCAATCAACGCCAACTGCGTAAAGCGGTCCATACGTTTGGCCTCACGCCTGCCCAGCTTGGCCTCAATGTCCAGATTTTTCACCTCGGCCGCCAGCTTTACCCGCTGCGCCGATGCATCATAAGCACTGATCGGTGCAATGCCGCACTCGCCCTGCAACGCCGCCGCAAAACTCTCCTGCGCCGTGTTGCCCACAGGTGTCACCGCACCCACACCGGTTATTACAACTATTCTCTTTGTCATCTCAATTCTCCTGTTAAATCCTGCCGAAATTTACACATAAAAGGCAGCTTATACACAATCCACGCCCAAAATGCCGAATATCACATCGCCATACCGCCGTCCACGCACAAAACCTGCCCCGTAATATACGCCGCAGCGTCACTCGCCAAAAATCTTACCGCCGCGGCCACATCCTGCGGCTGGCCCATTCTGCCTGCGGGAATATCCGCCTGCATTTTCTCACGCACGGCGGTCGGCAGCTTGGCCGTCATGTCCGTTTCGATAAATCCCGGCGCGATAGCATTCACCGTAACACCCCGGGAAGCCAACTCCCGTGCCGCCGTTTTGGTCAGACCGATAACCCCTGCCTTGGCCGCCGCATAGTTGGCCTGCCCCGCGTTGCCGCGCACGCCCACCACGCTGGAAATATTGATGATACGGCCGTAACGCTGCCTCATCATCAGCCGCCCTGCCTGCTGCATACATAAAAAATTGCCTTTCAGGTTGGTGTTGATAACCTCATCAAAGGCCTGCTCACTAAGCCTGGGCAGCAGCGCATCACGGGTAATACCTGCATTGTTCACCAAAATGTCAATGCCGCCCAGCTTCTCCACCGCCTCGGCAAAAAGATTACCCACCTCGTCGGCACGGCTCACATCCGCAGCCACGGCATAAGCCTTGGCACCCAACGCACGGCACTCCCCCGCCACCGCCTCGGCCGCCTCACGGCTGCCGGCATAGTTGATGATAACATCCGCCCCTGCCGCCGCCAGAGATACTGCCACCGCACGGCCAATGCCACGGCTCGCCCCGGTAATCAGCGCCCGTTTGCCCTGCAAATCCTTGTTTCCCATCATATTTCCCATCATATTTTCCATCATATTCTCTGCCATCAGGAAAACGCCCCCTCGGCTTTCAGCGCCGCCACCGTCTTGCGGAAGCTCTCACAGTCCTCAATCGAGAAAGTTTTGATACCCTTAACAGTTTTGCGGATAAAGCCGGAAAGCGCCTTACCCGGGCCAATCTCCACCACCGTGTCAATGCCCTGCTCAGCCATATAGCGCACGCTGTCCTCAAAAAGCACGCTGTGATGCACCTGATCCTGCAGCAGCTCCGGCAGGGTTTCCTCCTCGCTCAGCGGCCGCGCCGTCACATTAAAAATCACCGGGAACTGCATCTCGCCAAAATCGGTGTCGATAAATTCCTCACGCAGCTTATCTGCCGCCCCTGCCAGCAAAGAGGTATGAAACGGGCCGCTTACTTTAAGCGGCAGGCAGCGTTTGGCACCGGCTTCCAGCGCCAGCCGTGCCGCCTCATCCACCGCCTGCTGCTCACCGGCAATCACCAGCTGCATCGGGCAATTATAGTTGGTGATCTCCACCACACCCAAGCGCGAAGCCTGATCACACACCTGCTGCAATTTTTCTCTCTGCAAACCCAGCACCGCCGTCATACCGCAGGGCAGATCCTTAACCGCCTCGTCCATCACCTGCCCACGGAAGGCCACCAGCTTCACCGCCGTCTGGGCATCAAAAACACCGGCCGCCTGCAACGCCGAATATTCACCCAGGCTCAGCCCTGCCGCCATCTGGGGGGAAATTCCCTCCTCGGCCAGCATGGCATTGACACCTGCCGCAAACGCCACCATACACGGCTGTGTGTACTCGGTCTTGCTCAACATCTCATCCGGCCCCTCAAAAGACACCTTCTTCAAGTCAAAATCTACGTCAAGATTGTCAATCACCTCACGGTAGGCCGCAAAATCCTCATAAAAATCACGCCCCATGCCGGCATACTGGCTGCCCTGCCCTGCATAAACAAAAGCCAAATTCATTGTAAAACCTCCCTGCTATCAACAGTTTTCCGCAAATATCGCCAATTTTCACTTTGATTTCTACATTATTAATTTCTACATTATTATATATAATTTATTTTTCACAATTTTTTACAACTTCTCACTATCCACACAGCTTTTCCTGCCAACTCTCGCTCACTATCTCATACAGCCATTCTCATACCTCATTTTCGGCTACCAGCTCATCCATGATCTCCGCCATCAGCTCTGCCACCGACACAATTTTGTTCAGCCGCCCAACATTACTGCCGCAGAAAAACAGACCGTTCTCCCAATCGCCCTGCACCGCCGCAATCAACGCCCTGCTGATGCAATACGGCGTTTCGGCCGGCCGACAGGGCACAATGCAGTTAACGCAGCTTTCCGGCTTGATACGCCCCTCAGCGTCCAGCCGCTTAAAAAGTGGGCTGTTCAGCGCTCGCCCCGGCATACCCACCGGGCTCTGTACGATACGCACATCCTCCGCCTTGGCCGCCAGCATCGCCTGCTTATAACCATCGGCCGCATCGCACTCCTCGGTTGCAATAAATCTGGTCGCAATCTGCGCCCCGGCCGCACCGGCCTGCATATATCCGGCCACATCCCGGCCGCTGTAAACGCCGCCTGCCACAAAAACAGGAATCTCGCGCCCATATTTCTGCTCGTACTCGGCCAGTTCGGTTTTCACCTCAACCAAAATCTCCATCAGCGGCAGGGCCGTGCCATTCAGCAGCTCATCCCGCTTAAAGCCCAAATGTCCGCCTGCCTCTGCGCCCTCAATCACTACAAAATCAGGGGTCACATTATATCTTCGGTCCCACAGGCGGCAAATCGTGCGCGCAGCCTTGCCGCCGGAAACGATCGGCGCCAGCAAAATCTCGGCTTCACCGCTCGCCGCCGATACCAACCCCGGCAAATCACTCGGCAGACCCGCTCCGCAAATAATCGCATCGGCACCGGCCGCCACCGCAGTTTTCACCGCCTCGGGGTACTGGCGCGTGGCCACCATAATATTCACGCCCACCAGACCGTTGCCTGCGGCAATTTGCCTGGCCCGCAAAATCTCGGCCCGCAAGGTTCGGCGGTTGGCCTCGGCATGGTTCTGCCAAAAATCAGGCTCGGCATAACCTGTGTTGGCACTGCTGATAACGCCCATGCCGCCGCAGGCTGCCACCGCACCAGCCAAGCCGCCCAGAGAAACACCAATACCCATGCCCCCCTGGATAATCGGCACCGTCATCTGCCGCCCGCCAATCTTCAACATACTGCATCCTCCATACTCTCAACTTCATTCAGCCGCTGCAAAACCGCAGGTAAACCGCCTGCCAGCTCCGCAAAAATCTGCCGCAGAGGCTTAATTTCTTTAAGCTGCCCGGCCACCTGTCCGGCCATCAAACTGCCCATTTGCACATCACCCTGCTGCACCGCGCGCCGCAGCGCCCCCAGAGTGTATTTTTCCAACTCAATCTTATCTGCCCCGGCCTTTTCCAGCCGCAGATACTCCCGGGCCATACTGTTCTTCAAAATCCGCACCGGAGAGCCCTTTATCCGCCCTGTTACCACGGTGCTGTTGTCTTTGGCCGCCAGCACGGCCTGCTTATAATTGGCGTGGATGGGGCACTCCTCGCTCACCAACAGGCAAGTGCCCAGCTGCACACCGCACGCCCCCAGGGCATAAGCCGCAGCCAACTGCCTGCTGTCGGCAATTCCGCCTGCCGCCACCACAGGTACATTTACCGCGTCCACCACCTGCGGCACCAGGGTCATCGTCGTCAGCTCACCCACATGGCCGCCGGCCTCGGTGCCCTCGGCAATCAGCAGATCCGCACCCTGCCGCACCAACCGCTGCGCCAAAGCCACGCCAGAGACCACCGGTATCACGGTGATCCCTGCTTCCTTCCACATCGGCAGATAAGCCGCCGGGCTGCCTGCCCCCGTAGTCACCACGCGCACACCCTCACGCACCAGCAGCTCGGCCATCGCCGCCGTCTCCGGGTTCATCAGCATCAAATTAACGCCAAACGGTCGGTCGGTCAGGCTCTTGGCCCTCTTAATGTGCATTTCCAGCGTTTCGGCATTCATACCGCCGCTGCCAATCACGCCCAGCGCACCTGCATTGGACACCGCCGCCGCAAATTCACCGGTGGCAATGTTGGCCATGCCCCCTTGAATAAAAGGAAACTCCAACCCCAAAATCTGCCGCAAATCCAATTTGTCCACCCCCTACACTATTTTCCACAATTTATTTTCCACAATCTCGCCCGGAAGTATTAAATAATTTTTCACCATTACATTACCATTCCAGCAGACAGGCGCTCCAGGTAAATCCTGCGCCAAAACCCACGCATATAAGACGCCTACCCGGTTTTAACAGGCCTTTTTCCCACATATCGTTCAGCGCCAGCGGTATGCTTGCTGATGATGTGTTGCCGTACCCCTCCAAATTAACAAAAAACTGCTCCGGACGGGCTTTCAGCCGCTTCACCACATGATTTATAATGCGCCGGTTGGCCTGGTGGCAAACCACAAAGTCAATGTCAGACAGGTCCAGGCACGCCTGCTGCAAAAGCTGCCCAATGCACTGCGGTATAACCTCCACAGCAAAACGGAAAACCTCCTGCCCGTGCATATACACTGCGGGTCGGTGGCCGGCCAGCAAGCCACTGCATCCCAACCAACCCTCGGCATCAGCACGGGAGCCACCCAGCCAATAAAACGGCCGGTCTGTTGTCAGCTGCAAAACCGCCGCACCTGCCCCATCACCAAAAAGCACACAAGTGCTGCGGTCATCAAAATCCAGCACCCGAGACACCGCTTCTGACCCAACCACCAAAGCATAAGGCCTGCTATCCGCCAGCAAAAGCTGCCGTGCGGTATGCAGGCCATAGAGAAATCCGGCGCAGGCGGCGTTCAAATCAAAGACGGTGACATCTTGTGCCAACCCCAGCCGGGTACGCAAACCGCAGGCCATTGAGGGAGAAAGCTGATCAGGCGTAAAGGTGGCCACGATGACCACGCCAATCTCCTGCGGCAAAATTTGTGCCCGTGCCATGGCCTGCTGGGCAGCGGCGGCCGCCAAATCCAGATTGCTCTCATCGGTGCAAAAGTGACGCGCACCAATACCGGTGCGGCTGACGATCCACTCATCCGAGGTGTCTACCCGCATGGCCAGCTGGTCATTGGTTATGGGTTGGCCAGGGACCGCTGCGCCCACCGCCAGCAGGCGCAGCCCAACCGCCCCCGTTTGGGCTTTAATCTCTGCCAGATTCATCATCTCACTCGGCAGTTTTTTGGTCAACATAAGCCACAATGTCACCAACCGTCTTCATGGCGGCAATATCCTCGTCGGGGATGCTGATGCCGTAGGCGTCTTCCAGCGCCATGTTCAGCTCTACTGCGTCCAGAGAATCAGCGCCCAAATCACCGAAAACAGTAGCCTCGGCGGTAACCGCATCTTCATCCACACCCAAAGTGTCCACAATAATTTCCTTTACCTTATCAAAAGTCATCTTAAAATACCTCTCTTCTCTAATTTTTGTTTTGCTGCAACATTTAATTAAATATTTTTACTTAAAATTTTTTAATTAAATATTTTTAGGTAATATAACATAGATTCCGCCTTATTGTCAAGCAAAATTAAGCAAAAAATAATCAAGTCATCAATTTTCAACGGTTTTTTCTGCCAGAATAAAACAAAAAAAACCACGGCAGACCGAAGATTCGGCACACCGTGGTAAAAAAACAATTTAATAATGAAAACAGACTATTTTTCGGCAGGTTTTTGCTCGGTTTTTGGCTTGGGCAGCACCGGACATGCCCCCTGGCAGCGGCATATATGCAGCAGCTCCTCGGAGAGAGAGTCCAGTTTGCTTTGCAGTTGGTCGATCTCCTGCTGAATGGGGTCCGGCAAGCTGACCTGGTCCAGCTCCCAGCTGCGGTATTCCTGCTGATTATTGGCCGATGCAATAATGTTGCCGGGCACGCCAACCACCGTGGCATTGGGGGGAACCTCTTTCAGCACCACCGCGTTGCCGCCGATACGCGCGTTATCGCCCACCGTGAACGGGCCGAGGATTTTGGCACCCGCGCCAACCAGCACATGATTGCCCAAGGTGGGGTGGCGCTTGCCCCTGTGTTTGCCGGTACCGCCCAGCGTGACACCGTGATATATGTTGCAGTAATCACCGATTTCAGCAGTCTCGCCGATGACAATGCCCATGCCGTGGTCTATGAACAGGCACTTGCCGATTGTGGCGCCGGGATGAATCTCAATACCGGTAAGAAAGCGGCTGAGCTGCGAAACACCGCGGGCCACAAAACGAAAACCGTGCGTGTGCAGCCAGTGGGCCAGCCGATGCCAGCGCACCGCATGATAACCGGGGTACATAAAGAAAACCTGCCACGGCCCGGTGGCCGCAGGGTCTTGCAAGGCTATATATTTGGCGTCTTCCCAGAAACCCATAAGAAATTACCTGCCTTATTTATCAAAACTTAATTACCTTATTATATGCGGCCGAAAAATGTCAGGTTTTGGCCGCTTTTTGCTACAAAAAGATTATTAAATTATAGCAGATTGCCGAGGGTTATGCAATCATAAAAAGGCCGGCGGACGAGAAAATTATATGCAGGAGAAAAATCAAGAAAAACACAGAAAATCAAAGCAAACCATGGCAAAACCCAACTAAATTACCTGTTTTTGCAAATTTTTGCCAAAATTTTCTGCTTTTAGGGCTTGCGCTTAAAGGAATAATTATATATCATATAGATGTTCGACATTAGCACTCAAACAGGACGAGTGCTAACAACAAACAGGATTAAAATTTTTATAATAAGCAAAAAGTTTTGTTAAGGAGGAACAATTATGAACATCAGACCGATTGGTGAGCGTGTGGTTATCAAACCCTTGCAGAAAGAAGAAAAAACTATGAGCGGCATTTTGCTGCCTGACAGCGCCCAGGAAAAGCCGATTGAAGGCGACGTTGTGGCTGTTGGCCGCGGCCGCGTTGATGCAAACGGCAACCTCATTCCGCTGGAAGTAAAAGTTGGCGATAAGGTTGTTTTCGCTAAGTTTGTAGGCACCACCGTTAAGCAGGACGGCGTTGATTACCTGATCGTAAACGGCGAGCGCGACATTCTCTGCGTTGTAGAGTAATCTTATACTGCAAAAAATAATATTAAACACTAAATATTTGGAGGATATATAACAATGGCAAAACAGATTATTTTCAAAGAAGATGCCCGTTATGCTCTGCAAAGAGGCGTTGACGCCCTGGCAGACGCTGTAAAAGTAACTCTTGGCCCCAAGGGCAGAAACGTAATTTTGGAGCGTAAATTCGGTTCTCCGCTGATCACCAACGACGGTGTAAGCATTGCCAAGGAGATTGACCTGGAAGACGCTACCGAGAACATGGGCGCACAGCTGGTTAAGGAAGTTGCTACCAAGACCAACGATGTAGCCGGTGACGGCACCACCTCTGCCTGCGTACTGGCTCAGGCCATCATCAGCGAGGGCATTAAGAACGTTACCGCCGGTGCCAACCCCATCATCTTGAAGAAAGGCATTGACAAGGCAGTTGCTGCCACCGTTGAAAGCGTTAAGAGAGCTGCTCTGACCGTAGAAAGCCCCGAGGCTATTGCACAGGTTGCTTCCGTTTCCGCCAATGACCCTGAAATCGGCGAGCTGATTGCCGAGGCTATGGAGAAAGTTGGCAAGGACGGCGTTATCACCGTTGAGGACAGCCAGACCTTTGAGACCACCTGCGACGTGGTTGAGGGTATGCAGTTTGACCGCGGCTACATCAGCCCCTACATGGTAACTGATACCGACAAGATGGAAGCTCTGCTGGATGAGCCTCTGATTCTGTTGATTGAGAAGAAGATTGCCACCGTACAGGAATTGCTGCCTGTGCTGGAAAAAGTTATGCAGGCCGGCCGCCCGCTGCTGATCATCGCTGACGATGTTGAAGGCGAGGCTGCTGCCACCCTTATCGTAAACAAACTGCGCGGCACCTTTACCTGCGTTGCTGTTAAGGCCCCCGGCTTCGGCGACCGCAAGAAGGCTATGCTGGAAGATATTGCTATCCTGACCGGCGGCAACATTGTTGCTGAGGAGTTGGGCATTAAGTTGGAAAACATGACCCTGAATATGCTGGGCCGTGCTCGTCAGGTTCGCATCAGCAAGGACAACACCACCATCGTTGGCGGCTATGGCGACGGCGATGCCATCAACAGCCGTATCGCTCAGATTCGCTCTCAGATTGCCGACACTCACTCCGACTTCGACCGTGAGAAGTTGCAGGAGCGTTTGGCTAAGCTGGCCGGCGGCGTTGCAGTTATCCGCGTAGGTGCTGCCACCGAGACCGAGCTGAAAGAGAAGAAGCTGCGTATTGAGGACGCCCTGAACTCCACCCGCGCTGCTGTTGAGGAAGGTTATGTTGCAGGCGGCGGCACCGTGCTGATCAAGGCTATTGCTGAGCTGGAAGCTCTGGCTGATGCTGCCAACGGCGACGGAAAGACCGGTATCCGCATCATCAGCAAGGCTTTGGAGGCTCCTGTTAAGCAGATTGCTACCAACGCCGGCCTGGAAGGCGCTGTTATCGTAGAGAAGGTTAAGGCTGCTCCTGCCGGCATCGGCTTCAACGCTGCCACCGGTGAGTTCGAGGATATGGTTGCTGCCGGTATCGTTGACCCCGTTAAGGTAGTTCGCTCCTCCTTGACCCATGCTGCCTCCGTAGCTTCCATGCTGCTGACCACCGAGGCTTTGGTGGCTGATATTCCGGAGGAAACCCCGGCTATGCCCATGATGCCCCCGAATATGCCCATGATGTAATTAACACCTTGGTATTTTAAGGTAAATTTTAACCCCCGTCTGTGCAAGGCGGGGGTTTTTGTTATAGCTAATTATTTTATATCTTTTTTATCGGCGGTGAGAGAAAAGCTAAGCTCTACCAGCTGCAATACTTCCTCGGTGGGCAGAGTACCATCCAGCAGCACCGTCAGCCAAAGCTTTTTGTTCATGTGATAAGCCGGGAAGCAACCGGCCATTTGCCGCAGAGAGCCGGAGAGCTCGGCGCCGCATTTTAGGTTGATAACAGCCACGCTGCCCTCGCCGCTTAAACCCAGCTTGCAGCGTGCGACGGGCATCAGCAGAGCATACCATTTGCGGCTGCCGGGGTGGCGCAGCACCAGATTATCGGGGTATTTAAGCCACGGGGTGTCCGGCCGATGCCCCCAGGTTTGTTCGGCATACTGCAAAATCTCCTGCGCTTGTCGGCTCAGCATAAGCAACCCTCCCCGTCATTTTCTCATTATTTTTTAGCCGGCAGGCGCAATTTCAACCCGGCCAGAATGGTATCGGGCTTCAATGTCATCACGCTGTGCATTTCACCGGCCATGCAGAAGCCGCACTCATCGCAGACACCGGCAGTACGGCCGGCGCACTCCGTCAAACGGGTGCCGTCAGCCAGAATAAAATTGGACACCCAACATTCCTTGGGGAAATCGTTGGTTTTCATCAATTTAAGGCCGGAGACGCTGTTCATAATCGGGTAGCCGCGTTTTTTATAGTCGATAATGCGGTCGATGATCTGCACTCGCTGCTCCCACGGCAGGGCCATGTGCTCGGTGCCGGGATACGGGGTGTGGAAGTTGAGCGAAATCTGCTGAATAGCAGGATTTTGGGCGACATATTCAATAGTTTCCTCCACCGAGGCGGCATTCAGGCGGTTGATGGCCATATTGACGCTGAGGTTCGGCTGACCGGAGGCAGCAATATTCTTCTCCAAACGGGCAAAAGCGCCCTCCCCTCTGATCATATCGTGATATTTGCCCACGCCGTCCAGGCTGACCCAAATGCTGTCGGCTTGCAGGTTATCAATGGGCAGCTGGGCGTTGGTGGTAACGGTACAGGTATAAAAACCGATTTGCCGCGCCAGCGCCATAAGGGAGTTCAAATCGTGGCTGCCGTCACGCCAAATGGTCGGCTCACCGCCCTCAAAATCAATGAAGCGCGAGCCAAGGCCGTAGGCATAGAGCATCTCCTCTTTAAGCTGCTCATAGGTTTTGCTGATACCGCCGGCGTGCCCCCTCTCGGCACAATGCTTGCAGCGCAGATTACAGATATTGGACACAAAAAGTACCGTTTGCAGCGGCCGCTTCTGCCCCAAAATTCTGGCACGGAAGAACCACCACGGCATATATAATAACTGTTTAAGCATAATTTCTCCTATATATTACAACATTTATGACAACAGACTGGCCGCAATACAGCAAAGCCCGAAGGCGGTGGTCAAATTGCGGGATAAAAACCAGCGCAGCAGAAACCAATCCAAACCGGCCGCACAGTATTTGGGCCAATCCCCCATGGGGCCATACCAAGGCAGGCGGCGCGGGCGTACCTGCGGTTTTTGCAGAAAAAGCAGCATTGACCGGTACAGCGCCACGGCCAGCGGCAGCGCCAGCAAAACCAGCAGCCAGATGGGCGCAAGCCAGCGGCATAATATCGCCAACAGAACCAACACAAACGGCCCAAAGGTGAACAGGGCGCAGGCACGGCGAAAGTTTTGTGGGGTTTTCAGCAGGGCAGCCAGCGTAAATTTGCCGGCATATAAATCAGCCTGTAAATCCAGCACGGAATGTGTGAATAAAATGTTGGTAACCAGCAGGCCCATGGCAACACCCAGTGCCAAGGCCGGTGCCGTAAATTGCCCGCAGGCGGCGATATAAACGCCGGCCACCAGCAGCGGGCCAAAAATAACGCCGATAACGGCTTCTCCCAAGCCGCGATAACTGAGGCGCAGCGGGTCGCCGGAATAGGAAATACCCAGCAGCAGACCCAGCAAAGCCGGCCAGATAACGGCATTACCGCGGAACAGCCAAACCACACCGCCCAAACACACGGCCGCCGCACCAAAACCGATGCAGGCCATCAACAGCTCATCCACAGTAGCCTGCCCGGAGGTGAGATATGGACATTTGGCGGTACGCGCCCGCATACCCTGCGCCGCCAGAGACTCCCGGAAGCCGGTCTTTAATTTGCGATAATCAAAATAATCATCAAAAAGATTCAGGCTGAGATGAGCCAATGCCGCACCCAGCACAGCCAACAGGCCCAAAATCAGCGAGAAATCCGCCTGCCCGGCAGCAAGCGCCAGCGCCGTCAAGGCCGGCAGCAGACTTTGCGGCAAAGAAGCCGGACGCGCGTTTTTATACCAGAAGCGCAGCCGCTGCACCGCCGCATTAGTGTTGAAATTTTGCATTATATAACCTCATTCATATCATTAAAACGGGATGAATATGCGATAATTACTATCTTATTATAATCTTATCTGCGCCGCCCGTCAAGCAGAGAGAACACCACGCATGACCGCCAAGAAATGCAAATAAATTGCAGAAAAGAAAACTCAGGCCGTTTAGCTGGGCCTAAACCAACAGAGAAACCGCCCGTAAAGCTTGATTTTTCCACCTGAATGTGGTATAATTACTCATAAGCCTGTGGTTATCTTGTGAATAACCGACGTTTTCACAGCTAATCACCGGCCCCCAAAGGTGAATTTTGCTAAATTTATACACAAGCAAAATTCATCAGAAAACCAAAGGAGGCTTTTATGGAAGAAATCAAATCTCCCAGAAAGACGGTAATGCTCTCCGGCGGTGTGTTAGTGGCATTGGCCATGATTATGGCACTGGTTATGGCTTTCTCAGCCACGCCGGCCGGAATTATGGTTGACAATCGCCAAATCGCTGCCGTAAAAAGTGAGGCGCAAGCCGAAGCCGTCATCGCCGATTTTTTGGCTGAACAGAAAACACTGGCTGATAGTGAGGTTTACTTCGCTGAAAATGTAACTGTGGCTGCCGATATTAAGGCCGACACGGTTGTATCCTATGAGGAGGCAATGCAGCTTCTGGCCGAAGCCGCCACCCCGGTTACCGACGGCGCCGCCATTGTGGTGAACGGCAAACCCGTAGTTTATATGGGCTCGACCGAGCTGGCCAACAATGCACTGCAATATCTGAAACGCTCTTATTTGCCCAACGATTCAACAATGACTGTTTTGGACGCCAAGTTCGCCGAAGAAGTTATCGTTGAGCCTGCTGAGGCAAAAGTGGCCGAGCTTTGTGATTTGAATGAGGCGAAGCTGGCGTTAAAGGGCATTGACACCGGTGTTGCACCTATCAGCGTGATTGTGGTGCTGGAAAAAACCCGTACCGAGGAAGTTCCCTTCAAAACTGTTTATAAGAACAGCAACAAGCTGCGTTACGGCGTAACCGAGACCAAGCAGCAAGGCGTAAACGGCTCCCGTGAGGTGACCTTGCAGTTGGTGCAGACCAACGGCGTGGAAACTGCCCGCTATGAGATGAAATCCACTACCCTGGTGGAAGCGGTGGACGCCATTGTAATGCAGGGCGCTCAGGTACAGACGAGTTCCCGTTCTACCACTTATGTAACTGAGGCCGGTATGATTTGGCCGACTACCGCCAAGCGCATCAGTTCTTATTATGGAACGCGCAGCCGCGGCTACCACACCGGTTTGGATATCGACGGTAACTCCGGTGATCCTGTCTGGGCAGCCAAGGATGGCACGGTTTTGGAGGCCGGTTACAACGGCAGTTATGGCAACGATATTGTTATCAGCCATGGCGATGGCCTGAAAACCCGCTATTCTCACTTGAAGAGTATTTCAGTTTCGGCCGGTGACAAAGTTACCATCGGTCAGCAAATCGGTACAGAGGGCTCGACCGGCAACAGCACCGGCGCTCATCTGCACTTTGAGGTTATCGTGAACGGTGACAGTGTAAACCCGCTGAACTACATTAAATAAGCCAAAATAAATTTTTAGAGGATATGCAAAATTGCATATCCTCTTTTTTGCATAAAAATCCTACTATTTTTACGGTGCAGCAAAGCCGCTATTCATGCTGCTTGCAGGATAATTCCTTTACCCGCAAACACCAAATGGCCACTTCATCCAGCATCGCAGGAACAAATTTCCAATCCCCACGGCCGGTATTATGCTGCATAATCAGCTGCAAGGCATGGATCTTATCCTCCGGATCAGTAATAATATACGTCTCACCCTCGCCGAAAATGCTCTGGAAAGCAGCGGTACAGGTGCAGGCCAAGCTGCCAACCTGCAAGGAATACCCGGTGTCCATCTCAAAAGCCGCATACGAAGACTGCCGCAGCAAATCCATCTTACGCCCCTCCTGCGCGCTGTGGAAATAAAAGGTCAGGTCTCCACCGTCAGACACCTCATAACCAAAGTTCAGCGGCACTATATACACACGTCCACCGTCATTAAACCCCACACGGCAACAATGACAATCGCCAACAATCTGCATTATCGCCTGCCAATCCGTAATTTCTCTATCCTTTCGGCGCATTTCAGCCAACTCCTCCCCGCAATTTGCTTGTTATCTATTCTAACATAAATCTCCGCAATAAAAAAGGGAGATTTTAACTCACCTGTAAAACCTTAACTATCAAAAAGGATTATGCAGCTAACCTCTGTATTGATGCCTTTACGATTACGCATAAATAGTATATATGTAAATTTTCATCTCAGGAGCAATACAAATAAACCAAAGTATGCTATAATATAGCCATAATTTGAAGCGTTTTGCCGGATTCTCCCGTCTATATAAATAACGAGACAGTTAGAAGAATAATAATTCAACAAAGGAGTGTGAATGTATGAAAAAATTTGTATTAGGATTAGTATTATTCAGCATAGGATTTCTTAGCACCATTCTGCTTATTGTATCTTTGGTTTGTTCGCCAGAAAGCCCTTGGCTTGTAAATGGTATTCAAGGGATTTACAGCGGTATTGTATTTATGAAAATGCAAATTCCAATGAGTGTATGTATTATTACAGCTATATGTGGATTAGTATTGACAATAAAGGAGAGTATATCAAAAAAATAAATTCCGGTTTATTAAACTAAATACTGACTGAAAGGAGCCAGTTTGAAATACACCTTGCTTCTTTTTATTGCTTCTTTTCGTTTCTATTAGCATTCACAAAAAATGAATATAAAGGTCAGTTATACAGACAAATGCTTATCTCAGACAAGCAAAAAAAGCCCTTTCCTCAGGCTTGAGGGAAGAGCTTGTAAATGGGCAAAAAAATTTCTGGCGGCGTCCTACTCTCCCAGGGAAAACCCAAGTACCATCGGCGCTAAGGAGCTTAACTGCTGTGTTCGGAATGGGTACAGGTGTGACCTACTCGCTATTGCCACCAGAAACTATTTAACTATCTAAAATCAAGTCTCTGACAACTGCATAATCTCAATCTCTTATACAAGAATTTATCTCAATTTGAACTCAAAAGCCTGACTCCATATACCTTAACGGGCATACTTAATA
>JAFQHN010000007.1 GCA_017397935.1 Bacillota bacterium
GCCGGTATAGCTGTCTCCGTTGCACACATAGTTGTGAACAACGAAATAACGAATGACCTGTTCAATATCCACCACGGATTCAATCTGTTCGCCGTTCGTAAGCTTTTCAAGGGATTCAATCAGACGCAGCTGGTCTGCTTCGGTTATATCGGTCTTTGCGTTATTCCAGATGTTTGAATAGCTGTCGATACTGTCATCGATATACTGCAGCTTGACATCAGAGGAACCCATACCAAAACCGCCAAAGCCACCCATATTGCCAAAATCGAAGCTGCCGCCAAAGGAACTGTTGCCCATAAGTTCCTGCATCAGCGCTTTCATCGTTTCATCATCCAGAGAGGAAAGAACGGACTGGATATTTTCCATCGTGATATTTTCAAAATCAATACCGTCAAGGAGTGCTGTATCGAGTTCGAGCTTCTCAAAAGCAGCACGAAGGGTTTCTTCGTCAATCGAGAAACTGAAATCACCTCTGCCATCGCCAACGGAGGACTTATCGCCGTTTTCAGCACCGCCCTGTGTCATACCGGGCATCTGTGGCATATCGCCCTGCATCTGTGACGTATCGAAGTTGCCCATATTGGGCATATTCCCACCAAACATAGCGGACGGATCAAAGTTACCTCTATCGGGCATCTCTGTTCCTTGCTCGGAGTCATCAGCAGATTCTTCACGATTCATAAAATCGTCCATATTGAAGTCTTTACCATTTCCACGACCGCCACCGAAGCTCATGCTGTCCGGCTTGTACAGTTCGCCATAATCCGAACCGTAATTCCGTTCAAGAAAACTGTCCTCAACACCCTCTACCGCAAGATACAGTCCCCAATCTTCGCCGTTGACGGTGATATACACAAAACTGCAAAGGGGCGCAGCGGCACCAAACTCATTCATCATAGTATAGGTAAGATAGTCCTTCATCATGGTGGCATCCTGTATGAGATTATTCAGACTGAGTTTGTCAAGTCCGTGATAGGTTATGGAATTGTCGTAGTGGTCAAACTCCACCTTGAAGCTGTAGCGATCACTGTTCATGGAGGAAACCGTAGACAAAGATGTATTACCCTTGCCACGGATGCCTACGTTTTTATAGGCTTCGCCGTCGATCACCATAGCGGCAGTATAGTATTCCTCGCTGGTGGCGTTAGCAATAAACTCATCCCAATCATCCATGACAATATCAATGGTATGCACCCTTGTATTATCGAACAATCGGTTTTCATAGCCCATGGTATGCTTCATGACTGTAAGGCCAAGAGAAGTGCCGTTCATAAATAAAATGGTAAGTATGAACATCAGAGCAGTAACGGCCCAGGCTATTTTATCAAAATGTTTGCTGCCGGACATATTCTTACCCCATATAATCGCCGTTATAAGAAACGATTATTGCACTGCTGACACCGGGTATTTCAGCGAGTACATTGATAAAATCTGTGTTATCGTTTCTCAGGCGAACTTCAATATTCAGTTC
Organism: Bacillota bacterium; assembly: GCA_017397935.1. Lineage (GTDB taxonomy): Bacteria > Bacillota > Dehalobacteriia > UBA4068 > UBA4997 > Avidehalobacter. The sequence goes on from JAFQHN010000007.1 coordinate 1,472, forward strand.
AATCGCACCTTTTACCGCAGATTTGCTTTTAAGTACATTACGAACCACATTTTGGGCAATAAAATTCATGGCTTTTTCCTCCACATCATGATCTGCGCAGTTCAGCACCACCATATATGGACGCGTGGGCGATGTATGATTGACAAATATCAGCAAAACCAGGCCAATGCAAACGCTGCCAAGAACTGCCAGCGGGATCATGCCTGCCGCCAGGATAATACCGGCACCGATCGACCAGAACAAAAAGCAAATATCAAGTGGATCCTTGATAGCGGCACGAAAACGGACGATAGACAGTGCGCCGACCATACCAAGAGAAAGCACCACATTGGAAGATACTGCCAGAATGATTATGGCAGTAATCATTGTTAGGGCTATCAATGTTGTGCCAAACCCGGAAGAATACATCACACCGCGGTAGGTTTTTTTATAAACGAGAAAAATAAAAATACCGATACAAAAAGACAATACAATGGTCAGCAGCATATCCAGTACGCTGATTGAAGATACGTTTTCCAGAAAACTGGACTTGAAAATATCATTGAAAGTCATAGTTTGCGTTGCTCCTTTATTTGTTAATGTTTTTTAATCATACATACGGCTGGCAGCATATTTGGAAAACGCTGCGCTTCGTCTGCCATCAAGCTGTACGGCATCCCGAATCACATCGGGCAGATAATTGTCCCATTTAACCTCCATAACACAGGGAGAATCCTTAATTGGCACAGTAATACACTCAGGATTCAGAAAATCGGTACACCTGATACCTGTGCGGATATTGGAATCTAATGTAACTCTCACATTACCGGGTGCGAACAAAAACGGTTCACGGATATAATCCACGATAACCTTTGCCCGTAAACTCTCGCTTCTGATACGGGAATAAAAGGTGCGTATCAAATCATTATCGTGTTTTGCCATCCATTCTACATCCCCGTCGGCAATCGCCTGTGCCTGCTCCGGCGTCAGTTTGGCCGAGTTTTTGTAACCCAGACCACAATGCTTGAATTTTCTCTCCAAACGGATCATGGAAGTATCATGATTATACAGACGAATACGGTATTTTTCTCGAGTCCTTATGCCATCCAGCTTTTCGCGCAGGGCTTTATCATCAAAGTTGTCAAAATACAGACTTCGTATCAGATACTTTCCGTTTATGGCGTGAGCATCCGGTTTCATCACCGCCCGAAGCCTTTGCCGCAGAATCAGCATATCGTGATGGCTGATCTCATGTTTTACTTCATGTCTGAATTGCAAAACGGCATTCCTCCTTTCTATGGTTAAATTATATGCTGCCAACCTATGAGCTACATTAGAAAAACCTTCCCGTATGTGAACGAATACGGGAAGGTTTGTGAACATTTATTGAAATCTCAAAATCTGGCAGTAAAGCGGATGCTGTCGGCAGAGGAATATTCTGCTGTCAGCTTGCCGCCGAAGTTCTCGCAAATGGCACGAGCCGCAGACAAACCGATACCATAGCCGGAGGATTCTTTCTGTGTCCTTGCAGCATCCCCTCGGTAAAACCGTTCAAACAGTCGCTCCGGGTCTGGCTCAAGGGACGGGTCACAGGTATTTTCTTCGATGATCTGAATATGTCTGCCATCTCTTGCGAGAGACAAACGAACAAAGCCACCGTCAGGCGTGTATTTAATCGCATTATCCAGTAAAACGGTTAGCATCTGACGGAAGCTGTCCTTATTCGTCTGAATGACAATATCCGGATCGATTTGCACAGTAAAACGGAGATTTCGTGCCTGCGCATCTTCCGTATAGGCAGGAAGCAGCTCGCCTGCAACATCGCTAATGTTTACGGTTTCTGTCGGCAGAGGGATTTCTTCATCCAGTTTGGCAAGGGTCAGAAGATTGGACATCAGTACGTTCAACCTCTTAGTCTGATTGCGGATATGCACATTGTATTTGTTTTCGCCGTGGATCAGCGCCATGGTGTCATTGTTGGACTGAATAATAGCAAGGGGTGTTTTCATTTCATGTCCGGCATTGGTGATAAACTGCTTTTGCTTTTCCATACCCACAAGTACAGGGCGAATTACCTTGCCCGAAAGCAGAATAACAATAATAAGCAGAATCACCCAACACAGCACCGCTATTGCTGAGGATGCGAATAAAACCATGCAGAAGTTTTCACTTTGCTCAGAAGTATCCATAAAGAACGTCAATTTGTTCGGTCCTAACTCTTTTACCGCATACTTGTATCCATGCACCCGACCGGATGTATCATCCGTTTTCAATACTTCCAAAGCATAACTTTTTGCAGTTTCTTTGTCGATAGCGGATATTTGGTCGATATTTACATCCATGATATTGCCGCTAAAATCACTTCGGACAGTAAAGAAACGAGAAGCTCGCATTCTGTCCATATCCAGCGGGCGTGAGAAAGGTGGAGGACGGTTGAAATCCATTTGTTGAAAGATACCGTCAGCATCCACAAGCGTTTCCAGTACCATATCTGACTGGCGTTCAAGCATCATCCAGTTAAGGCTGTTGATTGCAAGGACGATGAACACCAGCAGACAGGTAACTGCCGTCATGGTGAATATGATAAATCGCTTTTTTAGTGTCTTTGTCATGGCTGAAACTCCAGTTTATATCCAATATTACGCTTTGAAACAATCTCGACCTTGGAGTTCATGGCAGTAAGGCGTTTACGCAGATAGGAAACATACAGCCAAACGCTGTTAATGTCCGTTTCCGCATTATACCCCCACGCTTTAACAAGTAAATCTTCCGTGGACATAAACATCGTGTGATTGAGCATGAGTTGTTCCATCAGACGATATTCCTGCTTGGGTAACTGAAAAGAAATCTCTCCCACACTGATCTCGCCGGACTGCATATTCAGCGTTAAGTCTCCAAAGTGAATCAAATCGGGATGAAATTCCTCTCTTCGTCTGAGCATTGCACGTATTCTGGCAATCAGTTCTCCCATATCAAAGGGCTTGGGAAGATAATCATCCGCACCTGAATCCAAGCCTCGGATGCGATCCTCCACTTGAGTCTTTGCGGTCAGCAGAAGTACCGGTGTTTGGCATCCGCTTCTGCGGATAGCAGAGAGCACTTCCAGACCGTTTCGTTTGGGCATCATAATATCAAGAATAATGCCGTCATATTCGCCGGACATAGCATAGTCATAAGCATCCTCGCCGTTATACACGGCATCCACGATATATTTGTTATAAGTCAGATAATCAACAACGGCTTCGGATAAAGCCGGTTCATCTTCGGCATATAATAGCTTCATTTTAGTCTCCTTAAAACAGGTTTTTTTATATTATAACACACAAGTATTACAATTTCTTCATCACTGTGTGCAAAAATATAAAAACACATTATAATTATACTGTTACAAACTTAGACATACATAAGAAAAAGCCACGGTATCAGTTAAAAATAAACATCAACCGTGGCTAAAATTTGACTGTGTAAGTATTATATTCGTAAATGTTTTAATTATTCGGTAACAGAGTACTGGTCGCCGAGCTCAGCAATTTTGCCGGCATCAAGCAGTTCCTGCAAGGAAGCATTGATCATTTCGAGCAGCTCAGTATTGTCTTTCTTTACAGCAATCGCATATTCTTCGTTAGCGAATGCTTCAGCATCTTCAACGATCTTTAAGCCTTCGTTGTCGGCTACATACTTGCTGGCAGTTGCCGAGTCAATTACTACAACATCGGCCTTGCCGTTTACCAGTTCCATAACAGCATCGGTGCCCTTCTTGAAGGAAGAGTACTCGAAGTTCATATCGCTTACGCACATTTCACCGGTATAGCCCTGAATAACGGCAATCTTCTTGTCAGCCATATCGGCAGCCTTGGTAATGGTGGAATCTTCCTTAACGATCATAACCTGAGTTGCCTGATAGTAAGGAATGGAGAAGTTAACCTTCTCAGCTCTCTCCGGGTCAACAGACATACCTGCAATAACTGCATCTACCTGGCCGTTGTCCAAAGCGATCAACAGAGAGTCAAATTCCATGTTGGAGATTTCTGCGGTCATGCCGTTGTCTTTGGCAATCAGGTCAGCAATAGCCATGTCGATGCCGTCGAACTCACCGATAACGCCGCCGTTGTTGGCAACGAATTCAAAGGGCGGGAACTCTGCATTGGTACCAAATATGATTTTTTCGCCTTCATCAGAGGGGGCATCATTCTGGCCACAGCCGGCAAAGGTGAGTGTCAGGGTTGCAAACGCTAACACAAGTGCGAGGAACTTCATTGTTTTTTTCATGATAATAACTCCTTTTGTAAATATTATATTTATCAAGAAGATCACTTCTTTGATAACGAGATTTGATAACAAAATTTGTGGTGGCTTATTAGAGCACCTTACTTAAAAAACTCTGTGTTCTTTCATTCCTGGGGTTAGAGAACACTTCTTCCGGTGCGCCCTGTTCCATCACAATGCCCTGGTCCATAAACAGTAACCGGGTGCCGACTTCTCTGGCAAAACCCATCTCATGGGTGACAACCACCATAGTCATTCCCGAATCTGCCAGGTCCTTCATAACATCCAGAACCTCACCGACCATTTCCGGGTCCAGCGCGCTGGTAGGTTCATCAAAAAGCATAATTTCCGGCTGCATTGCAAGTGCTCTTGCAATCGCTACTCTCTGTTTCTGGCCGCCGGACAACTGAGAAGGATAATTGTTGGCTTTTTCGGCAAGCCCAACTCTTTCCAGCAATTCCATTCCTTTTTTAATCGCGTCCTGTTTGGACATTTTTTTGAGTTTTACGGGTGCCAGCGTTATATTCTCCATAATTGTAAGGTGCGGGAAGAGATTAAACTGCTGGAAAACCATGCCCATCTTTTGGCGAATCAAATTTACATCTGCCCCGGGCGATGTGATCAGCTGGTCATCAATATAGATTTCTCCGGCAGTCGGCTGCTCCAACAAATTCAAACAACGCAGGAAGGTACTTTTACCGGATCCTGACGGGCCGATAATAACCACAACCTCACCTTTGGAAATGTGTTCGTCAATACCGGTGAGAACGTGCACATCTCCAAAACTTTTATGTAGATTTTTAACTGTTATCATTTGAATCCTCCTTATTTAGCCTCTGACTTGCGGAGTGCCTTTTCAACACGAGCCATAATAACTGTTAAAATCTTGATGAGTACAAAATAAATTATCGCAGTTGCGATAAGAGGCATAAACGCTTCGAACGTCTGGCTCTTGATGAAATCGCCGGCCTTTTGAATATCTACAAGACCGATGTAACCAACAATAGCCGTTTCCTTAATCAGCACAATAAACTCGTTGCAAAGCGCCGGGAAGATGTTTTTTACAGCCTGCGGAATTACAATATATGACATAGTTTGTGCTGCGTTCAGACCAAGCGATCTGCCTGCCTCTGCCTGTCCTTTATCAATGGACAAAATACCTGCACGAATAATCTCCGAGACGTATGCACCGGAGTTAATGCCGAATGCAATCGCCGCAATAATCCATTTCTCCCAGTTTACCGTAGCAAAAACAACGAAGTAAATGATCATAAGCTGGGTGACAGAGGGGGTGCCGCGGATAATATCAGTATAAATTCTGCCGAACAAATTTAAGATCTTACTTTTGGACAGATTGCAGAAAGCAATAACCAAACCTATCGCAATACCAATAACAACTGCAAGAAGAGATATTTTAATGGTAATTCCAATGCCATCCAGCAAGAGCATATATCGGTCTTCTCTTATAAAGCATTTCACAAAGGTGGCAACCAAATCATTCCACCATTCGGTAAGTCCAATCATCGTATATCTCCCTTACAATATGTAATGCAGGTTTATGCTTAAATAAATATTTAAAATATTATACATCATTTAATCTTTTATTGCAATCCCACTTGTCATAAATTAGAAAATAAGTTACAAAATTGGTTTGGACAATAAACATACCGTCTCGACGTGATGGGTACGCGGAAACATATCCACCGGCTGAATATACATTGGACGGTATTTTTCGGCACAGAGGCTGTTCAAATCCCGTGCCAGAGTAGCCGGGTTGCAGGACACATAGATGATTTTATCCGGTGCCAAATCAAGCAGACCATCCAGCAGGGCCTGGTGGCAGCCGCGGCGCGGCGGGTCAATAATAACAGCATCGGGTCGCTGGTAACGCTGCACAATTCTGCCAAAAACCTTCTCAGCTGCACCGCAGGTAAATTCGGCGTTGTTGATATGGTTTATGGCAGCATTGGCGGTGGCATCATGTACGGCGCTGGGGTTAATTTCAATTCCTACCAGTTGGCGCAGATGCGACAGATTTTTGGCCAGATAAAGCCCAAGCGTGCCGATACCGCAGTAAGCATCCAGCAAAAGCTGCTCATTTCCACCAAAGAAACCGGCCACCGTTTGCAGCAGTTTAAGCGTTTGGGCGTTGTTGACCTGAAAGAAAGCCGGAGCGGAAATCAGATAATCGGTATTGCCCAGCGAGTCTGTAATCTGCCCGGCGGCTGATAAATTATGCCAGCCTTGGGGTGTTTGGCAGGCCATAACTTTAAGCTGGGGGAATTTATCGGCTGCCCGGTGCAGCAAGGGTGATACAGCCGGGATATTTTCATCAGCAAGCTTGAAGCTCAGCAGCAAATCACCGCTGCCGGGGGCATAACGCACCATTACATCCACGATGTTTGGCGGCAGTTTTTGGTTGGTCAGCCATTCGGTCAGGTTGTTGATGGCCGGTGGAAAAAGCAATTTGCAGGTGTCTGCTGCCGGCTGGTGAGAATTCTCATCCCAGAAAACCAAACGCACTTGCTCTTGCATACGCGCCACATGGAAAACACCCTTGTTGCGGTAATGAAACTGCTGCTCGGCGGCAATAATCGGCTGCATGGGTAAATTATGCAGGCTGCCCAGCCTCTTTAAGGCGGATTCCACCTGCCCCTGCTTAAAACGCAGCTCCTCATCATAGGTCATGTGCTGTAAATGGCAGCCGCCGCAGCTGTGATATGCAGGGCAAATCGGCTCGGTACGTTCCGGCACAGGCCGCAAAACTTTCAGTAAACGGGCAGAGAAGATTTTTTTCTGTTCAGCGGTGATAATTAGCTCTGCCTGTTCTCCCAACAGTGCACCGGGTACAAAAATCACCCGCCCGCCAACGCGGGCCACACCGCGCCCATCATGGGTATAGCCGGTGATTTTGGCCTGATAAACACCGCCGATTTCAATTTTATGATTTTCAGAAAAATTATTGGTCACGGTTGACAATCCTCGGAAAAAACTTATAATGTAATTATTGCAAAATTGGGTGAAAAAGGTGGTAGATAATATGGCAAAACCTAAAAAACCGACCAAAACCAACGCTTTAAGAGAGTTGGATACGCTGGGCATCAGTTATGAATGTACCTCTTATGATTGTGATGGCTTTATGGATGGCGTCAGCGTGGCCGCGGCCATTGGTAAAAGCTGTGATGAGACCTATAAAACACTGGTGACTGTGGGCAACAGCCGCAGTAATTATGTTTTTGTGATACCGGCTGATAAAGAGCTGGACTTGAAGAAGGCTGCTGCTGCCGTAGGTGAAAAATCCGTGGCGATGATTCATGCCAAGGACATTACCCCCACCACCGGCTATGTTAAGGGCGGCTGTTCTCCCGTGGGGATGAAGAAAGCTTTTCGTACGGTTATTCATGCGGCGGCTGCGGATTTACCCACGATTACGGTCAGTGCAGGAAAGCTTGGTATGCAGATGACCCTGGCGCCTGCGGATTTGGCATGGGCCTGCAAGGCGGAATTTGCCGAGATTATCCACTAAACTTTAATGCATAAAATAATAACTAAAAAGGCACGGAGTTAACTTATCTGTGCCTTTTTTGTCTGCATTTTTCAGTTAATCTTGTTCTGAACGTTCTCCGAGATTTTACGCATCTCCGAGATGGCTGCCTGGTAATCCGGCTGACCGAAGATACCGGTTCCGGCTACAAAAACATTGGCACCGGCAGCTGCAATTTTTTCAATATTGCCGGTATAAACACCGCCGTCCACTTCAATATCAATATCCAGCCCGCGTTCTTTAATCATGGCAGAAAGCTTGGCAATTTTGTTATTGCTGTTTTCAATAAAGCTTTGTCCGCCAAAACCGGGGTTTACACTCATAATCAGCACCATATCCAAATCGGGCAGAATATCCTCCAAAACGGATACGGGGGTGGCAGGATTAAGGGCCACGGCAGCTTTGATGCCTAACTCTTTAATATGCTGAATAACGCGGTGCAGATGGCGGCAGGCCTCATAATGCACACAGATGGAATCGGCACCGGCGGCGGCAAAATCCTGCAAATAACGGCCGGGCTCCTCCACCATCAAATGCACATCAAAGAACAGTTTACTGTTTTTACGCAGGGTTTTGATGATGGCCGGGCCATAAGAGATGTTGGGCACAAAAGTGCCGTCCATAACATCCAGATGCAAATAATCGGCACCGGCTTTTTCAACCTTGGCAACGGCATTACGCAGGTCACCCATATCGGCGGCCAGCAGAGAGGGGGCAATTTTTATCATGGCAGAAACTCCTTTGTCCAAAAATATTCAGAGAAAATTTATCGGGTAATTTTTAATAATTACGGTCATTTTTATTGGCCAGCAGATTAAGCAGCGCCAGATAACGCTGATAACGCTCGGTCGATAATTCACCGGCGGCCACCGCCTCTTTTACCCGGCAGTCCGGTTCGTTCTCATGTCGGCACATATCAAAGCGGCATCCGTCGGCCAAGGCGGTAAAATCAGGGTAAAAACCGGCCAAATCCTCGGCTTTGATCTCCGGTGGAAAATCCAGGCGTGAAAAACCCGGTGTGTCGGCAATCCAGCCGCCGGCGGAAAGCGGCAGCAGTTCTACCGTGCGGGTGGTATGGCGGCCGCGCTGTAATTTGCGGCTGATGTCACCGGTGGCCAGCTGTTGGTTGGCCTGCAACAGATTAAGCAAAGTAGATTTACCAACGCCGCTTTGCCCCGCCACAGCACTTATCTTGCCGTTTAGCAGGGATTTTAACGCCTCTATCCCCTGCTCTTTGGCGGCACTTACGGGCAACACGGGTATGTTGGCCGCCCGGTAAACCTGCAATTCATTCAGCAGCTTTTCAGCCCCGTTTTGGTCCATTTTGTTCAGCACAATAACAGGCTGGATCTGTATGGCCAGCAGCGCGACGATCAGCTTGTCCAGCAGCAGAAAATCCGGCTTGGGGTGCTTGGCCGCCAGCACGATAATACATTGTTGAACATTGGCAATCTTGGGGCGGATGAGATAATTGCTGCGCGGCAGTATGGCCTCGATAACCGCCTTGGGCATATCGGCAGGGGCACCGGCAAAAGCAGCCTCCATGCCTGCCAACTGCTCGTTCAGCGGCGTAATTTCCACGCTGTCCCCCACAATCAAGCCCAGCGGCAGTTCTTTAAGTTCCAGTTTCAGGCGGCCGCGCAGACTGCAAGAGAAAACTTCGCCGGCAGCCTGCACAAAATAAAACCCGCCAAAGGCTTTTAATAATGTTCCCTGCATTTATAACCTCTTTAATTTATATTTTGTTATGATACATCCTGGCTGTAAACAGCGTCGCCGTCCAGATAAACCTTGATGGTGCCGCTGCCGATAATATTGATGTCACGGACAACGGTCTCTCCGCCTCGGTGAACAGCTGTATAATCCTTGTGCGTGCCCGAATCATCGGTAACCTCGATGACCATATTATACTCGTTATCGTTGCCGGATGGCAAGGTGTAAGTTAAACGGGCGGTTTTGCTGGCCGGCCCCGGGCCGGAGGATACCACCAAATCGATCTGGCTGCCTTCCATGGCCATATCACCGGCTGTCAGGCTTTGGTGTATAACATAACCGGCATCGTACTGGGTGCTTTCCTCTCGGGTGACCTGCCCCAGATTAAATCCCTGGATGACCAGATAAACCATGGCATCTTCCTCGGTGCGGCCAATCAGCTGGGGTACGGCAATTTCCTTGCCCTTGCTCAGGGTGATGGTAACAACTGCACCGGCACTAACTTCTTCACCCTCCACCGGCAGCTGGCTGATAATTTGGCCGGCCGGCACTGTATCATCAACAACCTCGGTGCTTTCAATCTTTACATCATATTTGCTGAGAATCACCTTGGCTTGCGATAAGGTCATATCGGTGACCGAGGGCATTTTGAAGGTTTGGCTGCCCTGGCTTACGGTCAGGTCGATAAAACGGCCCTCCTTCACCTTCTGCCCAGGAGAGATGTTTTGCCGCATAACCACATCCTTGGCATATTCGGCGCTGAATGCGTAATTAACGGTGGATTTTAACCCGGCTTCGGTCAGCATCTGCTCGACTTCAAGCAGCGGCTTACCAACATAATTGTCTACTGTGATTTCCTCGTTATTGCCGGTCAGCGTACTCATTATGCTGGCCATTGAGCCAAGCAGGGTAAGTATCAGCAGCACGGCAAACAGGGTGATAAAGAACAGCGGTGTCGGCTTTTTATCACGGAAGAACTGCATTTTGGTGTTTGCAGGTTCCGGCATAGACACATGGCGCTTGATAACAATGGTGCGTTCTTCGTCCGGCTTGCTGGGGTTTTCCTGATTGACGCCCGGTGTTAAATCCAGCGTTTGCGGTTTAATTACCACACGGCGGTTTTTGTTCTGTACGGCTTTCAGCTCGGCCAGCATTTGTTCGGTGTCGGCAAAGCGCAGATCCTTATCGCGCCGCATGGCTTTCATAATCAATGATGAAAGTTCGGTGCTGACCGCCGGGTTGATTTTATGCGGCGGAATACAGCTGCCCTTTAAGTGCTGGCGGGCAATTTCCACAGCGGTTTCACCGTTAAACGGGCGGCGGCCGCAGAGCATTTCATAAAGCAGTACACCGGCAGCGTAAATATCGGTGGCCACCGTTACGCTTTCGCCTTTAATCTGCTCGGGCGACATATAATAGATGGAACCCATAATATCGCTGCCCTTGTTATCCATAGCCAAATCACCGGCATTTACGGCCAGACCAAAATCGGTCACATGAACATTATGCTTGGTGTCCAGCAGGATGTTGTGCGGTTTAATATCACGGTGGATGACATTATTCTCATGGGCGTGCTGCAAGGCCTGTAAAAGCTGCTGAAAGATATTCAGCGCCTCATCGACTGGGAGCGGTGCGTTTTTATCCAGATATTCCTTTAAGCTCTGCCCCTCCACATACTCCATAACCAGATAATGCAGGCCGCCGGAGAAGGTCACATCATAAATGCTGACGATGTTGGGATGAGAAAGCTTGGCAACGGCCTGAGCCTCGTTGCGGAAGCGGTTTAAGAATTTACTGTCGGTATCCAGCTGCTCACGCAGAATTTTAATGGTTACCAGACGGTTAAGTATGGTATCTTTGGCTTTATAAACCACCGAGGTGCCGCCGGAACCCAGAATATCCAAAATCTGGTAGCGGTCATGGAATATGGTGCCAATCATGTTAGTCATTGACGCTCACCTCCTCGGTATCTTCCTGCCACAACAAAACTCCGGTGATGTCATCATTACTGCCGGCTTCTTTGGCAAGCTCGGCCAGCACCGGCAGCATTTGTTCGGGTTTTACACGGGCGGCAATATGCGGCAAAACCTTCTCCATAGGCAGATAAGCGCTTAAACCGTCGGAGCATATCAGCAGAAAACCGGGGATGGGCTGCTCGAAAACGCTGATGTCCGGCAGCACCTGCTCCTCTACCCCCAAGGCTCTGGTAAGCACATTTTTTTGGGGGTGGTTAATGGCCTGTTGGGCGGTGATAACACCTTCACGCAGTAAATCACCTACCAGAGAATGGTCTCGGGTAAGGCTGCGTGCCTGTTCATCATTAAAAACATAAACACGGCTGTCGCCCACATGGGCCACATACAGCAAATCATCCTGCTGCCAGACTGCCGCCAGCGTAGCGCCCATATTCTGGTGTCCGTCGCTTTTGCGGCTGTCGGTCAAAATTTGCTCATTGGCGTATGATACAGCTTCTTCCAGCAGAATATCGGCCGGTTTATGGCCGGCATTTTGGCGCAGATAATAAGCCACCGCGTTAATGGCAATATTGCTGGCCACTTCACCGGCGTTATGTCCGCCCATGCCGTCGGATACCATAAAAAGTCCGTCATCGGGCAGAACGCTGTAACAATCCTCGTTATTGGTACGGCCCTGTCCCTGCATGGTCAAAGCCTGATATTTGATAATCATTGGCCACCTCCTTGGGTTAGCGGTTATGATTTCGGCGCAGCTGGCCGCAGGCACCGTCAATGTCCGACCCGCGCTTTTCACGCACGGTGGTTTCAATGCCGCGGCTGTTCAGAATAGCTGCAAATTCATTTAAGGTTTCGGCGGGGCTGGGCAAAAATCCTGTTTCCTCCACAAAATTTACAGGGATAAGATTGACATGGGCCAGCTTGCCGCCAAGCAGTTCAGCCAGGGCCTGCGCCTGCTCTTTGCCGTCATTTACACCTTGCAGCAGCGCGTATTCATAGCTGATACGGCGGTTGGTTTTGGCGGTGTAATAATCACAGGCAGCCATTAAATCTGCCAGGCCGTAACGGCGGTTGATGGGCATTAACCGGGAGCGCAACTCATCATTTGGGGCGTGCAGAGAAATTGCCAGACCAAACTCGGCAGCTTCATCGGCAAAGCGTTTGATCTCCGGCACCAGACCGCAGGTAGAAACGGTTACCCGCCGCTGCCCCAGATTTAAGCCATCGGGGTGATTGATGATGCGCAGGCTTTGCATAACCTGCTGATAATTGGCAAAAGGCTCACCCATGCCCATGTAAACCAGATTGGTAACTTCTCCCAAACCGTGTCGGTTAAGCCAGAGCTTGCCGGTTAACACCTGTGCCACAATCTCACCTGCGGTTAAGTTGCGGTGAAGGCCTGAGAGGCCGGTGGCACAAAAAGCACAACCCATGGCACAGCCGGCCTGTGTACTGATGCAAAGAGTATGCCGGCTGCGGCTCTCCCTGCGGTTATACAGCATGATTACCAGCTCAATCTGCACACGCTGAGGGTTATCATAGTTATCGGCACCGTAATCCAGCAGTAATTTGGCGGTGGTGCCGTCTTTGCTAACCTGCTCCTTGATAACTTGCGGCAGGCTCAGCGGATAAAGTGCGGCCAACTGCTCGCGGTCTTTGCGGCTTAGGTTGGTCATGGCGTTATAATCCACCACACCCTGTTGCAGCCAGCCAAATAAAATATCACCCTTAAAGGCGGGCAGTTTTAACTCCTTGCAGAGGGCACGCAATTCATCTTTGGTAAGCCCCAACAGGCCTGTTTGGGCCTTAAAATCCATTATTTATCCCCCACTTTTGTAAACTTGGCAAAGTAAAAGCCTTCCAGACCGTGCTGGTGCGGCAAAAATTGCATTTCGGTTTTATACTCAAACAATTCCGGCAGATAAGTTATCGGCTCGGGCGCAAAATTCGGGTGCTCGGCCAGAAAACGCCGTACATTCTGCTGATTTTCCAATTCGCTGACGGTACAGGTGGAAAACAACAGCTTGCCGCCGATTTTTAGTTTGGTGGCTGCCTCACAAAGAATTTGGTAAGCAATTTCGGCCAGCTCTGCCGAGGTTTGCTCCTGTTTGCGCCAACGGGAATCCGGACGGGAACGCAGCACCCCAAGGCCCGAACACGGCGCGTCCACCAGAATATAATCAGTCGAATTGGGCGGAATACTGTCTAATCGGCGGCTGTCCGCGGCGGCAGTCTGGATAATTTCAATCCCCAGACGCTGGGCATTGGCGTTGATAAGCTGCAATTTGTGTTCATGCACATCAAAGGCGTTGATTCTTCCTTCATTTTGCATAAGAGCTGCCATGTGTGTGGTCTTGCCGCCGGGTGCGGCGCAGGTATCAACCACTACGCTGCCGGCCTTGGGTGCCAGAATATGCGCGGCCAGCATAGAGGTAATTTGCTGCGGATAAACCAGACCTTGGCTGATAAATTCCGCAGGGTTGCCGCCGGTTATCAACATAGCCTCCTCGGGGAAGGACAGCGGCTCGGCAGTTATACCCTGTTCGGTCATTCGAGTCAGCAGCTCATCGCGGCTGATTTTCAGCGTGTTGGTGCGCAAAGTGTACGGCGTGGGTTGGTTATCAAACTCACACATTTTTTCGGCATCGGCCAAACCAAAGTTGTTCAGCCACTCTGCCGCCAGCCATAACGGATGTGAGTATTTGGCCGCCAGATATTCCGCCGGCTGCTGCTGTTTATCGGGGTAAAAATCGTCGGCCGCAATTTCTGCGCGTTTACGGTCAATATTCCTCAACATCGCATTGGTGAGGGATGCCGTACCCTGGTGGCCGAAGCGTTTGGCCAGCTTAACCGCCTCATTTACTGCGGCCGAAGGCGGAATTTTATCCATAAACAGCAGCTGATAAGCACCCAGACGCAAATTCAGCAGAATTTTGGGCGGCAGCTTGTGCAGCGGCTGTTTGATAAATTTGCTTAAAATATAGTCAATGGTACCCTGACGGCGCAGAGTACCATAGACAAGTTCGGTGCAGAAGCCACGGTCAGCAGGGGCAAGCTCCTGCCGATTCAGGGCCGAGGAAAGTGCAATATTGGCATAGGAGCCCTTGCTCTGCACCTCATATAAAATTTGCAGCGCCAGTTGGCGGGCATTAACGCTCATATCAAAACCTCTTTAATAATTACCAGCGGTTGCGACGATAAGTTAAGACCATTCTGAGCACGCCGAACAGCGAGATGATGGGCTTGATCAATGCAGCAACGTATGTAAGGGCAGCGGCAGAAAGTACCTTTTTGGCAGCTGCCATTTCAGTATCTGCCAAAATTTCATTGGTTTGCAAAAGATTCAGCGCACGGGAAGATGCATTTAACTCTACCGGCAACGTTATAAGCTGCAAAATGGTGGCGATACCGAGGAGATAAATACCGCCTACGGCAAAATCAAACATAACCAGAATAAGGCCGGCCAGAATAAACAGCCAGGCTGCCTGAGAGGCAAAGGTGGCCAGCGGAGAAATTACAGTACGCATACGCAGCGGCTGATAAGAGGTTACGTCCTGAATTGCATGGCCGCATTCATGGGCGGCAATTACCGCCGCTGTCAGCGAGGTACTTTCATAGACATCATCAGAGAGACGAATGACTTTACTTTTCGAATCATAATGGTCAGGTTGTTCACTGGCGGTGTGCTGGATGGCGATGTGTGAAAGGTTGTTGTTATTAAGAATTCGGCGGGCAGCTTCAACACCGGTAAGACGGTTTTTGTTTTGTACCTTGGAGTATTTGCCGAAATTTATCGCAACCTTGGCCTGAGCATAACCGGCAATCAACAGGCAGGGAATCATGATAATAAATGCAATCAAATAAAAAGGTTCGCTGTAATAATAGGGCAATTCGGGCATTGTTGTTCCTCCTAAAAAACTTAAATCAGATTATTCAAAAATCAGCTTGGCGGCCTGCAAATCCCGTCTGCCTCGCCACCAGGCAGCAGCATTCATCTGGTTTTTGCCGGCAGGCTGCACGGTGATAAGCTTTAACACTCCCTGGCCGGTGGCCACCATTAAGCTGTTGCTGTCGGCCTTAATAACTTCACCGGGGGCAGCATTTCCGGCTTCCGTATCGGCAACCTCGGTCTGCCAGATTTTAAGCCGTTGCTGCTCATCCTTGGCCGGTTCAACATAACAGGTATATGCTGATGTATCAGGGGTTAAACCGCGCACCAGATTATGCAGCTCAGCAGCAGGCTTTTGCCAGTCAATCTGCTCGGTGGCGATGGTGATTTTGCCGGCATAAGTGGCGGCTGCTTCATCCTGCACTTCGGGTATAATATCACCTGCACGCATTCGGGTGATGGTTTTCAGCAGCAAATCAGAGCCGATTTCCGACAGACGCTCCCGCAGAGTACCGGTGTTATCCTGCGGTTTGATTTCGCAGGTGGCCTTGGCCAGCATATCACCGGCATCCAATCTGGGAGCAATATACATAATGGTAATGCCCGTTTCGGTTTCTCCGTCGATAATTGCCTGTTGAATAGGCGATGCACCGCGATACTTGGGTAGAATTGAGCCGTGAATATTGATGGCACCCATGGGGGCGGTATGAACCAGCTCCTCACCCATCAACTGGCCAAATGCCGCCACCACCAGTAAATCCGGCTGTACGGTCTTAATTTCCTCAATAATTTCAGGTTTATTGGCGTTGGGCGTGGCCAGCACTTTAATCCCCTTCTCCTCGGCGACCTGTTTAACCGCGGTGGGGGTAAGCTGGCGTTTGCGGCCTTTGGGTCTGTCCGGCTGGGTGATAACCAGCGGCACATTGTAGCCGGCATCCAACAGGGCAAGCAGCGGTTTTACGGCAAAATCCGGGCTGCCCAGATAAACTATGGTAAAATTTTGGTTTTCTGTTAAATTCTCGGTCATTCTTCCTCGGCCTCCAATGCGGCAATTTCCTGCTTGCTGGGGCTGGCCAGTTTATCCACATAAAGCACACCGGAAAGGTGGTCAATCTCATGCTGGCAGGCACGGGCAAACAAATCCTCGGCATCAAATTCAAAGGGCTCACCAAAGCGGTCCTGTGCCTTTACGTGCACCTTTTGTGCACGATACACATAACCCTGCTGTTCGGGCACGCTAAGACACCCTTCTACTCCCAGCTTGTTGCCGTGCATTTCGGTAATTTCGGGGTTGACAAGCTCCAACAGGCCATCACCCACATCAATAACCACAATGCGCTTGCTTACGCCGATTTGCGGTGCGGCCAGACCAACGCCGTCATAATCATACATGGTGTCGGCCATATCATCCAGCATACGGTGCAGACGCGCATCAAAGCGGCGTACCGTGGCTGCTTTTGCCCGCAAAACATCATCACCGATTTCAATAACATTATAAGTTGCCATAATTGCAAAACCTCAAATTTCCTGAATTTTAATAAAACTAATAATAAGCTAAATTATATTATAACATTTTTTTGGCGTATCAACAACAGCCAATTTCAGATATAACGCTTAATCTGCAAAAATAAACGGTCTTTTTTGCTGGTGCCGCTGATGTTTTGGAAAATTGCCTTGCCCTTACCGCGCCAGGTTATGCTGTCGCCCTCGGAGAGAATAAAATCCGGTTTGGTGGTTTGCAGGCTGTTTACCGCCAACAAACCTGCCGCAATCGCATCGCTGCACTTGCTGCGGGATATGCCGAAAATTCCCGCTGCCACGCTGTCTAATCTAAGCGACGGTACATTGATTTGCAGTTCATCAAAGGGTGCCTGGATATTGGCCAATACCGTGGTGGGCATAATTTCGGCCTCAATACTGTGCCGTCCCACCTGTGTGTAATTCAGCAGCAGATAATCGGCCATCTCACGCAGGATCACAATATCGGCGCCTTCCGGGGATACCAGCAAATCTCCCAGCTTGGCGCGGTTGATGCCCAAAGCCATCAGTGCACCCAGATAATCACGGTGAGTCAGCCTGGTCTGGCGCACGGTAGGCCTTACACGCAGTACCGCCAGCGGATTACCGTCGGGGTCGGCGGCAGCATAATCATTGTGCGCCTGTTCGGTGTTCAAATAATCCGGCAGAAAGATGATTATACGGCGTTCAGCCTCGGCATAACCGCCCCAAAAGCAGTAATCAGCCGTTTTTTGCCGCAGAAAATTCTGCGCCAGCTTTTGCTGATGGGCGTCCAGAAAGCTGCTGTTGGTGGGGTACATATTATCTTCACATTGGCGCAGCTTGTCTTGCAGCGAGGCTAAAAATATTTGCTCCTGTTTGGTTTCGGCTGACATTATCGGCACCTCAATACGTATCTTGGTTGGAATTATCTTTTAACGGATGTTTAACGCTTATTATAATATGATAACACAAAAATCGGCGTCTGGCAAATTATGTTGCAGGCCAATAAATATGCTCTGCTGCCCTCACCTTTTGCGTCAAGAAAAATATACTGAGAATATACCATTTGATATTAAGGGGGAATAACCTTGAAGCAAAATCAATGCAACAACTTGGCGATAGCCAGCGTACCGATGCAGGTTTGGCAGGATACTTACCGGCCAGAGGCTGCCTTTATGCACGGTACGATTTTTCCGGAACTGAATTTGCCGTATATTATTGCTGGGTGTCCGCATATGCCGGGTGCTGACAAACCGGGCAGCGGTAATTGGGGCGCCAACTGTAAGGAGGGATGCAAGTGGTGAACTATATGGATGATATGAATGTCGTACATGATATGATGGGTATGCCCAATATGATGAAAAAACCTGAGATGTCTGCCAAACAGCAGTTATTCAGGGATATTCAAATTGTGTCCTTTTTAATTAAGGATGCCCAGCTTTTTTTGGATACCCATCCCAAGGATGAAACTGCTCTTAGTTTCTTTGATTATTATAACCAGCTGTTGTGCACGCTGACCGAGGAATATGAACGGCAGTATGGCCCACTGACTGTTACAGGAGTAAATGTTAAGGACGGTTGGAGCTGGATTGAGCAGCCTTGGCCGTGGGAAAAGGAGGCTTGGTAATTTATGTGGATTTATGACCGTAAACTGCAATTCCCGGTGAATATTAAAAAACCTGATGCCCGTGCTGCCAAAGTTATCATTACTCAGTACGGCGGTCCTGACGGTGAACTTGCCGCATCGCTTAGATACTTATCCCAGCGTTACAGCGTGCCGTACCGTGATGTGGCCGGTGTGTTAACCGATATTGGTACCGAGGAATTGGCACATTGATGATGTACCTAAATAATCAAACAGGATTTGGCAGGATTTTTACAACTGTTCTCCTAAAAAATTATCTTAATTTGATGTATCTACCCAAACAAAAAGCCTCCCTGCCGGGCATCCACACCCAGCAAGGAGGCTTTCCTTATCTCTGCTCTATTACTTCTACAACCGGCAGCTTCCTGGTAGCATCATACCCCACGCTGATTTTATCATCCCGCAGGTCCTGCAATTTCACATAGTTGTTGCCGTCCTTTTCGATTGCCGTCACGGTTTTCTCGATACCGTTCAGCCTAATTTTGATTTTCTTCGTAATCTCCAACCTTTCCTTGATAAATTCCAGCGGGTCAATGCTTGCTGGGTAGCTGTAATTGCCCCGGTGTACCTCTATATGCAAATGCCGTCCGCTGGCATTACCGGTCGCACCCTCGGCACCCAGCACCGTCTTTTCGTTTACCTCCATCCCGACTTTTACATACACATCCCGCAAGTGTGCGTACAGCGTCATATACCCATCAGCATGGCGCACATACACACAGTTTCCGTAGCTGCCGCTATGGCCCACTTTATACACCACGCCGGCATACAACGGATACACCAGACCATCACCGCCGGCGGCCACCGATACCATATCCAGTCCACTATGCCAGCCGCATTTCCAGCTCTCACCCTGCTCACCGTAGCGCGTCCCCAGACCAAACTTATCAAACGGATATCTCACAAAATCACCTCCATACAACAAAGCAGGCGAAGGACCACATCCCCCGCCTGCTTCACTTTTCCTACGCTCTGATGGTAATAATCCCCTCTTTATAGTCCACCCGGCAGCCCAGCGCCTCCGCAATAAAGCGCAGCGGCACAAAGGTTCTGCCTTGTGATGCAAACGGAGCACAATCCAGAGCCACACTTTCGCCGTTTACCTCCGCAGCGTGGCTGCCAATGGTCAATACGATTTCCATACTCTCATCCTCACTTTCCATAACTTCCTGCTCCGGCACTTCTACCTCTTGGCAAGTGTCCGGCATCACAAAGAATCCGTAGCCACTCATGCTGTCCTTCCCGGTTTCATCCATATCCCGGCAGTTTGCCTTTATCATTTCCCGCACCACGCCAACCGGCGGCACTTCCCGGCCGGTATAGTATGTAGCCAGCATTCCGGAGAGCCACGGTGCAGCACAGCTTGTCCCATGGAAAGGAATTGCTCTGCCCTTGGTGTTCAGCGCATACACGCCGGTGTAGGCCACACAATCCATACTCTCTCCGATGGTATTGCAATGCTGCAAAGTGCCGTTTTCATAGATGCCGCCCACACCGATAGTCCAATCAAAACGGGCAGGCTCAGCCAAATCGGATTTATCTTCGCCGTCATTGCCACCTGCCGCCACCACCAACGCATCCAGCGCCTCCATATCAGGCCACAACCAATCACAGCTGCCCAGCTTCATCGACATATTGATAATATCAACATGGTTTTCCTTTAACCAGGCAATAGCTTTCTTCTTGTCTTCGGTGCTATTAAAAAAAGGCAGCATAACAATCTTTGCACCCGGCGCAGCTTCGTGGACTACTTGTGCCACCCAAGTACCGTGCGTGATGCTCTTGCCCTCACCAAGCGGCGCGGAATAGATTTCTCTGTCCATATACTCGGTGATAAACGGCCATTCATCCAGCACCGCCACCGTGATACCCTGCCCCTTCAAGCCCTTATTATGCCATTCGGTCAATCCGCATTTTTCACGCTTAGCGTCATTGTATGTAAGCATACACATCACTCCTTATTCGGTTCGGTATAGCCCAGCGCCCGAGTGCTGTCCGTAACACCGCTGGTAGTCGGGTCATTTACAGCGTTCCAGATATTACACAGCACCAAGAACAGGCAGTAGGGGTTGGTAAAAGTACCCTCCACAATCTCCCAGACTGCACCCCAGCTCGTCATATCTGCCTCGGTCATACCGGCATAAGCCAGAGCCGTAGCAAAAGCGCCCAACAATACCTGCACCCAGAACACCGGATTTTTCAATCGCACAGGAATATTGATTTTCATAACACAACACCTCTTTTTTCTATTTAACATAATACCATTCATCTCGCCGGACATTCTATGCCATCCTATACCGGCACATAATGCCTGATCTCATCCTCGACTTCCTTCTCAAACGCTTCCAGATCATCAATACGATGGTTGGCCACCCGCATTTTTTCCTCCAACACATAAGTGCGCTCAACAAGGCTGTTGTGCCTCTCCACCTTCTTTTCCAGCTGTTTCAGACGAAAATCCGTCAGCTTGCCGGCGGCCACAATACCGCCGAATGTCCCCACTAATGTTCCGCAAAAAGCAATAACTGCCACAATAATCTCACTGCTCATCCACTCACCCCACCCTGCTCATCCGCTGTGATTTCGTCAAATTCTCCTTGGGTTAACTTCCCAGCGTTAAGCAAGGCAGTCAACCTATTAATATCCCACAGTCGGGGATAGTATTTCTTTGCCATTTCGTATACAGTCATTACAATTCAACTCCTGTCATAACAGCAATAAAGTCAACATCAGCACGCAGCCGTTCAAGTTCGGTCGGCTCTGGGGCGGTTTCCTCGACAACAGGAATTTCACCAGCCGTCCAGCTTGTTACGGTCATAACACCGTTAATTTCCTCGGCTGTTACATCTCCAAAAGGAAAGTTTGGTGTTTCCATATCGGCAGGGATAACCGCCCAGCCATCAGGCAAAATGCCGTGAAAAGTTTGATTTCTGTGTCCTCCGTTATCCAGAGCAATAATTTCAATCATTCTCATTGTTTATCCCTCCTTTTAACCGATAGCAATATAGTGATGAATATTATTTGTGTATTCCACATAATGATATGAGTTTGACGCGCTTTCGGACTTACTAATAGTAATACTGTTAGTCCCCCATCCAGCTGCAGTAAAATAATAATTGGTTTGCGCACCCATAACCTGTGAATGGTCATCAGATGTTTCATTTGCCGCACTAACAATCAATAAAGCTGGTTGTAAAGAGGATGAAACCGTTACAACTAAAATCACCATAGACGGTGCAAAACCAAAAGTAAGCGTTTTCGTGCTAAGGTTTTGCACTCCCACATAACTACCGCACTCTATCCTCAGTGTTCCAAGCATTCCTGTGCTTAACGCTTCAATTATCGTATCAATCACATTCTGCCGGTTCACCTTGTTGCCGTCCACCACCGGCTCGTCCGCCAGTTCCAGCGTGGCATAAAAAGCTTCGCCGCCATTCTCCGGTGTTACCAGCACCCGCCCCGGTTTACCCGGCACTCTGTCCTCCAAAACCGCCATCAAAAATCACTCTCCTTTATCAAAATGGATACGCACCGCTGTAAATTATATCTGCATAGGGCAATTCGGCTATCATATTTTGCAGCAGCAAATGCACATCCTCAACAATCTTTTCAATGTCATTTGCCTGCTGATGGCTGCGCACCCAGTCCGGCGTATTCGGCGTATCGGCAAACACCGCCAGACGTTGCCGCAGCCCCTCCACCGCCGCCAGATACTCCCGCAGGTCTGCCGCATAAAAATACTCTGCCGCCGTCCAATTTGTCCGCATATCTGGATAATAGGGATAACCCCACTCAGTCAGCAACTCCGCCACATAGTTTATCGCCGCACCCACACGGTTCAGGTCGCTGGCATTATATGCCCCCTTGTGGGATACGTCCAAATACTCCTGCTGTTCTGCTTCGGTCAGCTTGTCCCATCCTTTGGTCATCAAAGCTTCCAGTCTGTCCACGTCAGCCTGCGTGCGATCGGTTATCAGGTGCAGAGTACCGCCAGTATCACTTGTAAGCGTGGTGAACGTTGTAGTTGCATTACCCCCAGTAGCCGCCGCATCGGTTTCAGACCAAATAACGCCGTAGACTGCGTAATCGGTGGCAGGGGTCAGACCAGTAAAGGTGTGGCTCTCGGAATGGGAAGTTCCTGCGAACAGTTCGCTTGTCCATGTGGGTTCAAGCGTGGTGTCCAGACCGCCAGAGCCGACCTTGCTGACTTTTAGCGCATAAGTTCCTGCGGCTTCGGTGTAAATCATTAGGAAGCCGTTGATCGATACGCTCACGATGAAAAAGGGATAGTTTGCGAAACTCGGTTCAGAATTATCTTCCAGTAGTTCACCTACACAAGCGGCTTGCGTACCAATCACTTCGCTGAAATCCTGTGCAACAAACTTGTATGTCACCCCTTCAAACTCAACAATCAGCGTATCTCCTTCATTGAACACTGGCGCTGACGTATACAACACCGGAGCAACATCGGATTCGTCAGCCGTAGTAGCACTGCCATCAAACAGCACTTCCTTGCTCGGCTCATACACCCACGCCTTGATGCGGTACACGGAATCGGTGTAAAGCAGGTCGGAACAGGTGAAGTTGACCGTCGCCGTGGTGGAAGTTATGCTACCGCCAAACGCATTAGGGAGATAAAGGGCAGAAAGCCAACCAATAACACCATCACCAGAAATATAGCGCACATATGTGCCATCTTCGGGTACTACAACAAAACCATCCTCATAACTTCCTGCTTGTGCAGAAAGAGCAATTAGAGCCTCCGTGTTGATGTTAAACACCAAACCGAATCCATCGTACCCGTCGGCACCAGTAGCCATACCAGTGTAATCCGCAAGGTTTCCGCCACCATCATAAGTTGCACCAGTTAGTTCCTCGATGGCAAAAACCTTGTCGGAAACCTTGTAAAACGTACCAAAACCCTCAACCGAAAAATTAGGTAATCCCGTAGTATCGCCGTTCCAAGTAATCGTTGTTCCGAAGAGGGTGAGTTTGCTATCATCCACAGGAACAGGCTCACTTGCGGCGAGGTAGACAACTGATGTGTCTTCATAGGTAACAATGTCATGGTTCGACCAAAAAATACGAAACCCGTCACTAATATTCGTTCTGAATAGATAACCGTTCGCTTCTTGAGAACCAGAGATGTACGACTCCCATGTAGTGCCATCGGTTAAATATGTTTGAAACACAAATGCTTCTGGATGGATGTCAGACGTGTAATCGCCTACGGTACTAAATTGTGTTTTGGAGCTTGTCAAACACAAGCCCATTACACCAACCACATCACAAATATATGCATACGGATATGTTTCCTTATCCGTCCAGACGGTGTTAATGTCAGGCAGACTTACCCCGCCGTAGCTGTACTTTGCCATTACATTTTCACCTCCAACGTACAAGCTATACCCACACCGTGATACAGCAGCAAAGCGGCATATACTGCCATACAACAGGGCATTCCAACCCTTGCAACACGCTCACGCCTGCCGGAAAGCAGCATAAGCAAACTGCCCACAATCACAGTCTTATAAAAGACCATAAAAGGGACGTTCTGCATAAACGGATTCAGTTCTTTTACGCCCAGGCGCAATGCGCACAGGGTGCATAACAGGTCAATCAGGTTCAGTATATAGGTTGTGCTGCTTATCGCTTTGGCTTCGAAATTCACTTAACACCACCCCGTATCAATAATAAATAATGGCACACCCGGCAGCTCCCTTGCCGCCGGCGCCACCGTCCACCGGGCTGCGCTTATACACCCATTTCTCGCCGTTCCAGGCACGCGCACCCTGTCTGCCGCCACCGCCGCCTTGGCCGCCACATCCGCTGCCCGGCTCGCCGTCTGCACCATTGGTCACGCTCTTGCAGTTTTCGGCACCTGCCGCACCGGGGGCTGCATATACCTTGCCGGTATAAACATCACCCCAGCCGCTGTCATATCTCTTGCCGTCGGCTGATGTATAACTGCCGCCAAAGGTAGTATTATCACCGATAACAATGCCGTATTCACCACCGGATGTTACATTAACCCGGCCAACCCACACCCGGCCGCCCTGGCCACCGATGCCCGGCTGGCCGCTGTCATTCCAGGTACCATCCTCACCCGGGCTGCCGTCACTGCCTCTGTCGATAAGTACCAGCCATATCTGTGTCACACCCTCAGGCGCTGTCCACACTCCATCAGCTGTTATCTCAGCCCGTCCGGCATATTCTGCCGCCCAACCGGCCTGTATATGCCAGCTTGGTGTCTCCTGCATCACGCCGCTGCTGAATTTCAACTGCTGCTTATAGCGCCGTGCCGTCACCTTCTCGGCAAATATTGTCTCAAAGATGTCCACATCTCCCAGCTCACAGGCCGGGTCGCCGCGCCCGGCGATTTTGAACTTACTGCCGCCGCACAGCCGCAGTATATTGCCCGCTGCCGTCAAAGCTTTCGCCTCGGTACGGATGAAGGGGTTATCTATCTTCTGGCTCTGCTCAGCGGCGCTGTTGTTGCCGCCTACGGTATACAGCACGCCGTTCGCCAGCTTAAAGGTAATATCCGCCCACTCGTCACCGGCCGATTCGGCGGGATAGCCGTACTGCTCCGACAGGCTGATATACGTCCCCTGCCGGTCACTGATCTTCTGTATCGTCAGCCGGCCCGTAGCCGCATCTGCGCCATACCATGCGCCAATGGCCATGCAGATATAACGCAGCAGTACACCGCAGGTCAGCGCTTCCACCTCCTCGTGGGCGGCAGTCAGCGTTTGGGCAGCCAGCGTTTCATCAATGATATAGCGCTGTGTAAAGTTCTCGCCGACAGTTGCCAGCAGCACCTCAACCCAGCCCTGCACCGTCTCCGGCAGCTCCTCCGGCAGCAACACCACCCGGTCGGCCAGCAATCCCACGATGCTCACACAGTTAAAGGTAAAAGAGCTGTCCGTTGCGGCCGTTTCCCAGCCGCCTTTCTGCATATAATACACGCCCACCGGCACCGTTTCCACTCTGCCGCCCGGTACGCTTACGCCATAATATATCGCCACCGCCTGACGGTCTTCAATGCTCCGGAAGATGCTATCCTTGGCTCTGGGATGAAAACGCCTGTTCTCATTACGCAGCACTATCCTGGCATTGCCGTATGCTACGGTCAGGTTGGTCAGATCGGTAGATTGCAGCACATCCATCTCATAGATATCCGCACCCGTCCACTCTTCCAAAACTCCCGCATATATTTCCAAAATCCGTGGACGCCGCCTTGGCAGACTCCATCTTCCGAACACTATCCTGATAGCCGTTGGGTCATACACCGTAAACCCTTCCAGCACAATGCTTCGCTCGGTGTTCCCCACAACTTGCTGCTGCCAAACGATAGAAGAGCCGACATATATCTGCATATCAAATTCCACCGGCCATCCCTCGGCCGCACCGTCTGCAAAAATCAGCGTCACCGCTTGCAACACCTGTATGTTGCTTACCGGCTGCTCGATATAGGCATCCTCACCAAAGGTACCGTCCTCACCGCTCATCACATCAAAGGCTGCCGCCACTTCTTCGCTGATTACCGTATCTTTCTCCGGCAGTTCCGCATTACCGTCCAGCAGCCAGATATTATGTTCCAGCGTGGTCATTGTTTTATCGCTGACCTTTTTGCGGTTATGCAGATGCTCTGTATCACAAAAAGGTAATATTTCACCTCCGGCAAACGGTTCATCATATACAGCATCAGGGTCGCCCAGGTCTATCAGGGCCATGGGCGTCACCACTCTGGGGTTGGCGTGTACCGCTGCAAGATACGTTTCACTCGTTTCCTGCATCAGGCGTTCACCACCTTCACGCTCTCCAATGTAAAGCTTATATTATGCCACAGCAGCACGCCGCCCTTGGCAAAGGCAGCGCGTGGCTGCGGGTACCTGGTACAGAAGAAGCTCATCGTTTGCGGGTAGTCATCGTCATCAGGCAGAAACTGCACCACCAATTCCCGGCCGCTTCTAAGCGCCGCCAGCAGCTGCCGGGTTTTCTCATTTCCCAGGTAGTCAATCTCATAATTGATTTGCCGCCGCCAGCCACGGTGCTCGCGTATCACCGTTCCGTCAATAGCCTCCTTACTGCTTTCCAACGCCACCAGCGGCGCGCTGTAACGGTCGCGTGATACCGCAGGCAGCTCAATGCCGTTTATCACCAGCATCTGGTTTTCCAGCCACATCAAAAATCCACCTCCACCACAGGGTTCTCTGCCCCAGCACGCCGAAACGCCGGCAGCGTCGCCCTGGCAAAGTCAATATCATTGATACGGAATATCACCGTCATATCCCCACCGGGCATAGCTGATGCGCCAAACATCGTACCCAGGGCGTCCAGCATAGTGCCGTCACGCTCTCTGCCGCCGGCGGCAGCATAATTTACCGTCAAGTCACTCGGCACAGCAGATAACACCGATTCACGGAAGGTATCCAGCTTTTCATCCCAACCCAGCAGCAAGCCGTCACCGGCCATCTCGCCCAGGTTCATCAAACGGCGGCTGGGGCTGTGCATATCCAGACTCTCACGCAGTCCCTCCTCGATCACGTCGGCAATCTCCTGCATCTGTCGGTTAAGCTCTGCCTCCTTGGCTTCCATACCGTTTATCAGTCCGGCCACCACGTTCTCGCCTGCATTGTTGGAGATTTCTTTCAGCCCGTCCAGGCCTTCCCGCAAAGCGGCCGCATAATCCTCTTCCAGCGCATTCAGCTCATCGCGGTAAAATTCCTCGGCAATTTCAGCGGCCAAAGCCTGCTTTTCTTCCCACTGCCGGTTATATTCCGCCCATTCGGCGTCCGATTTTTTCAGCAGCTCACGCCCATAGCGTACTGCCTCGTCCACGTCCATGCCCAGCACTTCATCCATCAGGCCGCCGTTTAGCTCCCGTTCTTCCAGGCTGTCCAACACCGCCCGATATTCCCGCAATGCCTCTATCTGATCGTCCAGATCAGCCAGCCGGTAATATTCCCCGGTACTGCCGTCACTATATTTCAGGCTGGTTTCATTATAGAGCTTGCTATAGTCCGCCAGAGTGTTCCGCATCTTCTCCTGCTCTTTCAGCAGGTCGTTATACTCATCCTTTATGCCGTCCAGAACATCCTCGGTAGCCGCGGCGGCCCCTTCCAGGGCAGCTTCATAAGCCTTCAAAAAATCATTTATGGCGTCTTCCAGCTTGTCAGCCTCATATTTGTATATATCCAGGCTGATGTCCGTCCAATCGTCACCACCGGGCGCCAGATACATATCACGCAGCGCCGCCAGTTTTTTGTAGTACATTTCTTCCGAGAACAAATCAGCCTGCCGGGCATTTTTCAACGCTTTTTGCAGGCTGTCAAAATCACGGTAGCTGCTTTGTGCTAGTTTCCAGGCGGCATCGGCCTCGGCCTGCATAGCGGCCATGGTGGCAGTGCTGCCGGCAGCAGCCCCATCACCGAAGCTGTCCAGAGCTGCCCGGCCTATGCTCTGCATGGCCTCTCTTACGCTGTCCGTCAGTTCTCCCGCGCCGTTTATATAGCCCTGCATACTGTTGCGGCCGGATTTTGCAAACTCACGGCTGGGGCTGTGTATATCCAAAGCAGCATTAAAAGAGCTTAGCGCACCGCCCGCCACGGTTCGCATTTTGGCATAAAGCACCCCGCTGCTGCTTTCGATACCGTCGATATATCCTTGCAGCGTGTTTGCCGCCGATTGCCGTGCATCCTCTGATACATCCATACGCCGGGCCGCTTCCTGCATATTCCGGTCAATACTGCTCAATATCTCATCCGCACCTGTCTGCCAGTAAGCAATCTCCTCCGCCAGATAATCCTTAGCCGCCTGCGTTTCCGCAAAGCTGCTGTTGATTCTGGCGATCTCCGTTTCAGCAGCATCTGCCAATGCGGCCAGAGCCGCTGCGCTTTCCTGGCTGCCGTCCTGCAACTTGGCCAAAATGCCTTCATCCACACCGCGCTCCGCCGCCCGGCGCAGATTGTCCGCATAGTCCTCCATAAATTTTGCCTGGCTGTCCAACGCTTGCTGCAATTCCGCTATGCTCGTTACTGCGGTAAGCGACATATCCTCAAAAAGGCCTGTCTGCTCATCCAGGCTCTGGCGGGCAGCAGCACGCACCGTCTCATAATCCTCCGCCAGGGTATTCAGCCTGCCTATGGCGCTGTCCACCGCACCTGCCACATCATACAAAGAACTCTCGGCTGTATTGTTTTGGGCGGTCCAACCGGCCGTTGCCGCCTCCAATTCCTCCTGCTGGCGCAGCAGCTCTGTTTCGGCTCTTTGCAGCTCATTGGCGGCCGCCGCCAATTCCACCATTCGTTCACACTTTTCGCGCATTGCCGGGTCCAGCTTGCTGTAACCCCCGCCGGCGGCTTCGGCCAACGTTATGCCCTCGGCTTCCAGCCGCTGCATCTCGGCTTCACGGGCAAAAAGCTCGGCCTGCACTTCGCTTAACTGTGCGGCCACAGCGGCTTTTCGCTCCATAGCTGCGGCCTGCTCATCGGCTGCCGCGGCATTTTCCAGCGCCTGCCGCCAGTTGCCCTCCAATGCTCCGGTCTCGGCATTGATATATGCCGTCAGGGCAGGTGCAGCCTCCAACAAGGCCTGCTGCACATTCTGCAAGGCCTGGCTTGCGGCTGCACTTCCGTCTGCACACTTCTGCAAATAAAGCAGTTGGTCTGCCAGCTGCCGTGTCTTATCCGCCTGTGCGGTTATCTGCTCGATGCTTGTGTGCCATTCCCTGCCGGCTTCACGCACGCTGCCTGCCAACCCGGCAAACTCTCCCTGTGCCCTTTCCGACGTTGCCGCAAATGTCAATATAGCAGCTGATAACCCCGCAGCACCGGCCGCAGCCAAGGCCCAGGGATTACTCATCGCAGCCACCTTGATAGCCGCCAGAGCCTTGGCAGCACGTTCACCGTATGTAGCCACGGTCAAAAAACCGGCTGACACAGCAACAAAGGTTGCTGCGCTGCTTGCAGCCGCTGTCAGTCCACGTGCCAGCTCAGGATATTCCTCCACCAATTCGGCCGTAGCATTTACCACATCGGTTGTGCTCTCAGTAAACCTGTCGATTGCCGGTGTCAGCGTATCACCGTATGCTGCCGCCAGCCGCTCATTGGCATTAGCCAACAGCTGCAATTTACTCTCGGTGGTATCATAACGCTGCTCGGCCTCTTTGGTCAGCGCGGTATTTTCCGCCCACGCCCCACTTGCCAGCTTTACCGTCCCCGTCAGCTGTTCCCCGGCCAGAGACAAAGAGCGCAGCATATTGCTCTGCCGCACCCCGCTCATACCCAGCTCATCCAGCACCATAATACTGCTTTCGCCCTCGGCTTCCAGACGCCCCAGGCCCAAAATAAACTGTTGAAGGGCGCTTACTGCATCCTGTGCCCACAGTTGGCTGAAGCTCTCTGCCGACATTCCGGCCACACGGGCCAGCTTATTCAGCTTGTCCCCGCCCAGCTCGGCCGCTTCGCTGATCGCCGCCAGCGTTTGCGTCATGGCGGTGCCGCCCGCCTCTGCTTCAATGCCGACGCTGCTCATTGATGCCGCCAGCGCCAGGATCTCGGCCTCAGAAAGTCTCGCCAGCGTACCTGCCGATGCCAGCCGCTGTGCCATCTCGGTGATCTCACTCTCCGTGGTGGCAAAGTTATTGCCCAGCGCCACAATCACCGAGCCCAGGCGGCTGTAATCCGCCGCATCCGTACCGGCCACATTGGCAAACCGCGCCAGTGCTGTTGCCGCTTCATCGGCTGACATATTGGTAGCGGTGCCCAGCATCGTCATAGTCCGGGTAAAGTCCAGTATGTTCTCCCGGGCAATACCCAGCTGGCCGGCGGCTTCGGCCACCCCGGCCAGCTCAGTTGCACTTGCCGGTATTTCCCCTGCCAATTCCTTTATGCCCTTGGCCAATTCCGCCAAGTAGGCAGGTGTGCCGTCAACCGTCTTGTATACACCGGTTATGGCGCTCTCAAACTCCACCGATGCCTCGACCGTGCTCCACATAGCATCGGCCAGCGTTTTCAGCCCGGCGGCCAGCCCGGCCCCGGCCAACACCCCGCCCAAATCAGAAAGTGCTGTTACGTTGCCATCCACAGCGACGGCATTTTCCTTAACGATTTTGGTATTTTGGACGATTGCTGACTGCGTCTGTTTGATGGATTTTTCCAGCTTTGCCTGCTCGGCCTCGCTTTTGGCAATCACCAGCCGCCATTTATCCGCCTGGGCACTGCTTTCGCCGTATGTTCTGGCTGCATTCTGCAAGGCAAGTCCGGCCCTTTCCTGCTGCTCCCTTAATAGTTTCAGCTGCCGGTGCATTACCACCAGCGCCTCGGCAGACCGCTTGCATGATTGCTCGCTGTCCTCAAAAGAGTTGATCACCTTGTCCATCTCGGCGCGTGTGATTTTCAGCTGATTGCCGATGCTCTGCAAATCGCGGCGAAAAGCCCTTTCGCCGCTTATGCCTACTCTGGGGCCAATATCTACGGTCATTCATTTATCACCTCCCGGTCTAATCAAACTGCCTTACGTAATCCCAAAACTCCACCTCCGGTGCTTTTTCCTTTGCGCCGTGCATGATTTGCCAGCAGGCCACCATATCAAACAGCTGGCCCACCCCGGTCAGCACCCATTCACTACGCGGTACCTGCAACAGCCGCAGATAAAACAAAAGCCACGCAAGGGTTATTTCCCCTGCGTGGTTTTCGCTTTTTTTGGGTCTGCCTCGGTCTCCACGGTGCGCTCCATGCCTGCCTGTACGGCCTTGATCACCGCTGCGTGCAGGCAGATAAATTCGCTGCTGCTCAGCAGCACTTCCAACTCAGACGCCGTATAACGGGGTACTTCCTCTCCATACAGCACCCGGCGATACTCCGCTCCGGCCGCCAGCAATTCTTCTGCCACCAAAGCCACATTGGCCATGGTTTCCCGGCTAAGCGCTCCGGCCGCGGTGTCGGGCAGAATTGCCCGCATAACCGCCGCCACCGTCCCCTTCTCGCCGAAAACCTCGCCCAGGTGCAGCAGCGCCGATACGCTGAAATTCAGCCAGCATTCCTGCCCGGCAATCTTAACTGCCACCATACGCTCCATTCAGACGCCACCCCACTTTTTAAGCTGTTACGGTACTGTCGCCCAGTTCCTGCTTGATATACGCTTCGGCAGCTGCCTCGGTGTCAAAATCAACCCAGTCACGCCAGTTCCGTTCTGCGGTATCGTCGCGCATCACGCTGGCAGTCAGCGAAGGCGTCTTCCAGCTGATAGTCTTGCCCTGGGTTTCATAATCATCGCCCGGATAAGCAAACTGCACCTTGCGGAACACCACCGCCATAAACTTAAGCACATTGTTTACACTCTTTTTGACGATCACGCCATAACCAATGTACGGGATGCTGCCGCTGCCGCCAAAGGTGATTTTTCTGCCGGTGGCCTCACCGACCTTTACTTCCTCTACTGTCAGGCCGAACAGCACAGCCGCCACATCAAGCGGCAGCTCGGTGGTACCAACAGTCAGCGTACCGCCGCCAAAGGTCTTATCACTCTCCGCCGGGCCGTTATCGCCGTACAGGATGTTATCCTCACTGCTGTCCGGGCTGAAGCTGGTGCTCACAGCCCTGTCAAACTGCACGCCGTCGGTATAGCTTACAGCGCCTTCCTCGCTAACATTATAACGTGCCACATAGGGCTTACTCAAACCCACTCTTGCCATATTTCATCCTCCCTTACCGTTTCATTCTGTTTTCAATCTGCTTTTCCAATTCACGCTGCATCTCGGCCACCACCGTCCTTCGGACGCGGTTTACCGTCGGGCGTACAAAAGGCACTTTCTGCGAGAAGCTGGTGCCGCTTTCTATTGACCGGGCCACCACCACAGTCGGTATGCCTTTTTCACGCCGGGCCCTTTCCTTGCTGCCCATTTCCCGGCGCATGGCACGCAATTCAACCTCCGGGGGCTTATAATAGCCGTCAAAGCCCAGCTTTACGTTCAAAAAGTCATCATCCCAGCTCATCGGCGTGATACCCAGCCCTTCCAGCAGGGCCTCCTTTTCGTACTCCCGCACACCGCCGGGCGCACCCTTTTGGTGTACCGGCAGCGCCACTATCGTTTTGCGCATCTCATCGGTGGCCACCCTTGCACCTTCGTATACCGACGCTTTCAGCACCGGCTCACAATTATGCTGCAATTCGGCCAGCCTGCGCAGATAGGCGTCAAACCTCGCTGTGTCCAGCTCAAGCTTCGCCACAGCATACCTCCCATACCCATTCGTGGTGATAAAACCCCGTTTCCGGCTCATACGCTACGCTGTTCAGATACCACCATACACCGGCAGCCGTCAGCTCGCGCTCCAACGCCGCTGGCCACGGGTCAAATTCCTGCCTGGTAAAAAGGTCCGTCGTGCCGGTGATCGCTGTCTCAACCGGGCCGTCTCCGCTTATCAGGCTGTTCTGTCCGTCCTCCTGCCAGACAAAATACCTGTCCGAGGACAACCTGGCACTATGCGATACCGCATCACACACCGCCAGATGTGCATTGATTATCCTTTCCGCCCATGCGGGTGCATCATTTAACATATCGGCCGCCTCCCTGTCAGATATTTTCCCGTTAAGCGCCGTCAAAAATTTGCTCCACCTTCGCCAGCGTCAGCTCCCAGCTCGGCGGCATTACTCCCTCAGCCAGCTGCACCAGGTCAATGCGGTACTGACTGCCATCCTCGGTGATTGCCACCTGCTGGCTGTGCAGGCCCTCGATGCGAGGCACCCTAAGCACCCTCTCCACTTCGATCTGGTTCTGCCGGGCGCTGTAATACCGCTGAATGCCCAGCTTTTTCTCGGCATAGCACAGCGTCGCCACAAACTCCAATGCCGCCATTGGCTTTCGTCCCGGCGGCGCCTCGTCTTTCGCATTATATATCCTCACTATGCCGTCGCTGTATACCTGAGTAACGGTGTTTTTGTCGGCTTTCGGCCGGTATGGTGCCTTACGTGCCGCTGCCATAACGCGCCACCTCTTTCTGGTCTCTGGCCGCCAGCAGTCCGGAGCGGTAATTGGCCTCAAAAACGTCCAGCGCCTCATCACGGGCATAGCGCGCATAATCCATCAACAGCGATCGGGCACGGCCGGGGGTATGATAATCCCCGGCCTCTCCCAGTATATCGTCGATATACGCCATACCGTCGGCGATAATATCACGCATCCGCCCGTCGGTGTGCTCGTCGCTCCACGTTATGTTCAGCCGCCGCTTGACATCGGCCAACAATACTTCGTCCGTCACTCGGCATCACTCTTTCCGCCCTTTTTACGGGAGGTTTTGGGCTTGTTCGCCGTTTGTTTCTTATCCTCGGCCGTTTGTTCCGTATCCTGCGGCTGATTTACCGCCTCCTCGGCCGTTTTTTCCTGCTCATCCTCTCCGTTATTCACGGATACCACAAAACCGGACGGCAAGGTGCTTAAAATCTCTTCTGCCCTTTCTTCTGTTACTGTCAGCAGTCTGCCGGGACGGTACTCCTCACCGGTATATTTATCACGAAACTTTTTGATAACCACAATTTGTCTCATCCGTCTGCATCCTCCTTGCCGTCTATGCTGTTACACTTTCCTCTACCAGCTGCATTTTGCCGGCCAGCGGTTTCAGGCCGCTGATATCCAGCAGCATAAAGGCGTTGTTGTCTTTGGGCTGGCCGTGGCCGTACAGCTTGGTCAGATATACACGCTCATCTTCCAGGAAGCGGCACTCATCGGAATAGGCAATAATGCCCTCTTTGCCGCTGCCGGTCACAAAGCAGTATTTTTTGCCCAGACCCAGCACCGCCTCACCTTCGGTCACGCAGGTGCTCTGGATAATTTTGCAGGGATAAGGCAGCACATTGTTGGCATAAGTACCAACAGGTGTCAGAATAGTGGTCGCCGGCATAATTTTCTTGAAGTAATCCACCGGGTTTACCACCAAAATCAGGTGATCTACCTTTCTGGGGCGACCATTCTCATCCTTGGCCAACCCCGCCAGCAAGGTGCCGAAGCTCTCTGCGTCCAGCGCAGTCACGGCAACTGCGGTTTTCTTGGCATAGCCATTGGTCTGGTCAACAGCTGCCGCCAGATCGCGCACCATACCGATGGGCTCATGCAGCGTATTGCTCTGGCCACGGCCGTTGATCAGACCGTCCTCCAAACCTACGGCCAGCGCTTCGCCCAGCACAGCACGCACATATCTGTCCAGCCAGGCCGGGCCAAGGTCCAGCATAGCCTTGCTGATAGGCAGGAAAGCCGACAGCTTGTTTTGCGCCACATCCATCTCCTTAAAGCCGCCGACAATCTCCTTGATGATCTCGGCCGAAAGTGCCGACCAGGTAGCCAACTGAGCTTCGGCAGCATTCATCAGCCATTTGGTCACGCCCTTGCCATAGTGGAAGTCGATCTCGGCCAGCAGCGGATGCTCGGTCTTCAAGTCATCAAAAACCTCGTTAATGATGCTCTCCGGCATTACAACGTCCAGATTTTCCAGTGCGTTGCGCGGGTTGGCCGAACGCATCGCACCGATAACGGCGTTATAATATTTATTTTCGGCGGCGGTCAGCTGGCGCACGCCTCTTGCGGCCAGCACGGCCACGTCCTGCTCATCACGCAGGCGCTCGGCCTCGGCCAGCACATTAGCCTCAATCAGCTGCGCAAACTCAATATACGCCTGCTCAAATGCACCGGCGTCCTCACCTTCTGCCGCCTCGCGCAGTCTTGCGGCGGCAGCGTTATATTTTTCTGCATTCTGCTTGTTGATTGCCATATTATTCCTCCTCTGTCTGCTTAAAGTTAAAAAATTTCCTGCCGGCCGGCTTTGCTTCCGGCGGTTTTGCTGCTTTGGGTGCAGCTTTTTTCGGTTTCTGCTGCACTTTTGCAGCGTCCTCGGCCATGTCTAAGCCGCGTCGTACCGCATCCAGCAGCGCCGTTCGGCCGCTCATCCCGGCCATGGGCGTTTCCGGCCATTTTTCAATGCCAGTGGCAAAACCCTTGGCCAGCGCATCATCTGCCGGCAGCCATGTTTCTGCCGCCAGCAGTTCGGTCAGCTCGTCATCGTCAATGTTCACCCTGCCGCGGAAGGCATTAGCTGCCGCCTTGCTGATTTTCTCCACATCATCCGCAGCCTTGCGCAGAGCTGCGGCGTTGCCCCGCTCGCTTGTCCAGGCTTCATGGATCATCAGCATACCCAGGTCGCTTATCAAACGTTCGTCACCGGCCATAAAGACCACCGATGCCGCGCTGCAAGCAAAGCCGTCACAATGAGTAACAACTTTTGCCTTGTGTCGGCACAGCGCAGCATATATCGCCACACCTTCTGCCACCTCGCCGCCATAGCTGTTGATATAGACGTGCACCTCATCTACATCCAGCCCGTCGATCTCAGCCGCCAGATCATAGCTGCTGACGTCGCTGTCCAGCCAGGGCCAGCTGGTAATATCACCGTAGATATAAATATCCGCAGTATTTTCCTGCTGTACCAGGTTGTAATAACGGCGCGCATTCATTTGCTGTTTGCTCATTCAGTCACCCCCTTTCCATCCTTCACGCTGGCGAAGTTTTTGGTAAAATAATGCTCGTTTGCCCACTCGGCGTCAATTTCATTGCCGCCGATGGCTCTCTGAATATCGTTATAACTCCAACCACTGCCCACCAGCTTCTCCACACTCCCGGCATTGGCAAACAGGTCAAAATGCTGCAAACCGCTGGTGTCCACCCGCAGATAATCGCCGCGCAGCCACCGCTGCGGGCCGTAGCACTTGCGGTTGATCTCATCAGCTATCGTTTCGGCCAGGGGGTCTATTGCCACCGTCAGCCAACGGCTCACCGCATCCTTGCTGTCAGCCACTTCGCCCGATACCAGCACCGGCGGTATCAGGCAGGCGCGGGCGGTAAAATCAAACACATCGTCGATCATCTTGCGTATCTCCCGCCCGGCCTCGGCCAATCTGGCGCCGTTTTTCTCCTGTCCAAACATCTGATAATTCCAGCCGTCATACTCCGGCAGTGCCGCATTTTCCGATTCCAGAAACGGCTTGATCTGCGCCTCAATGATAGCCTGAAAAGTTTGGTTAAACTCCTTATCACCCTGTGCCATACGGTCGATGTGCACTTTGACGTGCTGCCCCATTTGCCAGCGCAGGCTCCTTTGCGCCACGTTGATCAAACGGCACTGTGTATCGGCCAGAGCCGCCAGAGCCGCACCGGGATACACCGCACCGGCGCTGATATGCAGCACCTCATCATCCGATAGCGTCCGGCCGACCGGCACATCATTGACCGATACATTCTCCCAGCGGTTAGGAGCAAATGGCCGCTGCTTTTGCTCCAAATCAAAGCCGGATGCCACCCAGACACAATCCTGACCGGCCACCGGCCGCATCACCAGCAGCGCCTCGCCCTCGGTCATCAGGCTGTGCACTACCTTGTGCCAGAACTGTGTCCCGGTCTCATTGGGGTTCGGCCTGATATTCCAGGTGTAATGGTCGATGCCGCGCACTTCCTGGCCATTCTCAAAGGTTCTCAGCACCGCCCGCCCCAGCGCATTGGCTGTCATGTTGGTACATACCGCCAGAGCCAGACGGCGCACCTGGGTTTCAATGGCCAGCTCGGCCAGCTCCTCCACACTCACTTTATGAAAATCAGCCTCATAGCTGCTTTTGCGCAGCCAACTGAAAATCCCCAATCTACCACCTCCTTTTTCGTTTGATGTTTCACCAGGTTATTACCGGCACCTCCGGCAGCTCCAGCACTCCGCCGCCGTTTAACTGGTCCTCAATGGTCATACTGGCCACCAGCGCCATAAAAGGGTCGGTCTTGCGGCTTTTCGGCTCTATCTTGGCGTAGTAGTAATTGCCGGTGTCGCTGCCGATGCGGCGGCTGCCGGCACAGCGCTTGGTATTGTTTACCGCCCAGCGCAGATGCGGCTGATCACCCCAGCAAAACAGTCCCAAATCAAAACAGTGCTGAACCGTCGGCTCCACACGGTAAATGTCCTTGGGTTTTACCAGCTTCACATTCTTGCGCTGCGCCGCGTCAAAGCCAATCTGCTGCAAATAACCCGCCAGCAGCGTATACCGGTAATCATCCAGCGCCACGCCGCGGATGTTGTAGCGCCGCCCGGCCTGCCGTATATATTCCATCAGCATTTCGGGCGGGATCTCCACATCATCCACCAGCGTCAGGTGCCCGGCCTCGGCCCAGGCTTGATACGGCGCTTTCAGACGGTGCAAGTCGCGGCCGTGCAGACACACCCAGGCGTGGTTGATATCCAGCCGCAGTTCACCCTGCATAAAGTGCAGGTTAATGGCCGCCCAGTCATTCAGGCTGGCATAGTCCAGCCCCACCGTGCATGGTTGGCCGGCCATATCCGGCCTCGTCCGGTTGGTGGCCTTGATTTTCTCATAATCTGTCACGCGGATGTCAGCGCTGGATGTTCTCAGCCCCATGCGCTTGGTCATAAAATCGCCGTTTTGCTCCGGGTGTTCCAGCCATTCGGCATATTCCTCCTCAGTCTCGGCCATCAGCTCCGGCAGATACGGCAGGCTGGGGTTGGCCATCGCCCAGTTGGCTTTATCATGCACCTGCTCGGTATTCGTCAGACAGCAGATAAACGGCAAAAAGCCCTTATCCGGCTCACCGTCGAACAGGATGCGCCGCCCACGGGCCAGATAATCGTCCAGCGGTCCGTCCGATACATCGCCGTTTGACGTAAAAAAACCGATCCTGGCTTGTCCTACCTTGCCAAGGCCGGTCGTAAACACCTTGATATTCGCATAATTCTCATACTGGTGCACCTCGTTCAGGATGATCTTGCCGCTGCGCATACCGTCCTTGCCTTTGGGGTTGTTGGTACGCCCCCGCATACAGCCACGGTTTTTTCTGCCGCGTACAGCTTGCTTGGTGTGGTAAAAATACCTGTCCAGCCTGGCCTTGTGCTCCGGCAATTCCAGCACCTCCACCAGATCAGCCACCGGCCGCACCGCCTGCTCCTCGTTATTG
This sequence comes from Bacillota bacterium, assembly GCA_017397935.1. Taxonomy (GTDB): domain Bacteria; phylum Bacillota; class Dehalobacteriia; order UBA4068; family UBA4997; genus Avidehalobacter. The sequence continues at coordinate 39,980 of JAFQHN010000007.1, forward strand.
GCGCAGATATCCACATCATAGTGACGCACCGGGTTATACGGCGAGATACCGCAAAAGCTGTCAAAGGCAATAAACCCATCCTTGCCGCCGCCACGCCCCATCATGGCAAAAACCGTTTTCCAGCGCGGCCGCCCGGTAGCCCGCCAGTAGGTACAATCCCACAGCGCCACCAGAAATTTCTCCCAAGGAAACAGCTCATAGGGGAAGTATTTTGCCAGGCCCAAATACCCGGTCAACTGCTCCTCGTCCACCCAAATATCATCCTCCGCAAAAGCTCGCCGCACCAAAGCCGCCAGCGCTTCCTGCTCCGGGCAAAACCGGTAAACCTTCTGCTCAATCAGCCGCAAATATTCCTCAACCGCGAGCGGTATCTTACAGCGGTTCATCATCCATACCAAACCCGCCGCCCTTGGGCGCAGACAAGCCCAGGGCCTCCAAAATCCGCAGCATCGAGGAATGTACTTTCAGCAGCTGGTCAATGCTCTCGTTGTTCACGGTTTGCAGCTGCCCCCGACTGTCACGCTTCTCCACCTTGCAGCCACGCTTGTTTATATCCGTCTGCAATTTCCGGGCAATCGCCCAATACTTCACATAATCTGCCACCAGATCCCGGTAGTGCTCATCCATCAACCCCCGGTCACGCAGCTGCCCCAACAATGACTCTGTAATCTCTTTTCTGGTAGCCAATACATCACCTCCCTGATATTTTCCGGCAACAAAAAAAGCAACCTGTACCATAACAGATTGCCTGATATATGCCACCCAACACAAACAAACGTTGCCAATCAGCAACGCCCACTCAAACACTCATCCACCAGCAAAAAAAACCTACGCGCACGCGAGGCCCCAACACTGTCTCTAAACCCTCAGACCTAACACCCTGGCCAAATAAGCCGTTTTTTCTAAGGGGGGGGGATCAATCCCAGCGCTCCTCAGTCAACGGCTCATGCCGTATCTGTGAGTATTGCAGATTCTCCGGATGTTCAACAGCATGGCAGTCCTTGCAAAGCGTTATCAGCTGTCGCTCTCCGGTCACAGGATCCCAAATACTTAAAGCCAGATCCGGTCTGTCTTTTAAGTGCCTGACATGATGCACTATCTCTCCCGGAGCATAGTGGCCTTTGGCTTTACAATGCTGACACTCATGCTTGTCCATGCGCTTTACTTTGGCGGCAAGTTTGCGCCAGCAGCGCCAGCCATAAAAATTATCGCCCTTGCCATATGCCAGCAATTCCCGGAGGCGACAAAGCAGGTGTTCACTTATCATTTTTGCATCCTCCTGGCAGTTTATATTTTAGCACAGGCAAATGTGTTATTGTGTGTTAAGTTTTGTTATCTTTGCTTATCCCGCCATTGCCTGCACATATACTGCCGAAAGCTGCGCAAGGCAGCGTTATGTAAGGCACCGCGTGCATGGTCTGCCGAATATTGCATCTCATTGGCTATTCTGCGCCATGATTTATATTCCACATAGCGCTTATATAATACCTCGCTATGAACGGGGTCAGAAAGTGCCTGGATATTTCCGACTATCTCCTCACGCAAAGCTGCAAAGTTCATTATCTCAATCCGCAGCCGGTTGCTCATATCAACGATTTGCGCCACTTGGCTGCCGATACTGTCCTGTGGCCCGGAACTCTGCACGCGCTCCCCGGATGTAGCCTGTCCATGATAAACAGCCTGTTCACGAAGCATCTTTATCTCTAAACTCTTCTGCTTGATTGCAACGTCCAGTTTTCGTAACTGACGCAGATATTCCAGCGCATCCACGTTTTAGCTTCCCCTCCTTCTGCGGCAGAGTATCCTCGTTCTTTCGAAAGCGCATACTGAGATACCATGCTCCCATACCGTCAACATATTCCGGTGAGTATTCCACCAGGCGATACCCCGGATATTTAGCACACCACTTATCGTAATTGATCAGATTGCGGCAATCGCTGCCATAAGCCTTATATGCTTCGCCGGCAATCATGCGCTCAACCTGGCGTTTGCGGTATCGACTGTCGTTGGTGCTGCTTTCCGGCTTGCACAGATTGGTCGAGCTGGTCCAGCGTTTCTTATGGGCAGGCTGCTCGGTCAGATAATTGGCCAGACCGGCAATACCGGTGTCCGGGTCAAACTGCAACGGTGTATAACTAACAAACCCGTAGGTTCGACCATTCTTGCCGCGCCTTTTCCACAGACCCATAATCTCGCTAACCGACAAACCAGCATTGACAATCAGATGATGATGCGGCCGCACCATTCGCCCTGTTTTGGCAGATATGCCATAGGCATTTATCAACACGTACTTCAACGGCGGCAGACCAAGCTTTTTACGCAAATCGCCCAGCCTTCTCAAAAAGTTGCGGGCATTCCGCGCCAGTTTCTCCGGAGTCTCCGGGCAACTCTCTCTGTTGTAGGTCAAATCCAGGCGATAGTCGGCAGAGGTAAAATTTGTATGTACCAGGCGGATGAAATATTTGCGGGCATTCTTGTCATTCAGATTACGCTGGGCGGGACAACTTTCTTTGACCCTTGCCCGACGGCCTCTGCCCTCCGGCTGATGATAGGCAGGGTAAATATCTACCTCCAACCAATTATCACCGCAGTATATTTTCTTCTCCCGCTCTACCAGCACCACACGCGCCTTGCTTCTGCCCATACCCCGACCCCTATCGTCACCTTTTTAATACCCATTACGAGGTTTAATGGGGCGGATAACGTTTGCAGCGGCCAACTGCCCGCCCCTATAATTCTGCGGCCTGTTTGCTATTAAGTTCTTCTATTATAAGATAAGCCCGTTAGGCTTTACGCTTCTTTGCCATTGTTTAACTCTTGCACAAGGCCTTCATTGTCTAATTCCCAAAGAGCCGGAAACAATCTTGCGGGACATATAGAGCCCCGAAACATACAGATATTGCCCGAAGTAAGACAGCTGTGTGCCTGACAATACTTCTTGACCTCCGCCAGCGTCCATTCACTCAAAGGCTTGTTTATATTCATAGTTCATCCCTCTTTGCTGCAAACACTTCATGCGTACCGTCCCGCATGGCCTTTTCCTCATCTGACATCTCATAACCCAAAGAAATCAGCCAATCATACAGAGCATTCAGCCGGACATTCTTCTTATACTCCGGCCAACTGCCTTTGTAGCCTTTGGCATAGCTCACGCCCTTGTTATCGCCAAAATTGGCGTATACCAATGTCGGATAGTCCTTTGCGCTCATATTGTTAAATGCAGCCATAGCCTTTGCAGCTCTCTGCGAATCATACACGCTATCATCCAGGCCGAGAGTGCCGCAAAACAATTCCCTGTCAGCACTGGCATAATCTATACATCGGAGGATATTGGCCGAGACTGCGCCTTTCAGAATCAGCGTTATGTTTTTGCTGTTCAGGGATATACTCTTGATGAAATCCATCCGCAGCTTATATGCCAGCGCATTGAATTCATCCACCTGCGCCCAGGCATTAGCAATCGCCTTTTCGCGGTCAATCTCTGCCTGCGGCCTTTTGACTGGCTTGGCCTTCTGGCGCTCAACATAAAAGCGCAATTCACCATAATCCTCATCCAGATAATAAAACAGCTTGTGCTTCCCATCCTTGGGCAGCAATGTTTGGTCCTGCTGCCAGTTTTGCAGATAAATCCTCTGCCCAAGCATTTCATATTTACCGCCCCATGTTTCGCTTTGAGAGATTTTCTTGGCCTTCAAGGCTTTGATGCGCGCCTTGACATCCGGCAGCGCTTTGCGTATAGCCTGCTTTTTAAGCGCTTTTTCAATGCTCTGATTAAAATTACCGGTGCCAATATCTTCCAGGCACTTGTTGCGGGCTGTCAAATCCTCAATATGGGCCAGTTTGTCAAAATCACCCAGCGACAATGGCCGGTCAGATACCTGTTTCAGGACCTTCTGGTCCAGCTCAGTCATTTTCAGGCGGCGCCGTACGGTGTTGGATGAAAAGCCGGTCTTTTGTGCCACACTTTCCACGCTCTCGCCCATGCCTATCAGCATTTGGAAGCTCTGCGCCTGCTCATAAACCGTCAAGTCAGAGCGCTGCATATTCTCCAACAGCATAGTGCTGAGCTGCTCCTGCGGCGTCATCTCAGCAACCACGCACGGCAGCTCCGTCAAACCCGCCAGCTTGGCCGCAGCACAGCGCCGGTGACCGATAATTATGGTATAATTACCGTTCCATTTCTTAGTGATCTCGCCAAGCTTCTCAACTACCGTCAGGTTCTGAAAAACACCGTTGGCCTTGATGCTGGCCGCCAGCTCAGTCAAATCTCCCAGTTCTTTGCGGGGATTGTCCGGATGAGGGCGCAGTTTATCAATGGGTATGTAAATCAATCGTCCTTTGGCAGATTCTTTCTCCTGCGGTTCCGCATCTTCATCCGGCAGCTCCGCCATCATTTCTGCCCAGTAAGCCTCATCACTCCGGTGTTCAATTTCCCGGCGCCGTTCTTCCTGGTCCTCAATCTCATAATCCGGGCGAGCATTGAACTTATAATATTCGCAGTCCAGCTCATGCCCTTCATGCTTGCAGGTACGCTCGCACTCGGCTTGCAGCGGACAGCGTTTGTTCGAATTCTTTTTCATAGCTTGTCCACCTCTTACGCCAACCCTAACATGGTAATCACCACACAGGCCGTCATGGCTCCAGCAGCACCCATCATAAAGCAATCAAATATCCTGTCCCAGCGCTCACGGCGACTTACTTCCTCCCGGTGCGCTTCATCCAGAGCGGCAGCCATTCGGCGGTACTGTGCCTCTGCCTTCTGTTTGTTGCTATCCTCTGCCACGCAAATCGGCAGTAATGTCAGTTCGTTATTCATTATAATCGCTCCTTATCCCACTTGGCCGCATGGCCAACTTGATATGTAATCGATATTGCACAATCTGAAAGCAGTATTGCCCAGAGTACATAATCATTCATACTGATAACCCCCACAACCGGTGTCAAATAAAGCCATCGCATCACACCAACAGAATGGCCTGCAAGCCACTGATAGCAACGCTTATATCTCTCCAAACGCCTATGCTTATACCTTTCCCGGCCAATATCATCAGCGCCGAAAAGCATCCGCAAAAACATAAATCATTCCTCCCTCGTTAGTTCCATCTTCCAGCATTGATTCTGCCCATCTGCAAACCATACTGCTGCCGAAAGCACTTTTACTTCCAGCGGCAAACTATCAAATAGCATAGCCAATGGATTGATAGCACTCGCAGCATTGTCTGATTCGAGGGGGGGCAACTCTTCGGCGCCGCCGTTACTATAATTTTCAGTCTTGGCATTTGATGTGTCGGCGCACTTGCCTTTCAATCGTGGGAATATGTAACCGGCAGCGGTAAGTCTACCCTTCCGTCTTTTAACCTGTGCCACATCCAGGCCCATCCGCTCGGCTATGTCCTGGGGCTTCATGCCTTCCTCACAGAGTTTTATCAGCTCTTTGTCCATATCTACTGTCCACTTAACAGGTGTTGCACGTTTGCCTCCGGGCTTGCCAGCCTGCTTGTCGCTCATGGCCTTCTGTATAGGCTCCTGTTGCTTTGGCGGCATACCGCTTATCATGCCTCCATCAGTCAGCACATTAAGCACCTCCTTTGTGCTGCAAGCATTCAAATCCGCCAGCACCTTTATCTGGCCATTCTTATCCTTCGCTGCTGCATAGCTGCGGCATATCTCACCTGTATCCATTTGCATCAGCTCTACCTCCTTCATCAAGCAAAAGCCGCTTGTTGGTATACATTTGATACAAAGTCTCGCCCTGCTTATTAGTCAGATAGGGTAAAAAGATTTCATCAAGTGTTGCATTTCCAGCTTCAATAAAAGCCATCTGAGCCAGTACCCAGTCACGAACATTTCGCCATGCAGTTCTTTCAGCTTGTGCACGGTCTGGTTTGATTTTTTGTTTAGCAAATACTGCCAGCACTCCATCAACCTGTGCCGGCAGACTAAACAACATCATTCCATTGATAGGACTATTTATGGCAAACATCAAGCCAATCGGTCTGCCAGCGCCATCATAATCTATCATCAGTTTGCATGCACCATTCTTAGCCAATGCACCCTGTATCTCTCCCAGGCTGGTATATACATCTACCCTGGTTGTGTAGTTCTTAATTGCCATCTGCTATTCTCTCTCTTGTCAACTCGTTTATTTCATTCAGTAACTCCAAAAGTTGAAGGCATATTTCTATCCGTGTTTTTGCTGCTTCATATTCAGAAAGCAACACTATAAACCGCTGAAACTTGTCCGCTTCCGCAAAATCACAAACTGCAAGTGCCGCCAGTTCCTCATCCTCCAACATAGACAGGTTTATTCCTTGGTATTCTGCCAATGTAAATATCGCTTTGTAAAGCTCGGCTTTTGCACGTTTATTGGTTTGTAATACACAGTCAAGCACACGGCGACGGCCCTCAAAATTATGATCCACTTACAAATGCCTCCTTTTGTGGCAATCATGCACCTTGAAGCCGAGTGTGCAGCCTCCCCAGCCGCGGTCCACGGCCTGTCCGTGAACAAACTCTCCCTTCCGGCTGAGAAAGGTCTGCTTTTCACCCGGCATTACACCGGGATTGATAATATGCAGGTCCTCCTCTACGGGCAGCCACGCTCCATTTTCCGCCCTGACAAAACGGATTTTGCGGCGGCAAAACTGGCAGCGTGCATTGGCCAGCGGAATTTTTATTGGTTTCAGGGGAGTGCCATCTCGGTGATAAACAGTAACCTTTTTGTAATTCTTTGCATTTACCATCAGGCTTGTCCACCTTCTTTCTTCTTTGCGTCCGGCCCGATGCCAAGCCGACACCACGGGCAAAGATATCCAATTTTCGGCACGTACGCCGTCTTGGCTATATACCATCTTCGCCCGCACTGTCGGCAATCAGCCGAGCGTGCATCTTCTGTATGTACTCTTGTTCCCAACTTACCTATGACTCCTTTATATCTCCTGCATTTTACGCAGGGCTGCTCTGGTCATAATTTCCAAAGCTATTCTTTCAGAATTTTCCCGAATCATTTGCAGCTGCTCCGGGGTTTTATTACGATATGCCGCATCCATCACGACTACCTGCGTGCCATCTGCCAGCGTAAACTCGGCAGCAACATCGCCTTTGGCGGGAGAATCACAATTCATCCAACCTATGCAGGATTTGTGCGGACATCCGTCGCATTGCCTCGACATATCTGCACCTCCTATATTTTTTTACCCAAGTCTATGCTGCAATCGTTTGTCCACTTGCCCGGCATATTGACTTTGGAGGTTCTGCTATGTTAATATATAGTTGTAATTATTTATGAGTGCCTTCGGTCCGGAGGCCTGCGCCGTCAGCGTTGCAGCGTTGGCGGCGTTTTTTTGTGTTTATACGTCAACCGCAGACATTTGAGCAGACATATATTCAAACAGATCCGTGACGTCGCGAATATCCAGTTCGTGGCCGGCTGCTGCCTCAATAGCCGCTGACGCTCCATGTCCCAGAGCAGCATCAACACTTGCAGTCATTAACCGTCGTACTTCATCCGTAATATCATCAGTACCCCCAGTGTTTACGGCCAGAGCCTGCATTCTGGCAGCATTCATTCTTAATACCGCCAGCGATTCTTTATTGGGAGCATAAACAAACTCTAATCCCTCAATTTCCAGCACAACTTGCCGAGGGCGAAACTTAAAACCTTCCTGTTTCTTTGCCATTATTGATTACCTCTCTCGTTATACTATTTTCCTTGTTTTTTTTGACGGGCAGCAACTTTGTATTAGTTATTAACCGATCAAGATATGCCTCCATTTGTGGAATAACATATTTTATCTCGCCTACTGCATAACCCTCATTAATCATCTGTTCAACCAGGCGACGTGCCATCTTGTGGTATTCGCGCATATCTCTGCTCGCAAAACACATCTCTCACACCCTCTCTTGATGTCACTTTACCTGCCATTGCGTGTATAGTGGCATTTGTGAATTATATGGCATATATCACTGTCATAAAAATTGAGCAATGATATATGTCAAAACAAAAAGCAAGGTGGCAGCAGCCGATAGCAATTTGCCGTCAATGACATATTGTGCGCTGCCTACTGCAACACCAAGCGGCACCAACAAATCTGCAATAAAGAACATCAAAACTGCCGTTATCCCAAATAGCATTGCTATTACCCAAGCAAACCTTTTCATCTAACTTCACCACCCCCCTCCCATTTAACTTGTGCCAACACTTTTCTTGTGATTTTCGCAAGTATCATCGCAAAAAAAATACTCCTCAATATGCCCAAATATATCAAACTTGGATGCAATGGCAACAATCTCATCAGCTCTGAACTTTGCTTTGCCAGCCAATTTCGCATTTAAGGTGCTCTCATTCAAGCCTATTTCTGTTGCCAACTGCTTTTGAGATATATTTTTTTCCGCCATCAATCCGCGCAGCTTGCTATACCGCACAATAACACCTCCATTCATGTTAGCTTTGCCATTATTATACGCTTGCGATTTTCGCAAGTCAAGTGTTATAACAAAAATATTTTGGTTTTTCGCAAGCCTTTCTTGACTTTTTGCAAGTTCATCACTATACTAAAAGCAAGGAGGACTATTTATGACTACTTATCTTGTATCGAATTTTGCGAGCAGGCTCCAAGAAGCTCTTGCGGCAAGAGATATGACAGCTGCTGAATTATCGAAAGTAACCGGCATAAACGAGGGAACAATAAGCAATTACAAGCAAGGAAAATACAAACCTAAACAAGACAAACTGGAATTGATATCCACGGCGTTAAATGTTTCAGCAGGTTGGCTGTTGGGTGCAGATGTGCCAATGACCAATACTCCAACATCAACTTACTCTGCCACTCAGCCTATTTTCTCCGAACCGTTAAAGACTGCTATCGAACTCTTTGCTCGGTTGGACAGCGGTGATCAGCACAAAATAATCGGACGCATGGAAACTATGCTGGAGGATGAAAAATATTTACAGCAAGAGGCGTCATCCAAAAACGCATAAATAATATAATTTTCCTGATTTTTTGACTGGTTGGAGCACAATATTGGATAGAAAAGAAAGGTAATATCATGCCTGTATGTACTAAATGTAATCAAAAGAAACCCTTTTGGAGTTTTGGGCCTAATGGTATTTGCTCTGAATGTGCAGCAAAAGAAACGGTGTCCATTACGCCCAAACCGGTTTCATTGGAAACTGTTAATAAATATTCCGTTGGGTTGACAGTTTACTTAAAGCATCTTAGCGGAATGGAAAACTTGAACATTACAGACCCAAACAAATATGTGAAAATTACTATTGATGCCAAAGAGAGAAAACTGCATTTTGATAATGCTAATGATAAGACACCTATTGCCGTTCTGGATATAACCAAAATTACTGATGCCCGAGAGGCAACACAAGTTGTTTCAGAAAATAAAAGTGTTACCGGTCGTGCTGCTATTGGAGGTCTGATATTTGGACCGGTTGGAGCTATTGTTGGCGGTCTATCTGCCCTCGATGAACAAACTGGCATCGCAACTCGTGTGGTGATATTCACCTATAAATCACAAGAAGAGACAAAGCAAATAGTAATGGCTTGTATACCGTCTATATCATCTGGATATCAAAATTTTATTGAATATTTACCCAAGGATCCTAATTCACCTTATGCACCACCAGCTAATGGCGAGCCGGTAGAATTATAAGCAAATTACAGAAAAAAAGCCCCCTGCCCTGCTGCAACAGGACAAGGAGCCGTACAATTTGGTAAAATAATAAATCTATTTGGAGGTACTAAGAAATGAAAAGAAAATTATCGATTATCCTGGCAGCCCTCTCCCTTTGGCTGATGATGTCAGTGCCGGTTTTTGCGGCCAATGACATTCAGATTTTTGTTGATGGCAAAACCTTGGCAATGGACGCCAAACCCACCGTAAGCAACGGCACAACACTGGTTCCTATGAGAGCCATCTTCGAGGCTCTGGGCGCCACCGTTAATTATGATGCCACAACCAAACAGATTACCGGCACCAAAGCAGCCGACGTCGTCCTGCTTATTCTGAATCAGACTACCGCAACCAAAAATGGCGCCGCAGTCCAGCTGAGCGTTCCGCCGCAGGCTATTGACGGCCGCACTATGGTGCCCCTGCGCTTCATTTCTGAATCCCTTAAATGCTCTGTCGTTTGGGATGGTACGACCAAGACCGTTACCATTACCTCTGGCGGCGCTGCCAACACAGCCACCCTGTACGATGTCGTTCGCGTTGTCGATGGTGATACCATCGTTGTCAACTACAACGGCACAGAAGAAAAGGTAAGAATGATCGGCATTGATACCCCCGAGAGCGTCCACCCCGACACCGACAAAAACACCGAGGCCGGTCAGACCGCATCTGAATATACCAAAACCCTGCTGGAAAACAAAGCCGTATCCTTGGAGTTTGACGTACAAGAGCGCGATCAGTACGGCCGCCTGCTGGCGTATGTCTACCTCAACGGCACTATGGTCAATAAAACCTTGCTGGAAGACGGCTATGCCAATATTGCCACCTACCCGCCCAACGTGAAATATGTTGATGATTTCACCGCCATCGTTGCCGCTCGGGATAATTCCGACGTCACGATCAGCGACACAACCGAAACCACAGAACAGACTGATACCACCGGCACACAATACTACCGAACCAATACCGGCAAGAGATACCATGACGATCCTACCTGCAATGGCGGTACATACTATCCCTGCACATTAGAGGAAGCCAAAGCATCCGGCCTCACACCGTGCGATAAATGCATTGAGTAGATTTCATACCAAATAAAAAAAAGACTCCCTGCCCTGCTGCAACAGGACAAGGAGCCATAGGTAAGTTTAGGCTGTACTAAAACCCAAACGCAATTACAGTATAGCATAAGCCTGCCTTATTTTCCAGTACAATTTTTTCGGGCAGGTCTATTTTTTTGCCTGCTCCTGTAAAGTGAAAATACAGGAGGGTACATACAATGGCATACTGCGCCTATTTAAGAAAATCCCGTGCCGATGCCGAGGCCGAAGCCAAAGGCGCCGGCGAAACGCTCGCCCGGCACGAAGCAGAGCTGCTGCATCTGGCAGCTCGCCTAAATATAAATCTCACCGCCATCTATAAGGAACTCGTCAGCGGCGAAACTATCGCCAGCCGTCCCAGGATGCAGCAGCTTCTCGCCGAGGTCGAATCCGGTAAATGGCAAGGCGTTCTGGTGGTAGAGATCACCCGTCTTGCCCGCGGCGACACGATAGATCAGGGTATCGTTGCCCAGGCTTTCAAATACTCCGGCACCAAAATCATCACCCCGGCCAAGATTTACGATCCTGCCAATGAGTTTGATGAAGAATATTTTGAATTCGGGCTCTTTATGTCCCGCCGAGAGTATAAAATGATCAATCAGCGCCAGCAGCGCGGCCGTCTGGCTGCCATACAAGAGGGCAAGTTTGTCGGCAACAAAGCCCCTTACGGTTATCGACGCATCAAGCTGGAGCACCAAAAAGGCTGGTCGCTCGAACCGGACGAAAACGCTGATACCGTACAGCTGATATTCGATCTTTTCACTAAGGAGCGCCTCGGTTGCAGCAAAATCCGTCGCAGGCTCAATGACCTGCGCATACCTACCGTTACGGGCAAGCCCTGGACCGACTGCGTTATCAGAGGGATTGTAACCAATCCGGTATATGCCGGCTGGGTACGCTGGGGATACCGTCCCACGCAGAAAAAACCACAGGACGGCGTCATTAAGAAAAGCCGCCCACGGGCAGCAGGGGAAAACATTACGTTGACCCACGGACTTCACCAACCCATTATAACGCAAGAGCAATTTGATACCGCCCAGGAAATACTACAAGCCAATCGTTCTACACGCGAGAGGTGTGACCTTGGGCTGCAAAATCCCCTTGCCGGCATTGTAACCTGCGCTTGCTGCGGCAACACCATGACCCGCCGCCCGGGCGCAAATGACGGCCAGACCGGCACTATGCTGATGTGCTATACCCAGGGCTGCCCTACTGTCGGCAGTGTATTAACGAAGGTAGAGGCTGCGCTGCTCGATTCCCTGCGGCAATGGCTGCACAACTACCGTATGTCAGCCACTATTCCGGAAGAACAGAACGACACTACCGATATTCTGCACAAATCAGCCGCGGCCCTGCAAAAGGAGCTTGACGCTACCCAGCAGCAACTGTCCCGTATTCACCAGCTGTTGGAGCAGGATATTTACAGCGTAGAGGTGTTCCTAAACCGTTCGGCCGAGGTAACTGCTCGACAAGAGGAACTGCAAAGTAAACTGGAAGGCATACAAAAAGAAATAGCGACCAAGGAAAGCGCCGCCAAAGCCAGCACCATATTGATACCGCGCATTCAAAGCGTGTTGGATGCCTACCCCACGGCCGCCAGCCCAGAGGACAAAAACCGCTTGTTAAAATCAGTGCTAAAAAAAGTAGATTATTACAAAACCACTCGATGCAAACGCAACGATCCGGCAGATAACCTAAAACTAATTATTTATCCTCGTCAACCGGAAGAATTATAAAGGACAGCTTAATAGCGCCCAGGTGGTACACCCAAGTTTAGGTATAACATCTTGGCGCGTACGAATTGGCACACATGGAGATGATCAGCGCCATGGTTTATCAGCTGACGCGCGATTTGACTATTGAGCAGATTAAAGAGCAGGGTTTTGCAGATTATTTTGTTGACCACACCACCGGCATATATCCGATTGCTGCATCCGGTGCGCCTTTTACCGCAACTTATTTCCAATCCAAGGGCGATATTATCACCGACTTGCATGAGGATATGGCAGCAGA
>JAFQHN010000008.1 GCA_017397935.1 Bacillota bacterium
ATATACGGCAAACTCTGCAAGATCTGTCAATGATATATTCTTCTCTGCCATAAATTTTAACCTCCTGATAAAATATTGATTATTATTTTACAGAAAGACAAAAAATATGTTAACCTTCCAAGCCATCAATGCTTCTGATTGCACTTATACATAAAAAAGGCCGCTTAATTTAAGCGACCTTCTTAATTTTTCAGTTATGTCGGTTATTGCTTAACAGTTTGTTATACCTCATAAGCCAGGCACTTGGCAAACAGCGTTTTGCACCAGCCGCATAAATTCATCGACCAGCCTGTCCGCCGGGTATTTGCCCACGATTTCACCCTTGGCAAACAACACGCCTTCGCCGTGTCCGCCCGCCAGACCAAAATCTGCCTCACGCGCCTCGCCCGGGCCGTTAACCACACAGCCCATAATCGCCAGTTTCAGCGGTTTTTCAATATTCAGGGCCTCCACACGGCTTTCGATCTCCGCCGCCATCGCCGGCAAATCAATTTTGGTACGCCCACAGGTCGGGCAGATTATATACTCCACACCGCAGTCATAATAACCCAGGCTGCGCAAAATCTCCTTGGCCACCGCCACCTCCTGCACCGGGTCACCCGTCAGCGAAACTCTCAGCGTGTCGCCCAAACCCTCGGCCAGCAGCGCACCAATGCCCACCGCCGATTTAATACTGCCGCGCCACGGGGTCCCCGCCTCCGTCACCCCAATATGGAAGGGGTAATCGGTATGCCTGGCCAACTCCCGATAAGCCGCCAGCATCAGCGGCACGTTACTGGCCTTCAACGAGATTTTGATGTCATAAAACTCCTCGGCCTCCAACAAAGCAATCTCCGCCAGCGCACTTTCCACCAGTGCCTCCGCCGTAACTCCGCCGTGCTTCGCCAAAATCTCTTTGGATAACGAACCGCTGTTCACGCCGATTCTTATCGGCACGCCGCGTTCTTTGGCCGCACGGGCCACCGCACGCACATTTTCGGCACCGCCAATGTTGCCGGGGTTGATACGCAGCCCATGTATACCCTTTTCCAGCGCCGCCAGCGCCAACCGATAATCAAAGTGAATGTCGGCAATCAAGGGCACCGGGCTTTCGGGGATAATTTCTGCCAGCGCCTCTGCCGCCGCCATATCGGGCACCGTCAGCCGCACCAAACCGCAGCCGGCCGCCGCCAGCTCTTTTATCTGCGCAACGGTCGCCGCCGCATCCGCCGTATCGGTGTTGGTCATAGATTGAATAACAATGGGGGCATCGCCGCCCACCACCACGCCGCCAACAGAGATTTGGCGTGTAATTCTTCGCTTAATCATAGCATTTCATCTTCTTATCAATTTTTTATTTAGATTTATTATTTCAGTTTATTACTGCATCAGCTTCTCAATATCCATAAACGTAACCGTCAGCATCAGCAGCATAAGCAGCACAAAGCCCACCAGATGAATGGTCGCTTCTTTGTCGGGGTCAATGGCCTTGCCACGCACCGCCTCAATAATCTGAAAGAACAGCCGCCCGCCGTCCAGCGCAGGTATGGGCAGCAAATTCATCACACCCAAATTCACGCTAAGCATACCGGCAAACATAAACAGATACATCAGGCCCACATTGGCGTACTCGCCCACCATGCTCACCATGCCCACCGGCCCGGCCACCTCCACCGGCACCGTTCCGGCCACCATCTGCCACAAAGACTGCAAAATCAGCACCGTAAATTCCACCGTCATCGCAAAGCCCAGCTTCAAAGAGCCGATAACATCAGCCTTGGCAATACCCTGCGTTACGCCCAGCACCGCGCGCCCCTCCTCATTGGCCGAAGCCACCGCAGACGCCGAAAATTCCTCGCCGCCGCGCAGATACCCGACAGTCAACTCATCACCCGGCTGCACCCCTGCCATAAAGGCGCTCAAATCGTCCCAGTTGTCAATCCGCGTGTCATTCAGGCTGACGATAACATCACCCGGCACAATACCCGCCGCCTCGGCCGCCGTATTTTCACCCACAGTACCAATCAATCCGTTGCTGGCCGGTGTGCCGAAGTACATAAACGCCACCAGAAAGAAAATTATCGCCACCAGCATATTCATCAGCGGCCCGGCAAAGGTTATCGCCATGCGCTCCCATACCGTTTTATTACAAAATGCGCGCGGATTATCGCTTTCGCCGTCCTCGCCCACCATCTTCACATAGCCGCCAATGGGCAGCAGCCGCAAGGAATACTCGGTTTCGCCCTTCTGCCAGCCCAAAAGCTGCGGTCCCATACCAATGGCAAATTCCTCCACCAGCACGCCGGTTTTTTTGGCCACCGCAAAATGCCCAAACTCATGCACCAGCACCAGCACGCACAAAATAATCAGCGTATATACAATGCTCAATTTTACACCTCCAATGGTTTCTCAAACACTATTTCTTACACACTATCATCTAAGCAAAATTCTCAACACGATTGTTTGCGCAGCCACGCCTCAGCCTCTCGCCGTGCCCAGCAGTCCGCCTCGATAACCTGTTCCGGCGTATCGCACGGCCCCATTTGATAAGCCGAAAGCACCGCCGCTACACCGTCATAAATCTGCCCCAGCGTAATTCTCCCCGCCAAAAAGGCCGCATTGACGACCTCATTGGCCCCGGAGAGCACCGCCGGCGCACAGCCGCCCGCCATACCGGCCTCCCTCGCCAACCGCAGGCAGGGGAATCTTTCCTCATCAGGTGCCCAGAAGGTCAGCTTGCCAATCTCCGCAAAATCCAACGGCCGCAAACTGTTGGCCCGCCGTTTGGGGTAAAACAGCGCATATTGAATGGGCAGCCGCATATCGGGGTAACTGAACTGTGCCAGCAGCGAGCCGTCGCCATACTGCACCATCGAATGAATAATACTCTCCGGGTGGATAACCGCCGAGATTTTTTCATACGGCATATCAAACAACCAATGCGCCTCAATAATCTCCAAACCCTTGTTCATCAGCGTGGCCGAATCCACCGTGATTTTAGCGCCCATGCTCCATGTGGGGTGTTTCAGCGTGTCCACCGGCGTTGCGCGGTAAATTTCCTCCGCCGTCGCCTGCTTAAAAGGCCCACCGGAGCAGGTAAGCACCAAAGACGCCACCTCTCCCCGTCCGTCCATACTCTGCCAGATGGCGGAATGTTCGCTGTCCACCGGGTAAAAATCAGCACCAAGCTCACGCACCAGCTTCATCACCGGCTGCCCGCACGCCACCAGCACCTCTTTGTTGGCAAAGGCAATCGCCAAACCGGCCTGCAAACCGCAAATCGTAGGCTTCAATCCGGCCAGGCCGGAAATCGCCGCCACCTGCAAATCCGCCGATGAAAGGCCGGCCACCGCCAGCACTCCGTCCTCACCCACCAGAATTTCCGTAGGGCAATCCCCCAGCAGCCGCTTAAAATCGGCATATTTGCGTTCATCAGCCAACGCCACCACCTGCGGCTTAAATTTCTTCGTTTGTTCCGCCAGCAGCTCAATATTACTGCCGCCCGTCAGCCCCACCACCTGCAATTCCTCCGGGAACCACTCGCAAACCTCCAATGTCTGCCGCCCGATAGAACCGGTGCTGCCGCAAATCACGATTTTCTTCATCTTATTCACCACTCATCTTCAACACTATTTATCCACACTATTTATCCACACTATTTATCCACCACAAACCACAATTTATTAAAATCTTCAATCCAAATTATCTTATAAAATCTTCAATCTAAATTTTCAAGCTGCATCACAACCACGGCTCTCACAATAAATAAAATAGGCCAGGCCGGCCACCATCGGCCCCAATAACAGACCAAAGGCGCCAAATAACCCCAGGCCGGCAAATCCTGCCGCCAGCGCCGCCAACGGGTGCAAACCCAGGCCGGCCCCCATTATCCGCGGCTCCACCAGCTGCCGCCCCAGAATAATCACCGCATACAGCACCAGCAAACCCAACGCCAGTTCCGCCTCATCACGGCAGGCAGACATCGCTGCCCATGGCAGCAGCAGCGTACCCGGCCCCAGCATTGGCAATAGATCCAGCAGGCCGATAACCAGACCCGGCAGCAAAACACAATCCACGCCCAGCAGCTTCAACCCCAGCATCGCCAGCAGCGTGGATACCAACACCACCACCGCCTGCGCCCGCAAATACGCGCTGAACGCCTCCAAAGCCTGTTGATACACCATCCGCAGACGCCCATGCCAATGCCGCGGCGCAAACACACATACCGCCCGCAGCGGCAGCTCCGGCTCCACACACAAATAATAGGTGGCCAGCAGCGTCACAAAAAATCCCACCACGGCGTCCGGCGTCGCCCGCAAAAAGCGTGTGGCCGCCTGCAAAAGCTGCAAGCCGTACTTCTCCACACCCTGCTCAATGCTCTGAGGCAGCCACTCCTCAGGCAAATCATACGCCGCCAGATACAGCAGCAGCCTCTCAGACTCGGCAAACAGATATGATACACCAAACCCCGCCGCCAACAGCACCAAACACAAAAACAGGCCAAAAACCAACCCAGCCGCCAGTTTCCTGCTGCCATACACCCTGCTTAAACGGCTTATCGGCACATCCAGCAGCAAGGATAACAGCAGCGCCAGCAAAAAAGGCGTCAGCCAAACGGCCAGCATCCGCCCCACCTCCGGCTCACATCATATCATCAAAATATATTCCAATAGTCAAAATATATTTCAACACTATGATATAAAACCAGCAGATAATAAAGCAACGGCGCTACCAGCACCATACTGTCAAAGCGGTCCATCAAGCCGCCGTGTCCGGGTATCAAATCACCGGAGTCCTTAACGCCCACCCAGCGCTTCAACCAGGATTCCAGCAAATCGCCAATCTGCCCCAAAACCGAGCATACCAGCGCCAGCACCGTCATAAACCACCACGGATACTGCAAAAACAGGTCATTATACACATTTACGGCCAGCAAACAGCACAATGTGCCGCCAATGGCGCCCTCCCAGGATTTTTTTGGGCTGATAACGGGTGCCATCTTGTGCTTGCCAATCAGCATACCAATGCAATACGCACCGGCGTCCGTTGTCCACACCACCAAAAAGGCCAGCAGGGTTATCCACCAACCCTCGTAGATATTTTCCAGACAAACCAAAAACGAGAGTGACCATGCCAGCATCATATACCCCACCAAACCGTAGGCATAGTTGGCAAAATCGTCCTGCGTGCTTATCAGCCAGGTAACCATCGCCACAAATGACAGCACAATCGCCAGCTCACTGATGATACCGATGTTGTAGCTCTGTATGCCCACCATCAGCACCGCCAAAATTTGCAACAGCGGCAGCGGCACCTTATACCCTTTTACCTTCATCATATCGGCATATTCTTTTTGCGCACCCAAAATCAGCAGCATCACCAAACCGGTCCATACCCAACCGCCGATATACATACTGCCAAAAATCAGCGCCACGATCACCACGCTGCTTATCAATCTTTCCTGAAACACGGTATCCCTCCCCGTCAGCTCAATTATTTTTCGTCTTATTTTACGGCCTGCACACCGCCAAAGCGGCGGTCCCGCTGCTGATATTCACACACCGCGCGGAAAAGCTCTGCCTCATCAAAATCCGGCCACAGAACATCGGTAAAATAAAACTCGGCATAAGCCAACTGCCACAGCAAAAAGTTGCTCAATCTCAGCTCGCCCGATGTCCTTATCAGCAAGTCAGGGTCAGGCTGCTCTCCGCTGTGCAGATACCGGCTGAAATC
Source organism: Bacillota bacterium (assembly GCA_017397935.1). GTDB lineage: Bacteria > Bacillota > Dehalobacteriia > UBA4068 > UBA4997 > Avidehalobacter. The sequence continues at coordinate 5,713 of JAFQHN010000008.1, forward strand.
CGCCTCGGTCAACTGCTGCAACTCCTCCGCTGAAAGCTCGGCCGCCGCCCGTTTGATTCCCTGCAAAATCTCAGCCCGCCCACCGTAATTCAGCGCCAAATTCAGCACCATACCTTCATCATCGTCCGCATCACCTGCCGCTTTGATAAGTCTGGCCGCCGCGGTAACATTCATCAGCTGCTTCAAGGCGGTGCGCTGCAACAGCGGCAGCCCCTCCAAATCACCCAGCACCCGCACTTCCACACGGTTTTCTTTAAGCCGCGCCAGCTTGCTTACCGCAAACTCGCTCAGCAAACTCATCAGCGTGCCCACCTCGGCCAGCGGTCGGTTCCAGTTCTCGGTAGAAAACGCATAAACCGTCAGATATTTTACGCCCAACCGACGGCAAGCCAGCACCGTTTTGTCCAGCGCATCAACACCCGCCCGGTGGCCGGCGCTGCGGTCAAGTCCTCGCTGCCTGGCCCAACGCCCGTTTCCGTCCATCACCACCGCAATATGCCGGGGCACCTTATCCACCGCCAAATGCAGGCCGGTCTGCGCCTCCATATTCGCCACAAAATGCAAATTCATCACAAATCTCCCAAATACACTGCCATCCGGCAGGTCAATTCCACTCGTTTTTTGATACAATACGCCTATTTTCCTATCATATCGTATAATTATAGCATATAACAGCCGCCAACACAACCGCCACGGCCCAAAATACAGCACTTTGCCGCCCCAAAAGACTAAAAAAAGACGAAAAGAAGCCATCAACCTCTCTCCGTCTTTTATTACCATTTGCTTATGCAGCTTGTTTGCAGTCCGTTGCAATTACTCCTGAACGATTGCACCAACAGGGCAGGCAGCCATGCAAGCGCCACATTCCAAGCAAATATCGGTGTTGATTTTGTACTTATCACCGGCTTCAATAGCTTCTACCGGGCAAACAGCCTGACAAGTACCGCAAGCGATACATTCTTCACAAATTTTCATCATGATAAATTCCCCCTACACAATAATTTTGCCGATATTCGGCCAATTTACGACATCTTTCGACCAACGCCCAATACAGCATCAACCAATCTGCCGCTAATATAAAGATACCAATATTCGACGAAAAAATCAACCCTCTGCCGCCATTTTCCTACAAAAAAACTGTTGCCAATAATTGCAGCGTCCACATCGTCTGCGGCATTGCATTTACTCCGCACAGCTGTTATAATAGTGTTATAACAGAATAATAATAGTAAAGAAAATGTGGCGGCCGAGGCTGTTTTTACTGCATATTATGCGGTTTAACAGGCCTTTATGCCCCCAACAAATTAAATTTCAGGAGGCTCAACGATGATTTACATACCCCGCGGCGTTTGCTCACGCCAGATTGAACTGGAAATTGAAAACGGTTTGATTACCCACTTGGAGATTTACGGAGGCTGCAACGGCAACCTGCAAGGCATTACCCGTCTGCTGCTTAACCGCCCCGCCAAAGAGGCTGCCGACCTGCTGGAAGGCACCCGCTGCGGCGGCAAAGCAACCTCTTGCCCCGACCAGATTGCCAAGGCCATCCGCCAATGTCTGGCTGAACAGGCGTAAAAAATGCCACAAAAAAACCTTCCCTGCCGTTAATTTGGCCGAGAAGGTTTTTACTTTTTTAGGGGGATCTTTGGCGATTGTTCACGCGAGCATACCCGTTTGGTTGACAATCAGCCTGCACCAAAACACGGATATTCCGGGCAATTATTCGGTTTTCAGCGTGGTATATTCAGCCGCATTTTCTTCGTCTGCTTTTTTTTCGGCAGTCTCGGCAGCTTTAATATCCACAGCCTGCTCACGGTCAATCTCGGCAATAGCCTTGCTCAGCTCCTGCGCCAACTCGGGGTTTTTGGCACTGGCCTCCGCCTTCAAGTCCTCAATCTTAGCCTCCAACTCGCTGATTTTGGCCTTGGCCAGCGTCACAGCATTGGCCAACTGCTTAATCTCATCCGAAAATTCAGTCTGCCCGTCTTCCAGCAGCGCCAAAACCTGCTCGGCAATCTGCCCCTTGTTCTGGGCAATCATGCCCGCCTGCTCACGAATCTCCGCCTTCAACGCCGAAAGCTCCTTAATATAGGCAGTTTTCTCCTGCGCGGCACGCGCCAGATCCTGTGCCTTATCACCGGCGGTTTTGGCCAGATCCTGCGCCATATCACCGATATTTTTGGCCGAATTTTTCAGCTTATCCATAAAATCCATCACAATTCCTCCTCATCACTTAACATTTTATACACAATAACAGACAAATATTTAACTACTATTAAAATATAGCATATTTTGGCCGAAAATTCCAGTAAAATTGCTTATCTTAAACCAAAAAAACGGTATACAGAAATACAATTTGGGTGCTTATTATTTTTAATACAAAGTTCTTTTGGCTTTTGGCGGTTTTTGGACGGTTTTGCCTTGACATAACCCAAATATAAAGTTAAAATTAGACCATGCGGATTTTATATGTAGAAAATCCACCAAAAAGCTATCAGAAAAATGATTTACAGAAAGGGTTTGAAGAAATGAAGAAGATTATGTATCTGCTCTCGGCCGCATTGATGATGTGCGGTATGCTGATGGGCCTGACTGCCTGCGGCGGCGACGAACCGGCAACCAACGGCGGCAACACCGACGAAAAGCCGGTACTGCGTGTGGGTATGGAATGTGGCTATGCGCCCTACAACTGGGCCCAGGCTGATGAAAGCAACGGCGCTGTACCGATCGTTGACTCTCCTCAGTATGCCAACGGCTATGACGTAATGATGGCCAAGTATCTGGCTGACAAAATCGGCTATGACCTGGAAATCCACAAGATCGACTGGGACAGCCTGCCGATCGCCGTACAGTCCGGTGTTATTGACTGCGTAATTGCCGGTCAGTCCATCACCGCTGAGCGTTTGCAGACCGTTGACTTTACCACCCCTTATTACTATGCTTCCATCGTGGCTGTAACCCGTGATGACACGGCTTATGCCAACGCCACCAAGGTTGCTGATTTGGCCGGTGCCACCTGCACCTCTCAGATCAACACCGTTTGGTATGATGCTATGCTGCCCCAGATCCCCGATGCCAACATTCAGCCTGCTACCGAATCTGCACCCCAGATGCTGGTTGCTCTGAACTCCGGCGCTGTTGATTTGGTTTGCACCGACGAGCCTACCGCTATGGCTGCCAAGCTGGTTTACCCCAACTTCGTACTGCTGGATATGGAAGAAGGCGCTGATTTCGAGGCCTCCGAGGAGGACATCAACATCGGTATCTCTTTGAAGAAGGGCAACACCGAGCTGCTGGACAAGCTGAACGGCGCACTGGCTGAACTGACACCTGAAAACTTCACCGAGATGATGAACGAGGCTATTGCCGTACAGCCGCTGACCAACGAATAAGCAGCTGCTTATCGTAAACCCCAATTAAATTGCAAGTCCGGGGAGGGGCAAATTTCGCCCCTCCTTTTAACGGCTTTACAGATTTATCGGATTATACTTGAAAGGAATACTTGCTCATGACCTCAGTTTTACCGGAGAGTTTTATCGGCAAAGTTTTATATCTGGCCGAGCATTATGGGCCGGCTTATTTGGAGGGTGCCAAGCTGACGCTGTTTATCGCGCTGGTGGGCACGCTTTTTGGCTGTCTTATTGGCTTTGTCTGCGGCATTGTGCAGACCATACCGCTCTCCAAAAACGACAGTTTTTTGAAAATTGCCGTCGTTAAGCTTGCCAAGTGGACACTTAATGTCTATGTGGAATTCTTCCGCGGCACGCCGATGATGGTACAGGCCATGCTGTTCTACTACGGTTTTATTCAGTACACCTCTTATCGCCCCACCACTACGCTGGCCGGTATTGTGGTAGTATCCATCAACACCGGTGCCTATATGGCCGAGACTATGCGCGGCGGTATTTTCTCGGTGGATAAGGGACAGACCGAAGGCGCCAAGGCCATTGGCATGACGCATTTTCAGACTATGCTGTATGTGATTTTGCCGCAGGCCATCCGCAACATTATGCCGCAGATCGGCAACAACCTGATCATCAACATCAAGGATACCTCGGTGTTGTCGGTTATCTCGGTTTGCGAGCTGATGTACCACGGCAAAGCGGTGGCCGGTACATATTACACCACATTTGAGTCCTTCACCATCGTCAGCATTATTTATCTGACGCTGACCTTTGCCTGCTCCCGTCTGCTGCGCCTGTTGGAGAAGCACATTGACGGTGCTGACAGCTATGATTTGGCAACCACCGACACGCTGGCACACACCAGCGGCATGACCAATTATCCCCACAAGCGAGAGGAGGATGAGCTGTAATGAGCAAGGCTATTCTGGAAATTAAGCACCTGCAAAAATCCTTTGGCAAAAACAATGTTTTGAGGGATATTGATTTCACCATTTACCCCGGCGATATTACCAGTATCATCGGCGCATCCGGCTCCGGCAAAAGTACCCTGCTGCGCTGCATCAATGTCTTGGAGCGCCCGACCGGCGGCGAGATTTTGCACAACGGCAAAAATATTCTGGACAAAAGCAACAATGTGGCCGCTTACCGTGCCAAGGTTGGTATGGTTTTCCAGAGCTTTAACCTGTTTGACAACATGACGGTGCTGGAAAATTGCACGATTGGCGTGACCAAGGTGCTGAAAAAGGATAAAAAATACGCCGAGGATTTGGCGATGAAGTACCTGACGCAGGTTGGGATGTCGCCGTACATCAATGCCAAGCCCAAGCAGCTTTCCGGCGGCCAGAAGCAGCGTGTGGCTATTGCACGCGCGCTGTGTATGCAGCCTGAGGTGCTGCTTTTCGACGAGCCGACCTCTGCACTGGACCCCGAAATGGTGGGCGAGGTTTTGGATGTAATCCGTTCTCTGGCCGAGGAAGGCATGACCATGATTATCGTGACGCACGAGATGGCCTTTGCCCGTGATGTCAGCAACCGCACCATTTTTATGGATAAGGGCGTAATTGCTGAGGAAGGCACGCCGCAGCAGTTGTTCACCAACCCGCAGAACCCCCGTACCAAGGAGTTCCTCTCCCGTTTTATGAACAACTAAATTTTGAACAACTAAATTTGAGAAAAAAGTATCGCACTACTCCGAGAAACTTGGAATAGTGCGATTTTTATTTGTCTTAAAATTAAAGCTGCGCCAAAATACGCTGCCTCTCCGCCTCCACATGAGCAATAATCTCCGGCAAATTCAGCGTAGGATACTCGCCGTTGTGGTAGAGAATTTGGCCGTCTACCATCGTCAGCACCACATCAGAGCCTTGGGCGGCAAACACCAAATTGTTCAGCATATCGTGGCAGGGGTGCATATGCGGCTGAGAGATGTCAATAAGCTGCAAATCTGCCTTTTTACCCAGCGCAATTTCGCCGGTATCCTGCCGCCCCTGGGAGAGCGCACCGCCGACCGTGGCCGCCCGCAGAACCTGCTGCGGCGTAATCAGCGTGGGATTGGCGCAGTTGGCCTTATGCAGCAGACCCATCAGCTTCATTTCCTCCCACAGGTTAAGGTTGTTGTTGCTGGCGGCGCTGTCAGTACCCAAGGCCACATTTACGCCGGCATCCAGCATAGCAGGCACGGGCGCAATACCACTGGCCAGCTTCAAATTGCTGATGGGATTATGGGCAACCGTGGCGCCGTGTTTGGCCAGCAGCTCAATATCCGCAGGCTCCACCCAAACAGCGTGAGCAACGGTGGTGGGCACATCCAGCACACCCAAAGAGGCAAACCAGGCAGCAGGCGTCAGTCCGCCGTGGCGCTGCTTGCACTCCTCATGCTCCAATTTGGTCTCTGAAAGGTGCAGGTGCATATTAAGACCATGCTGAACCGCCAAATCACGCATCAACCGAGAGCGCTGCTCATCGGTGGTGTATTCGGCGTGGATGTAGCTGTCAATTTTAATGCGGCCGCCGTCATAATTGTGCCAGTCCGCCAAAGCCTTAGCCGCACCGACAAAGGGCTGCTCGGTCTTATCATCGCCGCCCACGGGCGCCATTAAGCTGGCGTTGATTTTGAAACCGCTGACCGCCGCCGCACGGCAAACAGCATCCACATCCATATACATATCGGTGGCCGATGTTACGCCAAAACGCAAGCTCTCGGCAATAGACAACAGCGTGCCCCAGTAAATCGCCTCGCCCGTCAGCTTGGCCTCAAACGGGAAAATGCGCGTAAACAGCCAATCTTGCAGGCTCAGATTCTCGCCATAGCCTCTTAACAGCGACATCGCCAGATGGGTGTGCGTGTTGACCAAACCCGGCAGCAGCAGTTTACCGCAGCCATCAATAACAGTTTCGGGAGTGGCGTTTTGCGGCGGCTCGGTGCCAATGTAAACGATCTCCTTGCCGCTGACGCCGATACAACCCTCTGCCACCGTAAAATCGGGCGTAAGATAACGAACATTTTGAAATAAACAGGTCATATCACTCATAATCGCACCTCTTTCCGGCCGTGGATTTTATGCGAGACGAAACACCATGGCGCACCAGCCGTTATCCTGCTTTTCATCCAGCAGCTGAAACCCAAGGTTTTGCAGGCAGGCCAGCACCTCATCACGGCGCACATCAATGATACCCGAGCAGATGACCAACCCCTGCCCTGCCAGAAAATCGGCAAACAGCGGCGACATCGCCATAATCACATCGGCCACAATATTCACCACAATTATATCATATCCCGCGGGAGTTGCATAGCCGGAAATTTTGGCGCAGAGAGCCTCGTCATCCAGCACATTACCCCACTCCGCCCGATAAACTGACGAATCAAAGCCGTTGCGGGCCGCATTTTCGGCCGCTGCCTGGGCGGAATGCTGCTCAATATCCACAGCCACCGCCGATTTGGCACCCAAATGCAGGGCGCCGATGGACAGAATACCGGTGCCGCAGCCAAGGTCAAGCAATTCAGCCTGCTCCGGCAGGTATTGCTCCAACAGCTCCAAACACAGACGGGTGGTGTAATGCTGGCCGGTGCCAAAGCTTCCGCCCGGCTCAATTTCCAGCACACGCTCGCCCTCGGTCGGCTGATAATCCTCCCACGAGGGGCAAACCACCAATTTCTCACCGATTTTGAAGGGCTTATAATACTGCTTCCAGTTATCCTCCCATTCCTCGGAATTACGCCGTTCGGCCTGCATCCTCAGCTCGCCCCATATACCCTCGGTATCGGCGGCTTTCAGCGTGGGCAGCAGTTGTTCCAGCGCGCTGATTATGCCTGCACCCTGCTCATCGTCAGCCAGATACAGCGTCATCACGGCCAAATCGCGCTCATCCTGCGCTTTATCCCACAGCGCCTGCTCGGCGTAATCAAAGGGGGCGTTTTCATTATTCAGGTACTCGCGCAGTTCGGCGGCAGATTCCACCTGCCAACCGGCCACCCCCAAACGCAAAAGTTCGGCGGAAAGCATTTCTGCGCCCACCGAGCTGGTATAAAGCTTAACTTCTTGCCAAATCATAGATAACCCAACCTTATCATACACCAAAACCGGCGATTACTCGCCGGAGATGGTGTCTTTTATTTTGTTGAAAAAGCCTTTCGGCTTATCCTTGCCTTTGTTCTTATCAGATTTATTCTTATCAGACTTACTGCCGCCCGATTTATTGCTGCTGCCCTTGGGCTCAACACCGGTGCTGGCCGCAAACTGACGCAGCAGTTCCTTCTGTTCGGCCGTCAAATCCCGCGGAGTGGTCACGCTGACCTTAACATTTTGGTCACCCTTGCCATAACCGCGCAGCTTGGGGAAGCCGCGGCCGCGCAAACGGAAGGATGTGCCGCTCTGCGTTCCCTCGGGGATGGTCAGCTTGACACGGCCGTCCAGCGTTTCCACCTCAACCTCATCACCCAGCGCTGCCTGCACCATGGTGATCGGCAGGTCACACAGAATATCATCGCCGTTGCGGCGGAAGTAACTGTGCGGCTCAACCGTTACGAAGATATACAGGTCGCCGGAGGGACCGCCGTTGAAGCCGCCCTCACCCTCGCCGGACATCCGCAAACGGGAGTCATTATCCACGCCGGCCGGGATGTTGATTTTGATTTTGCGCTGTTTGCGCACCCGTCCGCTGCCCGAACAGGACGGACAGGGAGTTTCCACCACCGAGCCACGGCCACCGCAGCGGGGGCAGGCTTTAACGGTTTGGAACTGGCCAAACGCCGTTGCCTGCACGCTGCTGACCTGTCCGCTGCCGCCACAATGGGCGCAGGTTACACGGCCGGTACCTGCTTTGGCACCGCTGCCGCCGCAATCAGCGCAGGATTCGGTGCGGGTAAGCGGAACCTCCCGGCTGGTGCCTTTAGCTGCCTCCTCGAAGCTGACCCTGACATCCAGACGCAAATCGTCGCCCTGGCGTGCCATGTTTTGCTGACGCGCACCGCTGCGGCCGCCTGCCCCACCGAAGAACATATCGAAAATATCACCGAAATCCGCCGCATTACCGCCAAAACCGCCGCCGAAGCCGCCTGCGCCGTAATTGCCGTTGACGCCATCGGCACCAAACTGGTCATAGCGGGCACGTTTTTCCTTGTTGGAGAGGACCTCATAGGCCTCATTGACCTCCTTCATCTTCTCCTCGGCGGTGGCGCTGTCCGGGTTAAGGTCAGGGTGATACTTCTTCACCTGCTGTTTATAGGCTTTTTTAATTTCCTCGTCGGTTGCACCTTTGGCAACCCCCAAGGTACTGTAATAATCCTTGTTACTCATTTAACTCTCCACCTACCACCTTGATTTTATAACAACAATCCGGCAGCAGGCTTATTTATCGTCGTCAACAACCTTGTAATCGGCATCAACCACGTTGTCATCGCCGCCGTTGTTGGCTGCACCTGCGCCGCCGGCTGCCTGCTGTTCGGCAGCAGCCTGCTGATACAGTTTCTCGCTGATTTTATAGAAAGCCTGAGAGAGAGCCTCGCTCTTGGCCTTGATGTCCTCGGTATCGTCACCCTTCAAAGCCTCGGAGAGTGCTTCTTTGGCCTTTTCGATCTCGGCCTTTTCATCGGCGGTAACCTTATCGCCCAGCTCTTTCAGAGATTTATCGGTCTGGTAAATCATGGAGTCTGCCTGGTTGCGAACCTCAACAGCCTGCTTGCGCTTTTCATCCTCGGCCTTGTACTGCTCGGCGTCCTTAACCATGCGGTCAATTTCGTCATCGCTGAAACCGTTGTTGCCGGAGATGGTGATGTCCTGCTGTTTGCCGGTGCCCAAATCCTTGGCGCTTACGTGTACGATGCCGTTGGCGTCGATGTCAAAGCGTACCTCGATCTGCGGAATACCACGGGGAGCAGGCGCAATACCGGACAAGGTAAAGCGGCCCAGAGATTTGTTATCAACGGCCATCTGGCGCTCGCCCTGCAAAACGTGTACCTCTACCGAGGGCTGATTATCAGCGGCGGTGGAGAATACCTGCGCCTTGCCGGTGGGGATGGTGGTGTTGCGGTCGATAATCTTGGTGAACACGCCGCCCAGGGTTTCGATGCCCAGAGAAAGCGGAGTTACGTCAGCCAGCACCACGTCTTTAACTTCTTTATTCAAAATGCCGCCCTGAATGGCTGCGCCCAAGGCTACACATTCATCGGGGTTGATGCCCTTGTGGGGGTCTTTGCCGATAAGCTTTTTAATTTCCTCCTGCACGGCAGGGATACGGGTGGAGCCGCCAACCAGCAGTACGCGGTCAATGTCACCGGCAGAGAGGCCGGCATCGGACAGAGCCTGACGGGTGGGTTCCATGGTCTTCTGTACCAAATCAGCAGTCAGCTCATCAAACTTGGCACGGGTCAGAGTAATATCCATGTGCTTGGGGCCGTTCTGGTCTGCGGTGATGAAGGGCAGGTTGATGTTGGAGGTCAGCACGCCGGACAGCTCGATCTTGGCCTTCTCGGCAGCCTCACGCAGACGCTGCATAGCCATTTTATCGTTGCCCAGGTCAATGCCCTCAGCCTTTTTGAACTCAGCCTTCAAGTATTCCATAATCTTCTTATCGAAGTCATCGCCACCCAGGAAGTTGTTGCCGGAAGTAGCCAGAACCTGGAAGATACCATCGCCGATTTCCAGAATGGAAACGTCGAAGGTGCCGCCGCCCAGGTCAAATACCAGCACTTTCTGCTCGTCTTCCTTATCCAAACCGTAAGCCAGGGCAGCCGCAGTGGGCTCGTTGATGATACGCATTACATCCAGACCGGCAATTTTACCTGCGTCCTTGGTAGCCTGGCGCTGAGCATCGGAGAAATAAGCAGGCACGGTAATAACTGCCTGAGAAACGCTCTCGCCCAGATAAGCCTCGGCATCCTCTTTCAGCTTGCGCAGCACGAAAGCGGAAATTTCCTGCGGGGTGTAGGTTTTGCCGTCGATGTTTACATCATATTTTTTGCCCATGTGACGCTTGATGGACATTACGGTGTTGTCAGGGTTGGTGATGGCCTGACGCTTGGCCACCTGGCCCACCAGACGCTCGCCGTTATTGGAGAAGCCAACAACCGAAGGGGTGGTTCTGGCACCTTCGGGGTTGGGGATCACAACGGCCTCGCCGCCCTCCATTACTGCCACACAGCTATTGGTTGTACCTAAGTCGATACCGATAATTTTACCCATGATAATTTTCCTCCTTGATAATCACAAAAATCACAAATTTAACACTTTATATATTATAAATTTTTTAGCGAATTTAATTACTGCTTAACGCCAACCTGTACCATGGCAACACGCAGCATTTTATTGCCCAGACGATAACCTGCCTGAATTTCGGCGGTAATTTTGCCGACCATTTCCTCGTCCTCAACGGGGGTTTGGGCAATCGCCTCATGCCAGTTGGGGTCAAAAGGCTCACCCACGGTGGCAATTTTCTCCACACCCTTGTTGATAAGCAGCTCGCCCAGCTGGCGGGCAATCATCTCAACACCTTGCAGATGACTTTCCTCAGCACCGGTGGTTTTCAGCGCTTGCAGCGCCCGGCCAAAGTTATCAATGACCGGCAGCAGCTCTCCGCAGAAATTGGCGGTGTTGTTCTGGTTCCACTCCTCTTTTTCGGTGCGGGTGCGGCGGCGGAAGTTGTCAAAATCGGCCTGCAAACGCAGCAGCTGATTCTCCAACGCCTGCTTTTCCTGCTCCAAATTGGCGTAAGCGGCGGCCAGCTTGGCCAGAGCCTCCTCCGGCTGCATTTCGGCCTCATCGGCGCCCTCTAAATTCCCGTCAATGTTCTCGTCGATGTTCTGTTCAACGGTCTCATTGATTTTCTCATCAACGGTTTCATTGACCTCAGTTTCCTTCTTAAAATTCAAAACATTCACCTCTGTTTTCGGGATTTTTTATCTAAAATTAAGGTTAATTAACAAGTTATTTAGCGTTTTCGGCCTGACCGCCCATTTTATTGGTGACCTCGGAGCTGATTTGCTCAACCAGCGCGATAACCTTGGGGTAAGGCATACGCGTGGGGCCCAACACACCGATGCTGCCCACCTTCTCGCCGTTGACATAATACGGGGTGGTGACCATACTGCACGCCGACATTCCCTGCGGACTCAACTCATCACCGATGTAAACCACGGTGCCGCGCTGCTTATCCGGGGCCACAGCCAGCAATTCCTTCACCACATCGTCGGTTTCCAGCACCGAGAACAGCTCTCGCACAGTATCGACATTGTGGAATTCCGGCTGCTTCAACAGGTTCAGCATACCCTGAATCAACGGTTTGCTGTTATGCTCCTCGTTCTTATAATCGAAGAGTAATTCTTGCAGCAAATCAAGGGTCTGCCGCAGCAGATTTTGCTGTTCCAGCAGGTGCCTGGCCAGCTCGGATACCACCGAATCGGTAACCTTCGCCAGAGATAACCCCAACAGGCGCTGTTGCAGCACAGCCTCCAACTCGGCCAGCTTGCCATCAGTTAAACCGGCCGCAACGTGCAAAATTTTGTTGTGGATTTTGCCGTCATTGGTAATCATAATGGCCAGCAGCTGGTTATGATTAAGCCGTACCAGCTTAAAACGCTCTAAAACGCTGTCCGACAGCCGCGGTTTAATCATCATGGCGGTATAATTGGTCATGCTGGAAAGCAAACGGCAGCTTTGCTGAAAAAGCTGCTCCATCTCGGCCGCACAGTTGTTGAAGAAATCGGAAACCTTTTGCTGCTCGGCCTCGGAGAGCAACTTCTCCTCCGGCTCCATAAGATGGTCAACATAATAACGGTAGCCCTTATCCGAAGGTATACGGCCGGCGGAGGCGTGTGGCTGACGAATAAAGCCCATCTCCTCTAAATCGGACATCTCATTACGGATGGTGGCCGGAGAAACGCCCAAATCATACTTTTTGGCAATGGTGCGGGAACCTACCGGCTCACCCACATCGACATAATCGCGAATCAAAGCGTGCAGAATTTGCTTTTTACGCTCATCCATCAAGGCATCCTCCTTTAATCGTTGTTAGCACTCGACCTCTTTGAGTGCTAAACATAGAATAGCACCAAGTGGCAAATTTGTCAATATTTTATCGTGAATTTATAGCAGATATTGTGGCATATTTATAATAAGAAAGTTTTTTACCCAAACAGATTGATTTCAGCATAAAAAAATACGGCCGAGGCCCCACGCCCCGACCGCTGATATTCTATGCCAAAATCAGCATAGATCCCAGAAATCTCCGTCATTACACAGCTCAATATCCTCATTCTCATCCTTGATGAAGGCGAGGAAAACCTGATTGGCCAGCATAAAACCACGCTCCGTCAGGCGCAGACTATGGGCATCGTCCAGATACTCCACCAAACCGGCGGAATACAGCGGTGCCAGCTCCTGCGAATAATAAACCAGCGGATCAATGCGGAACTTATCCAGCACCGGGTAAATGGCCACGCCGGCTGTTTGGCGCAGACCCATAAACATGACCTCACTCATCACCTGCGCCACCGTCAGGCGTTCATTATCCACCGGCGGGCGGTGCAGATCTCGCAGGCTGTTCACATAATCATCCAGCGTACCGCAATTTTGCCAACGCCGCAGGCCCATGCAGCTGGCCGCCCCCAAACCAACCCCCAGATAATCCTCCCGCTGCCAATACAGGCGGTTGTGGCGGCTGCGATAATCCCGCAGGCTTTTGCGGGCAAAGTTGGCAATCTCATACTGCACAAAGCCGTACTGCTTCAACAGCTGCCAGGACATTTGCAGCATATCGGCCTCCAAATCCTCATCGGCTGCCATCAGCGCACCCTTGGCAAACTGCTGCCCCCAAATGCTGTCGTTATCCAACTGCAAAGAATAGAGCGAAATATGCTCCGGCTTCAATTTTATGGCCGCCAGCAGGTTAAACTGCAAATCGTCCAGTGTCTGGCCGGGCAAGGCATAAATTATATCCACACTGATATTATCAAAACCGGCCTCCCGTGCCGCCGCCACCGTCTGGGTAATATCTGCCGCCGTGTGCAGCCGCCCCATCAGCTTTAACTCATGGTCCTGAAAGCTTTGTGCGCCGATGGACAGGCGGTTAAAACCGGCCCTGCGCAGGGTTTTCAGATATTCAGCGTCTACCGTGGCCGGGTTACATTCCACCGTAATCTCGGCATCCCTGGCCAGCTGAAAGGTCTGGCGGATAAAGGCCAGTAAATCAGCCAGCACCTCCGCCGGCAGCACCGTGGGCGTACCGCCGCCAAAATATACCGAGCGCAGTTTATCGGCATAACAGCGGTACATCCGCATCTCCTGCATCAGCGCCGCAGGATAAGCCGCCGCCAGCTCTTTAACCTCGGCATAGGTGTGCGATAAAAAATCACAGTAATTGCAGCGCCGCAGGCAGAACGGAATATGCAGATAAAGCGACTGAAAAGCCATAACTATCCCCTTTTGCTCTCAAATTCTTCTTATTTATTTTGTTATTTATCTTGCAGGCCGCGCCACAGGCCGCCCTCTTTGTCCAGAATAGCGTCTATGCTGCCGTAAGCAATTTCAATCGGCTGCACCGAACCGTCGGAGAGCGCAAAATACAGCGTCAATGCCTCGGCTCCCGGCGCAAATTCCACCAGACGGGGCAAACGCTTTTGCAGCAGGCTTTGCATTTCCGGCTCCTCGGCCACGCCGGCTGCCGCGCACATACGGGTGTAAGCCCCGCGAGCAGGTTCCAGCAGCATTGAGCGCCAGTTAATGCCGTCGATAAACAGATCCGCCGGCGAATACTGCCGCCCGGTTGCGGCATCAAAACAAACCGTCTGCACCATTTCTTCCACTCCGCCGGTCGCCCATGAATCATCCAGCCGCAGGTGCTGTACCACCGTAATAACCCGGCCGCAAGTTACCAGTTGAAAATCACCGTCGGCCGTAAATTCCAGCTCATCAGCCGCCGTATGGCTGTTATAATTATCACCCAACGCCGCATCGGCCAGTGCGGTGTTCAGGCGCTGCCAGGTGCGGTTATCAGCCTCGTCATCAGCCTGAACCTGCGGATAACAAACCAGATAAGCAGCCGATGAATTTTCAACCGCGGTGACAAGCTTTACCCCCTCGGTCAAATCACGCTCCCGGCCCACGCTGTAAATAATTTGGCCGTCCGCCGCATACCAGGTAAGGCCATTGAGATCCTGCACCGCATAAAGCTGCCCCAGACGGCAAACACCCGCCTGCAAAGCAAACTCCGCCCCCTCTTGCAGTTCGGCGCTGCGGTTGATGAACAGGGTTTTATCGGCAGTACGGCAGGCCAGCAGACCGTTCTGCCATTCATCATAACCGTAAACCGGCTCCGGCACAATCTGCTCGCCCAGCGCATTTACCAGCAGATAAGCAGGACTCCCCGCCTGCCGCAGGGCATAAACGCCGTTGCCCAGGTACTCACCGGCGGCATAAATCGGCTCCACCGCCCAAACTCCCTCGGTGGTTAAAAGTCCGGTGCCCTCGGCCGTGGCCGCCAGCGCCGCCCCACCGCGGAAAGGCTCGGCCGCGATGAAGGAATAATCAATCACCAGACTGCCGCTGACATCCTGATAGCCAAAAAGCCCGTTCTCACGCTGCATCAGCACCAAACGGCTGCCCACCGCATCCAGCGAGGCCGCACCGGTAATCGGTGTTGCCGACTGCGCGTAAATATTCAGCAGCAAAGTTTGGCCGTCAAAATCCTGCACCAGCGCATAATTGCCCGAGGCCGCACCAACAGCCGCATAAATCGGTTCAATAATAATCTCGCCGTGCGGATTGATGTAACCCCAACTGATTTTCTCATCTTTAATACGAGAAAACGGCATTAAACCGCTGCTCATCTCACCCAAATCACCCGTCAGGCCAAACAGCTTGCTGCCGTTGGCATCATACAGCGAGGTGTTGGGATACTGCGAGGACAGCAGATTGCCCGAAGCCGCCACAAAGCTGCTGCCGTCATTCTGGTAAATTTTAATCTCCTCAAAAGTCGGCTGCACGATGAAGTTGCCGTCAACATCAATGGCGCCCCAACAGCCGTTTTGCTGTACCCACGCGGCTTTGCCCATAAACGGCAGGGCCTGCTGATAAGCGGCGGCCAAGGCAAACTCACCCTCGCCGTTGATATACCCCCACAGACCGTCCTCATTGGGCGCAGGATAAACCGCCCCCGCATTTTGCACCGGCGCCACCACCGGCGTATCCTGCTGATGCGGCAAATTCAGCACATCGGTACGCCACAGCACAAAAGCGCTGACCGCCACCGAACAGATAAAACCGGCGGAGAACAGCAGCAAAGCCAAAGTTTTCTTTCTAATCTTCATAATAAAACTCCATCATCATAAAACTCCATCATCCAATACTACACTTACCTCAAAATTTACAACAAAACTCACAGCAGATTATTTTTGCCGGCGTTTGACCTCGGCCACCGCCAACTCATCACAGCGGTTGTTCCACGGGTTATCGGCGTGCCCCTTAACCTTATGCCAGTTGACCTTATGCCTGGCACAAACCGCCAGCAGCCGCTGCCACAAGTCCTGATTTTCCACCGGCTTCTTCTGAGAATTGCGCCAGCCGTTGCGCTGCCAGCCAACCAGCCAGTTTTTCTCCCAGGCGTTCACCAGATAAGCACTGTCGCTGTATAAATCCACCACGCAGGGCTGTTTTAAGGCCTCCAACGCCTGAATGGCAGCCATAATCTCCATCCGGTTGTTGGTAGTGTTCTCCTCATAGCCGGAAAGCTCTTTTTTATGCTGACCAAAGCGCAGCACCGCCCCCCAACCGCCTGGGCCGGGGTTGCCGCTGCACGCACCGTCGGTGTAAATTATCACGCCGGACAAGAAATGCGGCTTATCATCAATATTTTTTTCCATATTATTATCCGCCAAAAAACTTTCAACTCCCACTTAAAATTGAGTAAAAAACCTGCCGATCCACCGGCAGTAAAACTTGACGGCCGCCTGCCCAAATGCTATAATTTAAGCAGAAAAGCCGCTTGCCGACATCGGTGGGTGGCTATTTTTGTAAAGCTGCAAATTGCAAATAAACCGTTTCTTATTATTATAGCATAAACGGCGTCCATAAATAAAGCATAACTAAGAGAAATCACGGCATAATTTACAAAGTATTATTACGGCAGGAGGCTAACGGTGAACAAGCAAAAATCAAGCGGCCGCAATATGGCTGAATATCAAAATGAGCTTGGACAATACATGGATGCAACCAAGCAGCAAACCCAGGCCATAAACCGCGAGCTTAACCGCCAACAAAATTTATTCGCTGCCGCCAATGGTATGGAAGCTGCCACCAAGGAGCACCTGAAAGCCGAGCAGCAGGTGCTGAACGATTTGGAGGACCAAAGCCGCCGGGCCACATTACAGCTGGTGGCCGCCAAACAGCAGTATGACCGCATTATGCAGGAATACAACCAAAAGCTGGAAGATGTTAAGCTGCTGCACAGCCGCATTGACCAGCAGATTGCCGATAAGGAAGGACAGCAGCGGCAGGTTAAAAAATTGTTGGCTGATTGGCAGCAGCAAAATATTTTACTGCAAAAGCAGCAGCGTACTGCCGAGCAGATTGCGGGCGGTATGCTGGATGATTTGCCGCCCCTGGAAGCTTTGCGTCCGTATCAGCCAAGTCAATCAGCTGACCAGCCTGCAAACTGCGTAAAAAGCGGCAAGAACCACGCCAACGCCGATTTCTGGGAGAAAAAGCAGCATACCTCCTTACAATTAAAGCCTCTGCCGCAGGATGAAGCAGATACCGAAAACCCACCGACCACAGAGGAAACCGCAGAGGAGCCGAAACCAAGCAAGAAGCAAACCCTGCTCAGTTATCTTATCTGCATTGGTCTGGCGGTGATGCTGGCTTTTGCGGTGCGTACCTGGGCATTGATGCCGACCATAGTTTCGGGCACCTCCATGCTGCCCACGCTGCAGCCCTATGATAAACTGCTGACCACCCCCCTGCCCTATTGGCTGGACGAGCCTGCCCGCGGTGATATTGTGGTCTTTCAGCCGCCCAACGAGGCCGAAGGCGTATTTTATGTGAAGCGTGTGATTGGCCTTCCGGGTGAGAATGTACGCATTGAGGACGGCATGATCTTCATTAACGATGTGCTGCTGCACGAGCCTTACCTTGATAATATGCAGACGGAAGGTTATATCAACACGCAGGTGCCGGTGGGCAAGATTTTTGTGCTGGGTGATAACCGCACCGTCAGCCATGACAGCCGCGACAGCGATGTGGGCTGTATTGCCTATGAGGATATTTGCGGACAGGCCGTGTGGCGCATCTACCCGTTTGAGAGCTTTGGCAGTATTGAATAAGCAATATTAAATAAACTATAAAAACGGAGGCTGAACCAATGCCCGAAAATAAAATTTTAACCCCTGATACGGGTGCACGGCTGCAAAAATTGCGCACGGCCATGCAGCATAACAATTTTGATGCGCTGGTTATCAGCAACCCCAAAAATATTTTTTATTACTCCTCCTTCGCAGGGCAGGACAGCTATTTGCTGGTGACTCTTAACCGTTTGTTCCTGCTCTCTGATGGGCGTTTTATTGCGCAGGCTGCCGATGAAGCCCCCAATGCCGAATTTATCTGCCGCCAAAACGGGCAGACCTTGGGAGATTTGTTGTTATCGGCGCTGCCGGTGGACGCCGCTAAGCTGGGCTTTGAGGGCTATCACCTGACCTATGCCGAGTGGGCTGATCTGGCCGATTTACTGCTTATCCACCGCCCCGATTTGCTTTTTGAGGATTGCGGTAATCTGCCGCTTGTCCCCCGCCTGGAAAAGGACGAATATGAGCTGGCCTGCCTGCAAAAATGCGGCGAGATTGCCGACCAAGCGCTGGCACAGGTGCTGCCGCAAATCAAAGCCGGCATGACCGAGAAGCAGATTGCCTGCCTGTTGGAGCAAACCATGCAGAATATGGGCGGCGAGGGCACCAGCTTTACCACTATTGTGGCCGCAGGTGCCAACAGCGCCAAACCGCACGCCATTCCCTCGGATTATGCGGTGCAGCCGGGCGATTTGCTTACGCTGGATTTTGGCTGCATTTATCGCGGTTATTGCGGTGATTGCACCCGCACCGTGGCCATTGGCGAGGTTGATGAGGAAAAGCTGGCGGCATATCAGCTGGTGCGGCGGGCGCAGCAGCAGGGTGTGGAGCAGATAAAACCCGGCATGACCACCGCCGAGGCTGACCGTCTGGTGCGGCAAATCATTGACGAGGCCGGTATGGGGCAGTATTTTTCGCACTCGCTGGGGCATGGTGTGGGGCTGGATATTCACGAAACACCATCAGTTGGGCCGACCGGCAGCATGGTTATCACGCCGGGACAGGTCATCACCGTAGAACCGGGCGTGTATATCCCCGGGCGGTTTGGTCTGCGTATCGAGGACTCCTGCATCGTGACCGAGGACGGTTTGCAGCCGCTGACCCACTTTGAGCATGACTTGATCAAACTTTAATTTTTACTGCATAAATAACAAGCCAAATAATCACCTTATTAAATTGAGCAGGACTTAATTTAAGGGGTGATTTTTTTGCGGCAAGAGCAGGCTTTGCGGAGGGTTTCGGCGGTGCTGCTGGGGGTTTTTGCGGCGGTTTTGCTGCGGCTTTGGTGGGTAAACGGCTGGCAGGCGGCAGATTATGTGGCGCTGGCCCAAAATCAACGGCTGCTGACAGTGGCCGAGCGGCAATTTGAGCGCGGAGATTTTCTGGACCGACACGGCGAGGCGCTGACCAACCGGCCGGAGAAGGTGCTGTTGGTCTTCCCCACCCTGCTGCGGCAGGATGAGCAGCACAGCCCGGCTTATTATCAGACTTTTCTGGCGGCGCTGCTGCAAACGCAGGGCTTGCCGCCGACCAATAATTGGCGCAGCAAGCTGGCGGATGATAAGCCTTTTGTGCTGGCGCGCGGCTTGACGGACGCACAGGCGGCCGAGATTCAGCAGCGGCTGGGCGGACATTATGGGGTTTTTGTGCCGATTTACCGTCCACGCTACGCCGAGAATTCTCCGCTGGCGCACCTGCTGGGTTATGTGGGTGAGGCCGAAAATACGGGCAAGTGCGGTTTAGAGCAGCAGTATGATGCGATTTTGCAGGGACGGCCCTCGGTGCAGATTGCGGCGGCGGTGGATGAACGGGGGCGTCAGGCAGCCGACCAACTGCGCCAACTGCCGCCCGGCGGTGCGGATGAGGCGCTGAATGTGCGGCTGACCGTTGATTACAGCTATCAGCAGATTTGTGAGCAGGCCATGCAGGGCAAAAACGGCGCGGCGGTGCTGCTGGATGCCCAAAACGGCGATGTTCTGGCGATGGTCAGCTCTCCCAATTTTGACCAAAGTGTGGGCCAGCCTGCGGCCGACGGTGACATTTATCTGAACAAAGCGCTGGCGTATTATCCACCGGCCTCGGTTTTCAAAATTGTGCTGGCGGCGGCAGCCTTGGAGGAAAATATCAGCCTTGACGGGGATAGCAGGCCTTTTGTGTGCAGCGGCAGCATTACCCTGCCCAACGGGCACAGCGTAAACTGCTGGCAGACCGACGGCCACGGCGAGGAAAATCTGGCGGCGGCGCTGGCCAACTCCTGCAACCCGTACTTTGTGGCGCTGGGGCAAAAGCTGGGCGGCAAAAAAATTGCGGAATATGCCTGGCGGCTGGGTTTAACAGAGCAAATTTTACGGGGATATGATGTAAATTCCGCAAATATGCTGGATTTCTCATCTGCTGTGCCGGGAGATGTTGCCAATGTGTCGATTGGCGAGAAAGGCATCCGCACCACGCCGCTGATGATAGCCCGAATGTTGGCAGCTGTTGCCAACGGCGGCAAGCTGCCCGAAGCACGGCTGGTGATGAGTCTGGAAACGGCAGGCGGCCAAACCGTACAAAGCATTGAAAGTGCCGAACCCCGTCAGGTCATCAGCAGCCAAACCGCTCACAAACTGGCAAATATGCTGCGCGGCGCGGTGCAGCAGGGCACGGGCCGCCCCGTAAACAGCCCCATCATCAGCATTGGCGGAAAAACCGGCACCAGCCAGCATTTTGGGGTGTGGTTTGCCGGTTTCTTCCCGGCCGATAAGCCGCGCTGGACGATGGCGGTATATTTGGCGGACGGCACCAGCGGCGGCGGCGATGCAGGTGCGGTCTGCCGGGAGGTGGCCGAGAAGCTGGCGCTGTTGGAGGATATTGCCCACCAAAGCAGCGTATAAAAAGCAATTTGCGGCATTATTTGGCAAAAACCCGCATAAAAATCAGTAATTTTTAAGCATAAGCGGAGGTTGCAAATTATGTGGGAATTGCTGTATCTTTTTGGCACGCTGGTGCCGGGGCTGGGGTTTCTGCTGGGATATCTTAACAGCAACGCCTTCCCCAAGCCGCTTTCGGCCGAGGAAGAACGGGCGGCGCTGCTAGCACTTGGGCAGGGTGATGAACAGGCGCGGACGCTGCTTATCGAGCACAACCTGCGGCTGGTGGCCCATATTGTCCGCAAATTTGACAGCGCCGGCTTTGATAAGGAGGATTTAATTTCCATCGGCACTATCGGCCTGATCAAAGCCATCAACACCTTCAACCCCGAGAAAAACATTCGCCTTACCACCTATTCCGCGCGCTGTATCGAAAACGAGGTGCTGATGTTTCTGCGCGCCACCAAGAACAGCCGCACCGAAATATCGCTGAACGACCCTGTTGGCGCCGACAAAGAGGGCAATCAAATCACCCTGCTGGAAACGCTGGGCACCGACGGCGGCGAAATTCTGGACGAGGTGGAGAGCCGTGACGATGAGCGTTTGCTGCGGCTGAGCCTTTCTGATTTATCGCCCAAGGAGCGTTACATTGTAATTAAACGGTATGGCCTGGACGGCGGCGAGGAGCGAACCCAGCGCGAGATTGCCAAGGAGCTGGGCATAAGCCGCAGTTATGTATCCCGCATTGAGAAAAAGGCTCTGCAAAAGCTGCACAAGGCCTTTGATTAACGCCAAAATGTCGGCATAGCCACCCGCGGAGCAGCATATAATTCAGCAACAAAGATGAGAATGCTAAAACCAAGCTGAAAGGATCATGCTGCCATGGAAAAATCAAACCAACCAAACAAGATAAAAACTTTGCCCTCCCGTATGGCCGTCGGCGGTATGCCGCGCCCGCTGGCCCTGCTGCAAGGCCTGCTGTGGGCCGCCGCATTGTTGGGCTTAGGCTCCCTGCTGCTGGCTGCGGCGTACACCCAAACCGATTTAAGCCGCCCCACCATGCACCTGCTGCAACAGGTGATACTTGGCCTGGCCTGCATGGTGGGCGCCTGGCGCACGGCACGGCTGGCAGGGCGCAAAGGCCTGTTTAACGGCCTGCTGCTGGCGGTACTGCTGCTTATAATGCTGGCCGCGGTTAATATTGCAGCGGCCGGTGGGGTACATATCGGATTGCCGCTGCTGGTGAAAGCAGTTATCTTGACGGCAGGCGGCGCTCTGGGCGGAATGTTGGGCGTGCTGTAAAGCAAATTTAACATGAATTTTAATACAATATTTACGGAAAATCTTGCTCTCTCGGCTCCGGTTATGCTATAATGAAATATCATATTATAAAACCGAGGTGCAAAATCTTGACTGAAAGCAAACTGTGGGGCGGACGCTTCGCCAAAACCACCGACAAACTGGTTGAGGATTTCCATTCTTCCATCAGCTTTGACCGGATTTTATACGAACACGATATCAAAGGCTCGATGGCTCACGCCAAAATGCTGGGCCGACAGGGCATCATCACCGAGTCCGAGGCCGACCAACTGATTGAGTGCCTGCAAGGTATTTTGCAGGACATCAACGCCGGCCAAGTGGAATTTGAGGTTGGCGCCGAAGATATCCATATGAATATTGAGAAAATTTTGACCGAGCGTGTGGGTGATGTGGGCAAAAAACTGCATACCGCCCGCAGCCGCAACGACCAGGTGGCGCTGGATATTCGCCTGTATATTAAGGCGCAGATCAAAGAGGTGCAGGCCCTGCTGCTGCACCAACAGCGCGTGCTGCTGGATTTGGCGGCCGAGCATAAAGGCAGCATTATGGCCGGTTATACCCACCTGCAAAAGGCACAGCCCATCAGCATGGGGCACCATTTGCTGGCTTATTTCCAAATGTTCCGCCGAGATTACGAGCGTTTGAGTGATTGTTACCGCCGTGCCGATGCGCTGCCGCTGGGCAGCGGTGCGCTGGCCACCACCACCTTCCCCATCGACCGCTATTTTGTGGCCGAGGAGTTAGGTTTTTCCGCTATCTGCGAGAACAGCCTGGACGGCGTGAGCGACCGTGATTTTATTGTGGAGTTTATCAGCGCGGCGTCGTTGATTATGGTGCATCTCTCCCGTTTCTCCGAGGAAATTGTGCTGTGGTCGTCCAATGAGTTTGGCTACATCACGCTGGATGACGGTTACAGCACCGGTTCCTCCATTATGCCGCAGAAGAAAAACCCCGATGTGGCTGAGCTGGTGCGCGGCAAAAGCGGCCGTGTGTTTGGCCACCTGATGGGCACGCTGACCATGCTGAAAGGTCTGCCGCTGGCGTACAACAAGGATATGCAGGAGGACAAAGAGGCCCTGTTTGACACCGTGGACACCGTCAAGAAGTCGCTGCTGGTGTTTGCCCCCATGCTGGCCACCATGCGTGTGAATGTGGAGCGTATGCATGACCGTGCCAAGGGCGGCTTCATCAATGCCACCGACGCCGCTGATTATCTGGCCGCGCGGGGTGTACCCTTCCGTGAAGCGCACGCCGTTATCGGCAATCTGGTTAAGCTGGCCGAGGACAAGGATGTGGCGCTGGAAGACTTGTCGCTGGAAGATTTTCAGCAGCTCTCCCCTGTTTTCCAGTCGGATATTTACGATTACATCAAAATTGAGAAGTGCGTGGCGGCCCGCAACATCCCCGGCGGCCCTGCCATCCCCGCAGTTGAGGCGGCCATTGCCAGCGGTGAAAAGTGGCTGGCAGCCCAGCAGGCCTAAAAAATTGCTTCATATTATATTCGCAGCTTATATTTGCAGCCAAAAACAGAACAAGCCTTCGGGTTCATCCCCCAAGGCTTGTTTTTTATTGTTCTTTATTGTTTTTTATGCGTAAGATGAGGCAAAAATGACGGGGGCAATTGTCAACCAAACGGTTACACTCCCGTAAACAATCGCCAAAAATCGTCACAAATTGTCATCTGATTTCATTTAATTTCATCTTCAACAAGCTATTTCAACTCGACCACGGTTACACCCCAGCCGCCCTCGTTAAAGCTTGCGCCGTTCACCGAGGCCACCAGACGGTGCTTTTTCAGATATGGCAGCACACCGGCTTTCAGCGCACCTGTGCCGCGCCCGTGAATAACCCGCACCTGGTGCAAACCGGCCAAAAAGGCGTCATCCAGGTACTTATCCAGCTGGTATATGGCCTCATCCACCGTCAAGCCGTGCAAATCAATGTCCGGGCTGATATGGCGCGCCTTCTCCTGCATCATAAAGCGAGTGCTGGCGGTGCGCTCCTTCTGCACCTTCTGCTTGTCAATCCGCAGGTCAGAGAGGTTGACATTCACCTTCATCACGCCGATTTGCACCTGCATTTCGCCCTTCTCGTTGGGCAGAGTGCAGACAATACCGCTTTGGCGCAGCTTCGGCACCTCCACCGACTGACCGATTTCGACCTTGGTGGGCGCATCACCCTGGTATTTTTTAGCGGGCAGGTTGTTTTGCAGCTTATCCTGCAATTTCTGCATTTTGCTGCGTGCCGCCTGCACCTCTTTACCCTGCACGCCGGCCTTTTTCAACTCCTGCTTCATCTGCTGATAAAGTTCCTCGGCTTCGCGGCGGCTTTCCTTGACGATTTCGGCCGCTTGCAGTCTGGCTTTGGTAATAATCTCGGCTTCCCTGTTCGATAACTCGATCTCACGGTTTTTCAGCTGACGCTGCTGCTCCACCACCTCTGCCAGGCGCAAATCAGCCTCGTGGCTGGCCTGTTCTGCCTGCAAACGGTGCTCCTCCAAGCCGCTGATGAGGTCGGCCACCTGCTGCTCATCTGCCGTTAAAAAGCTGTTGGCACGGTCAATTACCGCGCTGTTCAGCCCCAGCTTCTCGGCAATCTGAAAGGCGTTGCTCTTGCCGGGAATACCCATCAGCAGGCGATAAGTGGGGCGCAGCGTTTCGACATCAAACTCCACGCTGGCGTTGGTGTAGCCGTTTTTGTTGTAGGCAAAGCTTTTCAGCTCGCTGTAATGGGTGGTGGCCAGCGTTTTGGCGCCCGCCCGGTGCAGATATTCCAGAATACTCATAGCCAGCGCCGCACCCTCCGTCGGGTCGGTGCCGGAGCCCAGCTCGTCCAGCAGAATCAGCGAATCGTCACCGGAATGAGCGAGAATCTGCACAATGTTGCTCATGTGCGCCGAGAAGGTGCTCAGGCTCTGCTCAATGCTCTGCTCGTCACCGATGTCCGCAAAAATCTGACGATAAAAGGCCAGACCGGAACCGGGCTCGGCAGGAATATGCAGGCCCGAAAGCGCCATCAGCGTCAGCAGGCCAACAGTTTTTAAGGTGACGGTTTTACCGCCGGTATTGGGGCCGGTAATCACCATAACCTTCAACTTCGGCTCCAACCGCACATCGATCGGCACCACCACCGCGCTGCTGATCAGGGGATGACGGGCCTGTTTCAGGTTGATAAGGCCGTTGCTGTTAAGCTGGCAGGGCGCTGCCTGCATATCATAACTTAACTGGGCCTTGGCCATGATAAAATCAATGCGCGCCAAACCCCACATGGTATGAGACAGCGGCTCCCGGCTGCTGGCCACCACCGCCGAAAGCGCCCGCAAAATAGCGGCGATCTCATCATCCTCCTCCAAATGCAGACGGGCCAGCTCATTGTTGGCCTGCATTACAGCCAGCGGCTCGACAAACAGGGTGGCGCCGCTGCTGCTGACATCATGCACTGCACCGGCCACGCTGCTGCGATACTCCTGCTTGACGGGCACCACATAACGGCCGCCCCGCAAGGTCACAATCGGGTCTTGCAGAAACTTGGCGGTGTTGGGATTTTTGATGAAATTCTCCAAACGATCCTGAATTTGGCGCTCAAACATCCTGATACGGTGGCGCAGATTGGCCAAACGGTCGCTCGCTCCGTCAGCAATCTGCCCATCCGGGCCAATGGCCTTGGCAACTGCGGTTTCAATCGTCTTAAAAATGTCCAGCCGCTTAGCCTGCTCGGCCAGCTGGGGATAATGCCCCTTGATGTGGGAGAAAAACTCCTTGGTCTGCCGCGATGCACGGCAGGTATCAGCCACGGCCATCAACTGCTCCACCGTCAGCACGCCGCCCAGTTCCAGCATCCGCAGCGCCTCACGAATATCACGGCAGGGGCCGGCATTGAACAGCGGGTACAGGCGCATGATCTCCACGCCCTCGCTCGTTTCCTCAATGGCCTTGGTGGCAGCATCGACGGTTTTTTTCGGCTCCAACGCCAGCAGCAGCTCACGGCTGGGTTCAAAGCAGGCATACTCCGCCAGCCGTTCAATCACTTTGTTAAATTCCAGCTTATCACGGTATTTGGCCGCAAAATTTGCGGAATCATCTATATTTTCAGTAAATTTTTCGGTCATATTTTACACCACCTATTCCACACCACGGTAATAATGGCCCTTGGTAAGGCCTGCGCCGCAAATCGCTGCCAACCTGGTCTTATACGCCGCCAACAGCTCATCATTGACACGGCTGCTGCAAACATCACGGTAAATTTCGGTGATTTTTGCCACCTTCTCCGCCCCATAATGCAGCAGATCCAAACGCAGCACATCATGCTCGGCCGCCAACTGCGCCACCTCTTCCAGCAGACAAAGCTGATGGCCGTTATAAATGTAGCTGCGGCAAAATTCATCGGTGAACACGGGGAAGGCAAAGCCCTTCTCATCACGCAGACGGAAGCCGCCCGCACGGCAGGCACCGGCACAGGGAGTATCGGCCAGCTTACCGCCGCAAATCGCACCAATCGGACAATGACGGCTGTTCATCACCTGCAAATTGCCGAAAATCTGCACCTCAGTCTGCACACGGCCCTGCATTTTGGCCGCCATGGTTTTCAGCTGCGTCCCATTCAACTCACGGGAGAGAGCAATTCTTCCGCAACCTCGGCTTTGATAAGCAGCAGCGGCCGTCACATTAAAGCAGTTCAGGCCAAAATCAGCCACCACCTGCGGCTGCCAACCCATATCGTCCAGCAGTTGCAGCGCCCACGGGTTGCCGGCCAGCACACCCTCAAAACCGGCATCACGGTACTGCGCCAAGCGTTTACGCCACAGCGGCAGCTCACCTTCCAGCGCCATTACCGGCAGCTGCGCCCAAACCGGCTTGCCCAGCGATGCCAACTTGCGTAAATCATCGGCTGTGGGCTGCGGCTGAAAGCGCCCACGCCACGCACACCAGTAGATGTAATCGGCACCGGCCGCCACAGCAGACTCAGCCGCCGCCAGGTTATCCACCAGCACCGCCAGCGCGGCTTGTTTGCGGCCCTTGTTCAGCTTGGCCGGCTGTGATTTTAAGGTTTGGGCAGGCTTGGCAGAAGGCAGAGGCACCCGCTGATACGGCAGCAGCAGTTTGTCCTCCAAGGCCTGCACAGCATCACGGCGCAGGTTGTTAAGCACGCTGGCCGGCAGCATTACGCCCTCGTCCAGTTCACCTGTCAGCGAGGCAAGCCGCCAACCGCTGCCGCCCAAACGACCCAACTGCTTTTCCAGCAAGGCCCAATCAGCAGGGCGGTTAAGCGCCTGCGGAATTTCATAATCGGCGCAAACAGCAGCCGAAACAGCACCATAAGTGGCTTTTAGCTGCGGTTTTGCCCCCAGCTTGCCGCAAAACTCCAACATCAGCGGCAGATTATCCTGCGGCTGCATCACCGATTCCCCTTGGCTGTTAAGCGCACTGTCCGAGGTTTTGAAAACTCTGTCCCCCGGCGAAAGATAACGCGTCTGCACCGGGAGACCCGCCAGCGGCAGGCGCACACGGCCACCGCCAAGCTCATCAAAAGCCTTGACCTCAAAGCCCTGACGGCCGCCCTTGCTCACCCAGATTTCCAGACCGTCACCCACCAGCAGGGGCGCTTCCAGCTTCAAAATCAGGGCATCACGCTCGATTTTCTCAATGCGGCCAAGGCGCGTACCACGGTTGTTGGGGCGCTCATAGCTCATCAAATCCGCCCCCGGCTCGGCCTGCAAATAAGCCTGCGTAAACCCACGGTTAAAGGCTTGCAGCAAGGCTCGCTCATCGTAAGCCTGCCCCTGCTTGGCCGCCGCATAAGCCGCCGTCACCGTGGCCACATATTCGGGGCGCTTCATGCGGCCCTCCAACTTCAACGACACCACCCCGGCCTCGGTCAGCTGAGGCAGCAGGTCAATGGTGTTCAAATCCTTGGGCGAGAGCAAATGGCCGCTGCCGCGCACCTCGCCGTTTTTATCCAGCAGTTGATATTTAAGGCGGCAGGGCTGGGCACAGCGCCCACGGTTGCCGCTGCGGCCGCCCACCAGGCTGCTGAACAGACATTGGCCGGAGAAACAAATGCACAGCGCACCGTGAGCGAAAACCTCAATTTCCATGGGGGATTTGGCGCAAATGCTGCGGATGTCATCCAGCGAAACCTCCCGCGCCAAAATGGCCCGATGAAAACCGTAAGTCTCCATCGCCCGGACACCTGCCGAATTATGCAGCGTCATTTGCGTGCTGGCATTCAGCGGTATCTGCGGATAAGCCGTGGACAGCGCCGCCACCAGCCCCATGTCCTGCACGATAAGCGCATCAGCCCCCACCTGATAAAGCTGGCAGCAGAAATCCACCGCCTCGGGCAGCTCATCATCGGTCAGCAGGGTGTTTACCGCCACATAAACGGCCACACCGCGCAGATGGGCATAACGAATCAGCTCGGCCAGCTCATCCACCGCAAAATTGGCCGCATAAGCACGCGCACCAAACCGCTTGCCGGCCAGATAAACGGCATCGGCACCGCTGTTTACCGCCGCAAAAAAAGCTTCTCTGCTGCCGGCCGGCGCCAAAATTTCGGGCAAATTGGCTGATTGGGGGTTGGTTTCGGCAATATTCCGCATAATTTGTCCTCCATAAAAATTACAAACACTTATACAGCAAAAGGGGCGGTACCGGCTGCCACTTTGAGCCGCCGGCCAGCCGCCCCGAATAATATTTAATTAAGACATTAAGAACGCAGCTCGCCGCCCAGATTCTGTACGGCAGCCAGAATGTCATCAAACGCCTTATTAACCTCCTCCACCGTCAGGGTGCGCTCATTACACTGGAAGGTGAGGTTATAAGCCAGGCTGCGGCGGTCTGCCCCCAGCGCCTCGCTCTCATAAACGTCAAACAGGGCAATATCAACCAGATATTGGCCGCCTGCGGCAGCAATAACAGACTGCAAATCAGCAAAGCTTACCTTCTTATCCAGCACCACGGCAATATCACGCACCGCAGCCGGGAATTTGGGCAGGCTCTGGTACTGAGCAATTTTGCCGCAATGAGCAAACAGCACATCCAGGTTGATCTCCATAACCACCGACTTCTGCTTCATCTCATAGTTGGCCTGCACAGCCGGGTGCAACTCGCCCAGATAACCGGCGAAATCATCACCCACATAAAGTGCAGCCGTGCGGCCGGGGTGCATATAAGAAAGCGTGGAGAGCGGACGGAAAGCGGCATCGGTGATTTTCAGCTCAGCCAGCAGCGCCTCCAAGATACCCTTCATACGGAAGTAATCATAAGGTGCGGCGGGGGTTGCCCAACCCTTGCCGGATTGACCACTGCCCAAAACGGCCAGCGTAGTTACCTCATTGGGCAGTTCATCGCCCTGCGGCAAAAATACACCGCCCTGCTCAAACAGCAGCAAATCCTGATTGCGGCGGCTGATGTTGCGGGCCGCAGTTTTCAGCATACCGGGCAGCAGCGTGGTACGCATAATGCTCTGCTCCTCGTTCAGCGGGTTCAGAATATTGACGGTTTCACGCAGGCTGCTATCGGCAGGCAGGTTCAGCTTGTCCCACTCTTTGGTGCTGATGAAGCCGTAATTGATAACCTCATTGGCACCGAAGCGCACCATAGCGGCCTTGGTTTTCTCCATAAAACGCTGTTTGGCGGTCAATTTGCCCTCGGTCATCGCACCGAAAGGCAGCGAGGTGGGAATACTGTCAAAGCCGCGCAGGCGGGCAACTTCCTCCACCAAATCAACTTCCAGCGTGATGTCACGGCGATAATTGGGGATGTCCACCAAAAAGCCTTCGTCATCCTGCACGGTGTTGAATTTCAGCGCCTGCATAACGGCCAGAATATCTTCATCGGTAAAAGAGGTGCCCAAAATGGCATTAACACGGGCAGTACGCAGACGCACCTGCACGGGTTTTTCCTCATAGGCGTTGGCATCCAGCACACCGGCCACCGGCTTGCCGCCGCAATATTCGGCCAGCAGCTGAATGGAACGGCGGGAAATTTCATCCAGCAGGGC
Source organism: Bacillota bacterium (assembly GCA_017397935.1). Lineage (GTDB taxonomy): Bacteria > Bacillota > Dehalobacteriia > UBA4068 > UBA4997 > Avidehalobacter. The sequence continues at coordinate 35,619 of JAFQHN010000008.1, forward strand.
GGCGTTTACGCCCTTCTCATAGCGCTGGGAAGCCTCGGAATGAAGCCCCAGATAACGGGAGGTGCGGCGGATGGAAACGTGGTCGAAGGCCGCAACTTCCAGGAAAATATTTTTGGTTTCATTGGTGATTTCGGTGTTAAGGCCGCCCATTACACCGGCCACGCAGATACCACGGTTGCCGGCGTCGCAAATCAGCAGGTTTTCAGAGGTCAACTCTCTCTCCTGCTCATCCAGAGTAACGATTTTTTCGCCGTCGGCGGCACGGCGCACGATTACACCGTGGCCCTCCAGGGTATCATAATCGAAGGTGTGCATGGGATTGCCGTATTCCAGCATTACAAAGTTGCTGACATCCACCGCATTGTTGATGGAGCGCACGCCGGAACAGGCCAAAACGTGCTGCAACCAGTACGGCGAGGGGGCAATCTGCAAATCTTCAATCATACGGCCCACATAACGGGGGCACAAATCGCTGTCTTTAACCTCCAAGGTGGCCAGGTCGGCAATTTGGCGGTCACTTTCGGTATAGGTAATCTCCGGCAGGTGCAGTTCGGTGCCCAGCACGGCCGAAACCTCTCGTGCCAGATTGATAATACTCATACAATCGGTGCGGTTAGGCGTCAAATCCAGTTCCAACACCGGGTCATCCAGCCACAGCGCCTCGATACAATCAGTACCGGGGGCAATAGAGTCGTCCAAAATCCAAATGCCGTATTCATCGGTCAGCGCGGGCATTACATTAAGCTCCTCTTTGGAACAGAGCATACCGTAAGACGGCACGCCGCGCAGTTTGGACTTCTTGATTTTTTTATCCACCACCGAAGAATTGTGCAAAGCAACCGGCACGATTTGGCCAACACGCACATTGGAGGCGCCGGTAACAATTTGCAGCCAGCCGTTCTCATTCAAAAATTCAGTGTAGCCCTCGCCCATATCCAGCTGACAAACCACCAGCTTTTCGGCATCGGGGTGTTTATCGATCTGCATAATGCGGCCGGCACGGATACCGGACAGCATAGCGCCCGGATGATGTACCAAATCCACCGTGATACCAGCCAGAGTCAGTTTCTCGCCCAATTCCTCGGCGGAAACATTGATATCAACATAGCTTTTCAGCCATTCATAAGATACTAACATAATTTTTCCTCCAAAATCACGGCTTAAAACTTTTGCAGAAAACGCACATCGTTTTCAAACATCACACGCAAATCATCAATGCCGTATTTCAGCATAGCGATACGCTCTACACCAAAACCAAAGGCAAAACCGGTGACTTTCTCGGAATCATAACCGGACATTTCCAGCACATTGGGGTGGACGATGCCGGCGCCCAAAATCTCGATCCAGCCGGTGTTTTTGCAGGTACGGCAGCCCTCGCCGCCGCACAGCATACAGGAAATGTCAACCTCTACGCTGGGTTCGGTGAAGGGAAAGAAGCTGGGGCGCAGACGGATCTCACGGTCCTCGCCGAACATCTGGCGCACAAAGTTAAGCAGAGTGCCCTTCAAATCGGCCAGCGAGATGTTCTCATCCACCACCAGACCTTCCACCTGATGAAACATGGGAGAATGGGTAGCGTCATCATCACGGCGGTAAACCGCACCGGGGGCAATAATCTTAATCGGATACTGCGGGCGCATTTGGTCCATAACACGGGCCTGCACCGGCGAAGTATGGGTACGCAGCAAACGCCGTGCGTCGATATAGAACGAATCCTGCATATCACGGGCAGGGTGGTCAGCCGGCAGGTTCATACGCTCAAAGTTATAATAATCCAGCTCCACCTGCGGGCCTTCGGCCACGGTATAACCCATACCCAGGAAGATGTCTTTGATTTCATCCACCACCAAAGTAAGCGGATGTTTGGTGCCCATTTTTACAGGCGCACCGGGCAGAGTTACATCCAACTGCTCGGCAGCCAGCCTGGCCTGCATGGCCTTGGCAGCAATCTCCTTCTGCTTGGCTTCCAGATTTTCCTCCAAGAGGCAGCGCAGCTCATTAACCAACTGGCCGGCCTGCGGGCGTTCCTCCGGCGAGAGTTTGCCCATGGACTTGGAAAGCTCAGAGATGGAGCCTTTTTTGCCCAGATATTTCACCTTCAAATCACGCAGCTGGCCAGCAGACTCGGCGGTCTGCAACTCCTGCTGCATGGCTTCGCGGATTTCTTTAATTTTTTCCAGCATATTAACACCTCTGGGGTCTTACATTACAAACAATAATTTTATGCAAAAAAGCATTTTTACCCCGGCAGCGGCCAAGGCCAATGCCCCAAAATCGGGATAAAAATGCTTGTGTATCAATGATTAAGACTGCGATTATGACGGCGATGAGAAACGGCAAACAGCCATTTAACGCCGTTGGCTGACGCGGCAATAACACATATAAGCCGAGGGCAAACCGGTTTCTTCAAACAGACGCCACGCGGCTTCGGCGGATAATGCGGGCAACAAACACATTACAATCCTTCCTTCCCATACCCCAAAATCGGTGCTGCGCTTGGCGGACAAACACGGCACAAAATTTAAGGTCATCTTTTTATTTGATTAAAAAGCGCGTTAGGAATTCCCTGCTGTATTAACAGTATACCACGCCCCACGGGGCCGGGCAAGGGAAAAAGATTGGTAATTTGGTCTTAATCTGTCGGGCTGTGTCGAGAGAAAACGGCAGTTTGGCCGGAATTTTCTGGCATTTTATTTGATGTTGGAGAAAAACAAAATGCCTGCCGCCACCGCCACATTCAGCGAATCTACCCCCGGCTGCATGGGAATGGCCACGGTTTTGGCCGCAGCCTGTCGCCAATATGCCGAAGGCCCTGTCGCCTCTTTGCCCAGCAGCCAGGCCACCGGCCCGCCAAAATTGCAGGTGCGGAAATCATCGCCGCCGGCATCGGCCACCGCCACGGGAAGTTTCAGCTTGTCCAGCAGCTGATACCCCTCATCATTGGAGACAGCCAGCACCGGCAGATGATACAGTGCCCCCATAGCAGAGCGCACCACCTTGGGGCTCCACACATCGGCAGTATCATTCACCAGCAGCACGCCGCCAATCCCCGCTGCCCAGGCAGTACGCAGAATGGTGCCCACATTACCGGGGTCCTGCAAGCCATCCAGCACGGCCAGACTTTTGCCGGCCGCCATAGCCGCAAAACTTTTGGCATCGATCTGCGGCCGGTACAGCGCCAGCAACAAACCCTGACTGGCCTCGGCCGGAGAAACCGCCTGCAAAAGCTTGCCGGTTACTGCCAGCACGGGGCAGTTTTTATCTGCCGCCAACTGCAAAAGCGGAGCAATCTGCGGGTCATCGGCGCGCTCGGCGTCATAAAGCAGAAAGGCCGGCCGCAAATCCGCCAGCAGAGCCTCACGAATGTTGCTGCGCCCTTCGGCCAGAAACATACCGTGGGCATCTCGCTGCTTCTTCTGCGCCAGCCCCCTCGCCAGCTTGACATATTGATTATCTTTTGAGCTAATAATCAGTTCTGCCATAGATACACAAATATTTAATTATTTCAGGGCTGCTTTGGCCTGGTTGGCAATAGCGGTGAAAGCAGCAGCATCATTTACAGCCAGCTCAGCCAGAACCTTGCGGTTGATGGTGATATTGGCCTTCTTCAAGCCGTCCATCATGCGGCTGTAAGACAGACCGTTCAGACGGGCAGCCGCGTTGATGCGGGTGATCCACAGCTTGCGGAAGTCGCCCTTCTTCTTGCGGCGATGTGCAAAGCTGTCAGCCAGACCCTTCATAACCTGCTGGTTGGCAACGCGGAACAGCTTGGAATTGGAAGCGCGGTAACCCTTGGCAAATTTCAGTACCTTCTTATGACGATGATGCTTGGTAAAGCCTTTTTTAACTCTGGTCATTTATAACAATCCTCCTGATTTATAGACAATTTATTACGCTGCGTTTATCTTAGAGATAAGGCAGGCACTCTTTGATACGCTGGTAATCGGCGGAAGTCAAAACGGCAGACTTACGCAGGTTTCTCTTACGCTTGGGAGTTTTGCTCTCCAAAATGTGGCTGGTAAAAGCATGATTTCTCTTCAATTTACCACTACCGGTGGTAGAAAATCTCTTGGCCGCAGCACGGCGGGTTTTCATCTTAGGCATAATAATCCTCCTGTTAAAGCAATTCTATTTTTTGTCAAATATTATTTCGGTGCCAAAATCATTGTCATATTGCGACCTTCGACCTTGGCGGGCTTTTCAACCAAAGCAACATCAGCCAGACGCTCTGCCATTCTCTGGCAAACCTCAATACCCAGCTCAGGGTGAGTAATCTCCCTGCCCCGGAACATAATGGTAACCTTTACCTTGTCCTTGCCGGCCAGGAATTTCTCGGCATTTTTCGCCTTCACCTCAAAATCGTGTGCTTCGATGTTGATACGCAGCTTAACCTCTTTCAGGCTGATAACCCGCTGATTTTTCTTAGCTTCCTTTTCGCGCTTCATCTGCTCGAAACGGTATTTGCTGTAATCCATCAGCTTGCAAACCGGCGGTTTGGCGTTGGGAGCAATCTCAACCAGGTCCAGCTCTTTCTCATGCGCCATACGCATAGCGTCACGCACGGATACAATACCTAACTGCTCGTCATTGTCGTTGGAAATCAAGCGGACTTCACCGACCCGGATTTCTTCGTTGATTCGCAATTCCTTAAAAATAACCTTTCACCTCCATAATTTGACAGCGCCCTTTAAGCGCAAAAAAAGTGGGACGAAATCCCACTCCTCACATTCCAACCAAACAGCACACGGGTGATTTTGCGCCCACAGCACCCTTGATTAAAAGAATTTACCCGCCAGCCAAATTGCCGACCAGGTGAGAAGCGAAACTTCTGCTTGAATTTTCCGCAAATGCAGTTACCCACAAATGCTTTAATATAATACCACAGGCGGCGAAAAATGTCAACACTCTGCGGCAGGATTTCCCACTTTCTACTATATAAATTTTATATTTTTTTAATATTTACGCAAAAAATTCGCCAAATTCTCGCCCATAATCAGCCTGGCCTCAGCTTCGGCAAAACCTTCCGCCAGCAGCGAATCATACAGCGCCGCTGCGTCCTGCACACCCTCTACACCCAGCGGCAGCTCAGCCGTCCCGTCAAAATCTGAACCCAAACAGACACTTTCCACGCCGGCCAAAGCTGCTGCATGGGCCGCATGGCGCGCAAAATCGGCAGGAGTTGCGGCACCGTCGGCGGACAGAAACTGCGGCACCAGCGTTATCCCCACCAAACCGCCGCTTTGCCCCACCGCCCTCAGCTGCTCATCAGTCAGGTTGCGTGGATGCTCACATAACGCACGGCAGCAGGCATGGCTGACAAACAGCGGCCGCCCCTCCGCCGCCAGCAAATCTGCCGCCTGCCAAAAACTGTTATCGGATGCATGTGCCAAATCCACCAGCCGCCCCAAGCCTGCCAAGTGCGCCACCAACTCTCTGCCTGCCGCCGAAAGCCCGGTATCGGCCTCAGGTGTGCGGTTGGCCGCCGCACCGCAGCCCAAAAAGCTGTCATCATTCCAGAACAAACCAAAACTGCGGAAGCCCCACGCATACAGCTCATCAACCGCGCGCCAATCACCGCCCAGCCAATCCAGCCCCTCCAAGGCAGGCACGATCTGCGTTTTGGTGCTGCCGCCTGCCTGCCGCAAATCTTCCAGCAGCTCCACATCTCCGCAGAGCGCCGCCGCATAACGCAAATCCAGCCAATGCTGCCGCAGTTTGCGCCACACCTCGGTTTTGGACAGCTTTTCGGCCTGTGCCCCCATAAAAAACGCCATAAATTGCAGCTTGCCGCGCCCTGCCAGCCGCTGAAAGTCCAACTGTGTATTGCCGCCAAAAGCCAGCCGCCACGGCGTCAGCACCGTTGCTGTATCACAATGTGCATCCGCCAACCAAAATTTTTGCTCCACCGTCACCAAACTCCTCTGCACCGATTTTTTATACCGATTTCTTATATCAACAAAGCAGTATATGCAAATCGGCAGGCGGTTATGACAAAATTAACACCCCTCATCATTACCGACAAGGGGTGTTGGCATTAATTAAAATCTTATCTCTCCGGCAGCTTCTCCGGTTCGGGATACTCTTGGCCGAAAAGCTCTACGGTCACTTTCTTCATCACCACGGGGGTAAGAGGTTTGTCATTGTGGTTGCGCTTAACATTGGCAATCGTCTGACAATGCTCAATGCCCTCGGTCACCTGGCCGAAGGCGGCATACTGCTTATCCAGGAAGCCGCACTCAGCCACGCAGATAAAGAACTGGCTGCCGGCGGAGTTGGGGTTCATGGCACGGGCCATAGAAATTACACCGACAGCGTGGTGCAAATCGTTTTGGAAGCCGTTCTGGGTGAACTCACCCTTAATGCCGTAGCCGGGGCCGCCAATGCCGATACCCTGCGGGTCGCCGCCCTGAATCATAAAGCCGGGGATTACACGGTGGAAGGTCAGGCCGTCATAAAAGCCTTTGCTCACCAGGCTGATAAAATTGTTTACGGTGTTGGGAGCAACCTCCGGAAAGAGCTCCACCTTGATCTGTTCGCCGCCCTCCATCTCAATGGTTACCAGCGGATTTTTCTGTTCGGTCATCTTAAAATCTCCTGTTCCTGTAATTATTTTTACAAATTATTTTTCGGCCGCAATTATTTCTGTACGCGGCCCTTGGTCATATCGATCTTCACATAATCGGGCAGACCGTTCTTCATCGGCACCTCAACCTCGCCTTCGATCAGCGGACGGGCATAAGCGATAAATTCATCGGTAACATAATTGCCCTCGGCGTTGATCCACTCTACGGGCACTTTTTTCTCCACATTGGCCACAGCAGAAAGCGGAGCCTCTCCCAGAGTGCAGACATATTCCTCGCCGGGCTGGCGATCCAGAGTTACCATCAGGCCGGTTTTGCCCTCCCAGGCCAGTTCAACGGCCTTTTTGCCGGTGGCATAGGCCTCATCGGCGTCCGTTTTGGAGGCAAAATGAGCAGCCGAGCGCTGTGCCGTACCCAAGGTGTTGCAGCGAGCCTTCAAGCCAAGGCGCTCCTCCACCAGATTTTTCAGAGTTTCACCCGCACCGGAAAGCTGAACATGGCCGAAGGCGTCGGTTTTGCCGTCAGCCGCGATATAATTGCCGTCAGCGTCCACAATACCCTCGCTGGCCACCACAAAACAATGGCCCAGACGGTCATAAACAGCCTGCACATCAGCCAGGAATTTCTCTGTATCAAAAGGAACCTCGGGCAGGTAAATCAAATGCGGAGCCTCATCGGGGGTACGCTTGGCCAGGGCAGCGGCAGCAGTCAGCCAGCCGGCGTTGCGGCCCATAGCCTCGATGATGCAGACTTTATTTTTGGTGGAAACCGAAGAAAGGTCAATGCCGGTTTCCATAACCGTGGCGGCCAGATATTTGGCAGCGCTGGCATAACCGGGGCAGTGGTCGGTGATAGGCAGGTCATTGTCCACCGTCTTGGGGATACCGATAACGCGCATCTCATAACCCATTTTCTCGGCAGCCAGGCTCATCTTGTGGCAGGTATCCATCGAATCGTTGCCGCCGTTGTAGAAGAAATAACGAATATCATATTTTTTGCAGATCTCCACCAGTCTGGCATATTCATCCTCGCTCACCTTATAGCGGCAGGAGAACAAGCCCGCACCCGGCGTCCAGCGCAGGCCGGCAATATTTTCGGCCGGCTGCTCGGCCAAATCAATAAGATCTTCCTCAAAGAAGCCTTTGATACCGGAAACTGCAGCATAAATGGTACCCGGACGGTCCTCATTGGCCAGCCAGGTTTGGATGGCGCCGCACACGCTGCTGTTGATAACGGCAGTCGGCCCACCGGACTGTGCAATCAGCGCATTACCCTTCAACATAACAAAACACCCTTTCTTTGCAAATAATTTTCACAGAATTGATGATAATAAACCGTATTTTCCTTATTATACCATATTTATTTTATTATAACAAATTAAATGCCGCTTGTATAGCGGTTTTATACAGCAAAATATCAGCAAAATCCAGCCGCCCGGCCGTAGCCGCCATAATTTGGGCAGAATTTTATACATTTTGGGCCGTTTTTTGCCGCAAAACCCTTTACATCTGCCCTGCCGATAATTTATAATAGATTGGTTGGGCTTAACGCCCTGTGTATTTTGCAAGTTATCAAGTTATAATGTTAAAAAAATTTTGGAGGCAAAAACCTTATGCAGCGAGAGGATTTAAGAAATATCGCCATCATCGCCCATGTTGACCACGGCAAAACCACCATTGTGGACCAGCTGTTGAAGCAGAGCGACACCTTCCGTGCCAACCAGGCCGTGCAGGACCGTGTTATGGACTCTAACGATTTGGAGAGAGAACGCGGCATCACCATTTTGGCCAAGAACACCAGCGCCATTTACAAGGGCGTGAAAATCAATATTGTAGACACCCCCGGCCACGCTGACTTCGGCGGCGAGGTGGAGCGCGTTTTGAAGATGGTTAACGGCGTTTTGCTGCTGGTAGACTCTTTTGAAGGCCCCATGCCGCAGACCCGCTTTGTACTGCAAAAGGCGTTGGAGCTGAACCTGCGCGTTATTGTGGCCATCAACAAGATCGACCGCCCCGACGCCCGCCCCGATGAGATCGTAGACGAGGTTTTGGAGCTGTTTATGGAGTTGGATGCCAGCGATGAACAGATGGACAGCCCGTTCATCTTCTGCTCGGCCCGTCAGGGTATCTCCGGCACCGATTGGCGCAACCCCTCCGACAATATGCAGCCGCTGCTGGACACCATTTTGGAGCATATCCCCGCACCCAGCGGTGATGAAAACGGCGATTTGCAGGTTTTGGTTTCCTCCATTGACTATAACGATTATGTCGGCCGTATTGCCATCGGCCGCATTGAGCGCGGTTCCATCAAGCAGAATCAGGAGATCGTACTGTGCGATTACCATGACAGCAGCGTAAACCAGAAGGCCAAGGTTACCGCCATTTACCAGTTCGACGGCTTAAAGCGCACCCCCGTGGAGACCGCCACCGTCGGCGACATTGTTTCGTTCTCCGGCATTGAGAATGTAACCATCGGCAACACCGTTTGCGCCCCCACCACTCCTGAGCCTATCCCCTTTGTTAAAATCTCGGAGCCGACTGTGGAGATGACTTTCTCGGTCAATGACAGCCCCTTTGCCGGCCAGGAGGGTAAATTTGTAACCTCCCGCCAGCTCAGAGACCGCCTGTTTAAGGAAACATTGAAGGACGTTTCTCTGCGTGTTAAAGAAACCGACAGCAGCGAGGCATTCCTGGTGCTGGGCCGCGGTGAAATGCACCTGTCCATCTTGATTGAGACCATGCGCCGCGAGGGTTATGAGTTCCAGGTATCCACCCCCCGTGCCTTGATCAGAGAAATTGACGGCATCAAGCAGGAGCCTTATGAGGAATTGACCATTGATGTGCCCGAGGAAAGCATGGGCGCTGTTATGGAGAAGATGGGCCTGCGCAAAGCCGATTTGCAGTCGATGAACAAAGTCGGCAACCGCATGAAGCTGGTTTACATCATCCCCACCCGCGGCCTGTTCGGCTACCGCGGAGAGTTTTTGACCGACACCAAGGGCGAAGGCATTATGAACTACCTGTTCTACGGCTATGGCCCGATCAAGGGTGAAATCGTTAAACGCTCCAACGGCTGTCTGATTGCTTTTGAGCGCGGCGAATCCATCACTTACGGCCTGTATAACGCACAGGAGCGCGGCACTCTGTTCATCGGCCCCGGCGTGGCAGTTTACGGCGGTATGGTGGTTGGCTTCTCGCCCAAGAGTGAGGATTTGGTGGTAAATGTCTGCAAGAAGAAGCAGGCCACCAACACCCGTGCTGCCGGCTCTGATGAGGCCCTGCACCTTTCCCCGCCGGTGCAGATGAGCCTGGAACAGTGTCTGGAATTCATCCAGGAGGATGACCTGCTGGAAGTTACCCCCCAGAACATCCGCATCCGCAAAAAGGAGCTGGACCATTCTCAGCGTATGAAGCAGTTGAAGCGCAACCAGAAATAATCAAATACATCAAAACCGCCGGAACAGTTGATATGCTGCGCTGGCGGTTTTTTTTGCAAAATATATTGTCATAAGCATTGACAAACCCCTCATTATCTTATAAAATATAATTTAGTCGCCGTGTCATCAGCGGCAAATGTATCTGTTTTCGGCGTGCCGTGCAGCACAGCCCGGGAACAGGACGGTCATGGGTCGGAAGCAGTGTTGACGCTTCGGCCCCACGCAGCGGAGGAATCGTGAACCGTGTCAGGGTCGGAAGGCAGCAGCACTAAGCGATGCCCACCGGGTGCCGTGGGTCTACCGAGGCCGAGCTGTGAAAGGCTCCTGACCGCCCTGTTTCATGGCTGAATGCACGGTTTTTCTTTTGGCTTAAATTATACCGGAGGTGTGTTATGACCAACCTGCAAGCTTATGATTTATCCGAGCAATTATCCCGCACCGAGATGCTGCTGGGCACCCCGGCCATGCAAAAGCTGGCGGCCGCACGGGTTGCCGTCTTTGGCATTGGCGGCGTAGGCGGGCATACGGTAGAGGCACTGGCCCGAAGCGGCATCGGTGCGCTGGATCTGATCGACAGCGACCGCGTCAGCCTCAGCAACCTTAACCGCCAAATCATCGCCACCAGACAAACCATCGGAATGTTAAAGGTGGAGGCCGCCCGAGAGCGCATAATGCAGATAAATCCCGAAATCAAAGTGACCTGCTATCCGGTTTTCTTTCTGCCGGAGAACGCCGCTGACTTCGATTTTACTGCCTATGATTATGTGGTGGACGCCGTGGATACCGTCACCGCCAAAATCGCGCTGATTATGCAGGCCAGACAAGCAGGCACTCCCGTCATCAGCTGCATGGGGGCCGGCAATAAGCTTGACCCCAGCCGTTTCGAGGTGGCCGACATCTACCAAACCACCGTCTGCCCGCTGGCCAAGGTTATGCGCCGGGAACTGAAAAAACGCGGCGTTGACACGCTGAAAGTGGTTTACTCCCGCGAGGAAGCGCAAAAACCCACCGCCACGGTCGATGCCGAAACCGGCAAGCACCCACCGGCCAGCTGCGCATTTGTGCCTGCCGTGGCCGGTTTGATTATGGCAGGAGAAGTCATCAAGGACATAGCCGCAGAATAACTTTTGCAAGCCGCTGTCACGGACGCTCTGCCGCACCAAATTCCAAAAAAAATTAACCGAGAGATTATTCTCTCGGTTTTTTATGTCCCAAAATTCCAACTATAAATTTTCCGGCAAAAAAAATCAGAAACCAACATCGGCTTCTGATAAAAAATGGAGCGGGCAAAGAGATTCGAACTCTCGACTTCAACCTTGGCAAGGTTGCACTCTACCACTGAGTTATACCCGCATATAATATGAAGTTATATATCTAAAAGCTTGTTAAGCTGTTATTTTCGAAAAAGAGAAACCCTGACGAATCAGGGTTTCAAAATTGTGGAGCGGGCAAAGAGATTCGAACTCTCGACTTCAACCTTGGCAAGGTTGCACTCTACCACTGAGTTATACCCGCATACCTGGTGCCTTGGGGCGGAATCGAACCACCGACACGAGGATTTTCAGACCTCTGCTCTGCCAACTGAGCTACCAAGGCAAGTATGGCGACGCAGATGGGGCTCGAACCCACGACCTCCAGCGTGACAGGCTGGCATTCTAACCAACTGAACTACTGCGCCATAATAATGGTGGAGGATGACGGGATCGAACCGCCGACATCCTGCTTGTAAGGCAGGCGCTCTCCCAGCTGAGCTAATCCTCCACAAAAGCGACTTGACTTGTTTATTTTATCACACCTTCAAGACCTTGTCAAGACTTTTTTTATCTTTTTTCAAAATCTTTTTCAGTACTCAAACATCGTCTCATCGCTGAAACGCCTTGACGTCTCAGGGCAATCTCGTGACTGCTTGATTATTATAACCCCATACCCCGATAAAAGTCAAGCACTTTTTTGCAATTTTTTACATTTTTTTTGCAGAAATTTATATAATCCCAGCTAAACGGCCTTTTACAGCAATTTGGGGCACCATTCGTTCACCGGGCAATCATCGCATTTCGGCCGTCTGGCATCACAAACCCGCCGTCCGTGCCATATAAACCAATGGTGCGCCCTGGCCCAATCTTCCTCCGGAATCAGGGCGCACAAATCCGCCTCCACCGCATCGGGAGTCTTGCCCTCGCTGAAACCCAATCGGTGCGCCACCCGAAAAATATGCGTATCCACCGCCAGCGCCGGCAAATCAAACCCCACACTCAGCACCACATTGGCCGTTTTGCGCCCCACGCCCGGCAGCCGCACCAACTCCTCACGGGTTCGCGGCACCTCGCCGTCGTACTCGTCAAGCAAAATCCGCGTGGCCGCCACGATATTCTTGGCCTTGTTCTTATAAAGTCCGCAGGTCTTGATTTTCTGCTCCAACTCCGCCACCGAAAGCGTGGCCATCTGCTGGGGCGTGCCGTAATCGACAAACAACTCCCGTGTGATTTTGTTCACCTGATTATCATTGGTCTGCGCCGATAACATAACCGCCACCAGCAGTTGATAAACCGAGTCATACTCCAACGCCGCCCTGGAATCTGCATAAACCTCGGCCAGCGTCGATAAAATACGCCCGTTATTATCCGCCCTGCTCACGCTCATATATCCACAGCCTCGCCCGGTGCCAAAACTGCACATTTTGCAGGCGTTTCCGCCTCCACCGCCGCCTTAAATGCCCCGGCATCCTGCCTCAGCAAGGGGAAGGTGTTGTAATGAATGGGCAGATAATTCTTAGCATTCAGCCACTTGGCCGCGGTCAGCGCATCATCAGGCCCCATAGTGTAATAATCACCAATCGGGATAAACGCCCAATCCAAATCATGCGGCGCAATTACCTGCTGCATATCGCCAAACAATCCGGTATCTCCCGCATGATAAAAGCACAGCCCGTCCAACCAGAAAATAAATCCGGCTGCCAAACCACACGGCGTTCCGTCCGGCAGCTGAGAACTATGCCAGGCCGGGGTTACCTTCACCCGCAAGCCGTTCTCAAAAGCATAAGCGCCGCCCACATTCATGCCCATACCGTCCACACCCTGCCCGTTCAGCCAGTTTGCCAGCTCCACCATGGCAATCACCTTGGCGCCGGTGCGTTTGGCAATCTCAACCGTATCGCCCAGATGGTCACCGTGGCCGTGCGTCACCAAAATATAATCTGCCTGCACCTCATTGGCTTCCACCGCCGCCGCAGGGTTGCCCGACAAAAACGGGTCAATCAAAATCGTCTTGCTGCCCTGCACCTGCACACAGGCATGGCCCAAAAATTTAATCCGCATAGCTCAAAACCTCCTCATCAAAGCCTTATTCACAGCCGTTTCCACAGCTTTTTCTCATATAAAAATCATAACACATTCCGCACGCATAAGCAAGTCAAAACCGTCTGGTCTGCAACCACACCATCAGTGCCAAAACCTGCCAAAACAGTACGATAAGCAAATATTTGCACGGCTGCCACAGCACAAAACCAAACAGCAGCAGCGTGGAAAAAGCAAACATCTGCCACAATAAACCGGCCATACGCAGGCACAGCCGCTGCCAGCAGCCTACTCTTTTTATACCGCACCCATTTTGCCTTCTTCCACACATTCCGCAGGCAAATCTGTTCAGCATACCAGCCACCGCCTCTGCTGTTTTATACCGCACCCCGTTGGTTTTCTCCCACACATTCCGCAGGCAAACCTGTTCAGCATATCAGCCACCACGCTTCGGCATAAATTACTTTGTTATCACTTTATGCCCCATGCGCCGCGGTGTGCCTGACCTCAAAACATTTTTACCGCACGCCCATTGGCTGTAAAATAAATGTAGCCCTCCTTCACCGGCTGCCGAAGCGCCTGCGCTGCCGCCTGCTGATACAACGCCAGCTGCAAGCCGTATTCCTCGCGCACCATATCGTCGGTTTTGCGCTCGTTGCCGCCGGATTTATAATCCACCAGCACCCAGCCGTCCTCCTCGGCAAAGGCAAGGTCAATAACCCCCTGAAAGAACAAACCCTCATCCGCATTGGCCGCAATATCCACTCCCGTAGCCGCCGCCAAATTAGCTGCCGCCGCCCTATCCATATCGATAAGCTCAGCCAGCGTCACATTGGCAATAAACCGCTGTTCCCGCAGCACCATGCGGCCATTTTCCGCCGCCGCCAGCAGCCGCCTGCCCAATTCGCTCTCAAAAAACCCGGCCAGAACCTCAGGCTGTACCGCCGCCGCCACATCCCCGGCATAATCTCCCGCCAAGGTGGCAAGCAGGCTCTGCAAATGTGCCGCCACATCCTCGCCGCCGTTCAGCGCCGCCAAATCAGCCTTCTCCAACAGCGCGTGGGTCAACTTACCAAACTCAGCATACCATGCCAAACTGCGTCCCGTCTTCCCTGCCGGATCAACCGCAAACTCGGCCTGCACATCACCCATCGCCGTGGCCTTATCGGGCGTTTCCTCCTCGGTTGTCTCCGCCTCCAATCGCTTAAAGGCCGTGGCACTCCATTTTATCGGCAGCTGCGCCAGTTCCGCCGCAGGATATTTGCGCGCCAGCAAATCCCTGATCTCCGCCGTGTCCCCCGCCGTATCCTGCGCCAGCCACGCCGCATAATCAAATTCCGCCGCACCGCCTGCCGCATCAGGCCTGCTCAGCCGCTGTACCAGCTCGATTTGCCAGCCACCCTCGGCTCCGCAAATCTCAGCCGCCGGCAATTCCTGCCAACCGGCCAGATTTCGCAGTACACCGCCGTCCTTATGCCGCAGCAGCGCCGCCGCCACCCACGGCAGAAAGGCCCTGTTTTGCAGCAGAAATCCGCTGTTCAAGGTATTTTCCGCCTCGGGCACAGCGCCCAGCAGCTTGCTCATCCTCTCCGCCGATGCCACCGTGCCCACCAGCACCAGCTTGTTCTCTGCCCGTGTCATGGCCACATAAAGCACCCGCAGCGCCTCAGCCAGGCTCTCCCACCGCGCTTTCCGCGTGATGATATTAAAGCCAAAGGTCGGGAATTTTCGCCGTTTATCCGGCTCCACCAGCCGCATACCAAGGCCCAATGTTCGGTGCAGCAAAATATCCTGCCGAAAATCCTCCTCATTAAACGCCGTGTTCAAGCCGACCACAAACACCAGCGGAAACTCCAACCCCTTGCTTTTATGTATGGTCATCAGGCGTACGGCATCGGCCTCCTCGGCCTTATCCTGCTGCCCCAGGCGCTTCCCGGCTGCCTCCAAAAACCGCAGAAACCGCGTCAGACCCAAGCCGCCGTTTCGGTCATATTCCAGGGCCAGCCGTTCAATCTCCGCCAAATTCCGCCGCCGCATTTTGCCGCCCACAATACTGCCCAGCAATTCCGGCAGGGCGGTGGCGTTATAAATATATTCCAGCAGCTCATATACGCCCTTCTCACGGCTTTTTTGCCGCCAATCGTCCAGATGTGCCAAAAACATCACCAAACGGCTGTCGTGGCTTTTTTTCAGCCCGTCATACAGACACTCGCCCTTTTTGCGGTCAATCAGCAGTCGCAAATCCGCCAGCTCGGCCAGCTTCAACCCCACCAGCGGAGAATGAAGCACCGCCGCCAGCGCAATATCCTGCCGTGGATTATCCAGCACCGCCAGCAAACTGCTCACCACCTGCACCTCGGGCAGGGATAAAAACTCCTCACGCCCGTCCGCAAGGCTTGGAACACCACGCTCCGTCAGCACCCGTCCAACAATCGGCGCCCAGGTTTTTGCCGACCTCAGCAGCACCGCCATATCACCCCACGGCCGCCCTGCCTCATGCTCGGCCAGCATTTTTTCGGCCAGCAGGTGGGCCTCCAACTCGGCTGTCTGCGTCTCACTCAGCCAATCATCGGCCACACCGCCCTCATCATCAACCGCCGCACTTTGCGCCTGCACCGCCTGCTTGTCAATAATCAGCAGCTCGCAAGGGGTTTTCGCCAGCTCCTCACGCCCACAATGCAGCATAGCCGCCTCATCATACACAATCTCCAAATTGCCGCCCGTCATCAGCTGAGAAAACACAAAGTTTACCCCGGCCAACACCTCGGCCTGACTGCGAAAGTTTTTATTCAAATCAATGCGCCTGCCGCCAATTTCCTGCCCATAAGTCGCAAATTTGCCCATAAACAGCGTCGGCTCGGCCAGACGGAAGCGATAAATGCTCTGCTTGATGTCACCCACCATAAAACGGTTCGCGCCGCTGCTCAGCATTGATAACAGGGTTTCCTGCACCTCGTTTATATCCTGATATTCGTCCACCAGAATTTCAAAAAATCTCTGCCGCAGCACCGGGCCCACACCCAGCTTTTCGTCCTGCAAAAGCTGCAAGGCATAATGCTCCAAATCGGCAAATTCCCACAGCTTGGCACGGCGTTTGGCCTGCTGCCACGCATGGTAATAATCCGCCGCCAGCCGCACCAGCGCCGATGCCATAGGCTCCAATTCCGTCAGCTCGGCCGCCAGTTCATCCCGCTGCACCGGCAGGCTCTCGCGCAGCAGATCCGCCACACCCTCCTTGGCCCGGCTGCGCAGCTGCTGCACCCGATTTTTCGCTTCCTCATCCACGCCGTCCTTTGCCCGCACCGCCGGCATCCGCTTAAACTCAAAATCAGCCAGCATCCGCAGGGTTTGCGGCAGATTATCGGGGGTAACAGCCATTTCGGCCAGCGCCGCCAGGCCTTGGGCCTCATCGGCCAGCAGCGGCAGATATTTCTCCAAACCGTCGCTCATATCAGCCAAACGGTGCGCCGCCCGCAGCAGCTCGGCATATTCATGCAGCTCACTTTGCAGACATCCCGCAAAATAAGCCAGCCATTTATCCGCCTGCCCCTGCCGGTAAACCTCCGCCAAACTGTTCAGCCACGCCGCAGTATCGGGCATACTCTGGCCAAAAGTTATCAGCCGCAGCACCAGCGCCCGCAGGTTTTCATCCCCAACGCCACGGCAATAATGCGCCAACAGCGGCTTCAAACCGCTTGCCTCGTCATTATAGGCCGCCTCAAAGACCTCATCCAGCACTCTCTCCTGCAAGATTCCCAGCTCGCCCTCGTTGCCGATTCTGGTTTTGGGATCCAGTCCCATCATATAGCCGTACTCTTTCAGCAAATCCAGACAGAAGGAGTGAATGGTCATAATCTTACTGCGCTGCATCAGCACCAGCTGCCGGTTCAGATACGCATTGTCCGGCTGCTCATTCAAGCGGCTGCGCAGAGCCTTCACCAGGCGCTGCCGCATTTCGGCCGCCGCCGCATTGGTATAGGTCAAAATCAGCAGATTATCCACATCCACCGGCTCCGCCTCATCGGTTATGATACCCAGCACACGCTCAATCAGCACCGCCGTTTTGCCGCTGCCTGCCCCTGCCGCCACCAGCAGATTACCGCTGTTTTTGGTCATCGCCGCTATTTGCTCATCCGTCCAGGCCATATTCCCCCTCCTCTCCGTCATTTCTGCCTGCATATAAAGCCACCTGCTCGCCGTACTTCATCGCCAGCCGCCGCAAAACCTCATCCTTGCTCAGCTTTTCCAGCGGGCAAATCTGCGGCTCCACCGCCAAATCCACAGCACACAGCGCATAATAATCACAATATTCGCAAATCGGCCGTCCGTTGGGCGCCACCGGCCGCTGTGCCAGCTCACCCTGCATAATGGCGTCCAGCTTTTCGCCGGCCTCCGCCAGCAGGCAATTCTGCACAAAATTATATTCCGACGGCGTCAGGCCCAGCGTCGTACTGCCAAAGGTGTTGTCCTTTTTGATGTGCACCTGCATGGTTTTGGCGTAACATCCGGCATCCAGATCACGCTCGGCCAAAACCAGCGCCTCCATATCCAAAATCGCCAGACCTTGCAGCTTCACCGCCGCCCCCTCGTCCTCGCCGCTTTTCACGCTTTTTATAATCTCCTGCACCGGCACATAAAACATACCGGCAGGCAGGGCTTTGCGCCCCGCATCCTCGGCATTTTGCAGCAGCGCCTGCAAATACAGCGGCAGCTGCCAGTTCAACCCGTAATATATATCAGAAAGGCGCAGCGTTTTGTCCTTCATCTTATAGTCAATGATCCGCAGATAATCTCCGCCCGTGCCCTGTGCCGCATCCACCCGGTCAATCTGCCCCCGAAGCTTCACCTTTTGCCCGTCAGAGAGCGTGATCACCAGCGGCCGCAGCGATTTTCCACCCTCGTCCCTGCTGCCTTTCTCCTCCCCGAAGGATAATTCCAATCCCATGGGGCGGAAGCTGCCTGCCGCCAAATTGGCCGCCATATCCAGCAGTGTACGGGTCACCACACGGGTTATCTTCTGCGCGGCATAGCTGTTCTTGCCGCTGTCCGCCAAAATATCCGCCAGACCGTCGGCCGCAAACTCCTGCAAAGCCTTGGCAATCAGCGGTTTGATTTCTTCCTCATCCAGCGCCGCCCAATCGCAATCAGCCGCCACCAGTTTGCTCATCACCTCGGCCAAAATATAATGATACAGGCTGCCGACATCCATCATTTGCAGCTTAAATTCCTCTCTCGGCTCCAATCCCAGGCCATAGCCGGCATAATATTTGCACGGGCAGCTGTTAAATTGCTCCATTCGGCTGACGCTGGTATAACCTCGGTTGGGGTATAGCCCCAACAGCCGCCGTTTATCCAACGGCGTTTTGTCCACCTGATATTGCAGGCCGCTTTGCAGCACCGCCAACCCAGCTTGCAGCCGCTTCTGTTCGTTCAATTCACGGCAGGTCAGCCGCCAGAAGGCATCATCCTCCGCCGCCACCTGTTCACCGTCACGCAGCGCCGTCAAATGCTCAGCCAAAGCCGCCAGCAAGGCCCTGTCACCCCCCAGCAGATAAGGCACGGCCAGCTTTTCGGCCTTCTCCGCCTGCAATGCCGGGAAGATGCGCTGCAAATCCGCCACCACCGGCGAGGGATTTTTGGCCGCCCCGTCAGCCGCCGCCTGCGGAAAACTCAAATACAACTCCTCCGATGAGCGAGTAAGCGCCACATACAGCAGATAATCCTCCAAAAACTGGCGTTCTCGCCCACCGGCCGCCAATTCCACACCCAGCACGGCCAGCCGTTCACGGTCGGCGCTGCCCAGCAAACCACTTTCCTCGGCCACCGCCGGCATACTGCCCTCCGCCAGGCCCAGCACAATCGCCGCCTTAACCTCAGGCAAACGGCTGCGGCTAACCTCGGCCACATTTACCTGGTTGGCCGCAGGAGGAATAGAGCTCAAACTCAGCCGTGCCGCACCTTCCCGCCAAATCTCGGCGAAGCGGTGCGCGTCCGCCGGCATATCCCCCAAAAAGTCCGCCATCTGCCGAAGCAGCAGCTCCACCTTCGGCCAAATCTGGCGATGCGCCTCCGCCGCCGTCAAATCACCCTGCTGCACCGCACGGGCCGCCCATTCCGCCATCTGCTTATCCACCTGCAAAGCCGTCATAAATTGCAGCAGGCCCTCGGCATAATCACGCATTTTCTCCGCGCCCTGCAAGTTGTTCGCCAAATCCAGCAGCGGCCGCAGCGCATTTTGCCCCAGCTTATTCACATAAGCCAGTTCAGCCTCCCTGCCGCGCCGCCAACTGCCTGCCTGCCGCCACATTCCGCCCTTGATACCGACACGCAGCGCATAGTTTTCCAGCACATCGGCCTCCTCCGCCGCAATCGGCGCCAGACCGCACTTCAAATACGCCAACACCGACGCCGTGCCCGAGTTACCGTTCTGCCAATCCGTCAGCACCGCCAGCACCTCGGCAGGCAGCCTCACCAACGGGTGCTGCGATACGTCACGCCCCATGTCCAGAAAATACGGCACACCAAAATCACGGAAGGCATTCTCCAACGCCAGCCGATAATCTCCCAAATTTCTGGTGATAACCGCAATATCGCGGAATTTATAGTTCTTCTCCCGGCACAGCCGCACAATCGTCCGCGCCGCCAGCTCGGCCTCCTCACGCACTCCCCGTGCCGATGCCAAATGTATATGCTGCGGTTCAGCAGGGGTTTTCTCCACAAACCGGCCGGCCGCAAAACAAACCTCCACCGCTTCCAATTCCTCATTTTTCGGTCGGTGATTAGCCGTCAGACGCACAATTTCAATCTCCGCGCCCAACTCCTTGGCCAACTGCACAAACTGGTGCCTAAGCCGACGCTGTCCGCCAAAAATTCGCTCGGCCCCGGCATCCGGCAGGCACAGGCAAAGATTAACCGCCCTGGCCTTGGGCATGATCTGCCGCATAACCGCCATCTGCGACGGGTTCATATCCAAAAATCCGTCCAGCCACAGCTCCGCCCCGTTCAGAATTTCCGTCTCAGCCGCCGCCTCGGCCAGCTCACGCATCATCACACCCCGGTCACGGAAGCCGCCCTCGATCAGCCGCAAATACTCCTGATACAACAGCGCCAGATCCGCCAGCTTGCCCGTCAGCAAGTCCTCATCCACGCCGCCCAAATTCTTGCCGGCCTGCCGCAAATCCTCGGGCAGGATGTTATATTGTTCAAACTCCACCAGCGTCCGTGCCAGCAGGTCAATAAACCCCACATTACGGGCCGCCGGTTTCAGCAGCTGCAATTTATCCAGATTCTGCTGCACACAGGCCGCCAGCAGCATCGCCCGCCCCTGTTCATCCAGCCACGGCAGCACAGGGAAGCTTTTCTCCGCCGCCAGCCAGCGATACAAGCCGGTAAATCCCACCGCCTGCGCCCGCAGGCTTGCCCCCACACCGGGGTAGTTCACCAACGCCCGCTCGCTCTCAAAAGTCGCCTGCTCGGGCACCAACAGCAGCAAAGGTGCCCCCAGCGGCTGCTCACGCAAAATCGCAGCCATCTCGGCCAAACACAATCTGCTTTTGCCGCTGCCTGCACCGCCCTCAATCAATCTCAGCTTCATACCGCACCTCCTGCCAATTATCCTGTTAATATTCGGTGAATACCTGTGCAAAACCTGCTACATATTATAAAAACAGAGGCAGAATTTATCATCCTGCCCCTGTCAGTTATTATTCAGCTATTTCTGCACATAGGCCGTAGACCAGGTGTTCTCCAAACTCTGCCAATCGGGCACAGCCTTCAACTTCAACCACTTCTCATATTCAAATC
>JAFQHN010000009.1 GCA_017397935.1 Bacillota bacterium
GGTTGCGGTATCAGCAGAGCCAGCTGCGGTTACAGCGATTTTAGCGAACTCAGCGCGGGTAATGTTCTTGTCAGCGCCGAAGGTGCCATCGGTGTAGCCATCAATGATGCCCAGAGCAACGGTCTTAGCAACTGCGTCCTGCACAGTTACGGACTTGTCTTCCAAGTCGGTGAAGGTTGCTGCATAGGCAGTGGCAGAGAATGCGAACATCATCACAGCTGCCAAAAGAACTACGAGTTTCTTCATTGTGTTTTTTCCTCCTTATAAAAGTGGTTTTCATGATATCGGCCACAACAAGCCGATTGCTCTCCGAGTTCATCATAGCAAATTTTTATGTTTAATGAACTCTACACCAGAAATACACTTGCCGACCAAAAAAACTTGCAGCTTTTGCAAAGTTTTTTCAAAAAAATTAAAAACTTTTTTGTCAAAACCCGCACCGCAGATTTTTCGTCGAAACACACCGCAGAAACCGCATATACCCCGAGGTCGCCAACCTTGCCAGTGTATGTGTTCGCCTTGCCGAATGACGAACCAATAATTGCTTATCCGGGCAATTGCCCGCACACTCGCAGCTTGGCGGTTTTGCAAAGATCACACAGTTTTGCGATGGCCTGTCCTCCATAGTGGGAACAATCAGCCAATTTTCCACCAATATCATAACTATACTACTATATTAGCCCCCAAATTACAAGCTTTTTTTTGTTTTTTCCCACAAAATATCTTAATAATTATCTGTTTGGCCAAAATTGCAAAGAAAAAAGCCGCCATAAGCGACTTTTTTTTGGTGGAGGGAGATGGATTCGAACCATCGAAGTCGTAGACAACAGATTTACAGTCTGCCCCCTTTGGCCACTCGGGAACCCCTCCATATTAAGTTGGAGCCGGAGATGGGACTCGAACCCGCAACCTGCTGATTACAAATCAGCTGCTCTGCCAATTGAGCTACTCCGGCAAGTCTTATCCTCGACACCATTAGATTATATCAACAATTCCGCCGCCTGTCAATACCTTTTTGCATATAATATTCTATAATCTTGCCGCAAATGCCTTAAATTGCCCATAAGGAGGTTTTTCCATGCCCAACTTCCCCGTATTATCCACCACCGCCGCCCGGGATATGCTGCAACACGGCGCCCTGCTGATAGATGTACGCCGCACCGCCGATTTCAACCACAGCCATTTACCAGGCAGCATTTCCGTCCCCTTCTCACAGCTTCCGCAACAGATAAGCCGCCTTGCCGCACCAAACCGGGCCATTTTGCTCTACTGCGCCCACGGCATAACCAGCCACTCGGCGGCGTTGGTGCTGGCCCGCCTGGGCTACACACGGCTTTACATCGTCCACCCATAAGCAAAAAGACGGCCAAGGTCGATCCCCGCCGTCTTTCTTCTATATAAAAATAGTTTATTTGCCCAAATAAGCCTTTTTAACGTTTTCGTCTTTCAGCAGCTCGCGTCCGGGGCCACTCATGGTAATGCGGCCGGTTTCCAGCACATAAGCAAAGTCAGCGGTGTGCAGCGCCATGTTGGCGTTCTGCTCAATCAGCAGCACGGTCACACCCTGGCGGTTGATCTCCTTGATGATCTCAAAAATGCCCTGCACAACAATGGGCGCCAAACCCAGCGAAGGCTCGTCCATCATAATCACCTTGGGCTTGCTCATCAGCGCACGGCCAACAGCCAGCATCTGCTGCTCGCCGCCCGAGAGAGTACCGGCAGCCTGCCAGGATCTCTCCTCCAAACGGGGGAAGAGGTCATATACCCAGCGAATATCCGCGTCCAGATTATCTTTACGCAGGTAAGCACCGATTTTCAAGTTCTCCAAAACGGTCATATCGGGGAACACACGGCGGCCCTCCGGCACCAGCGTAATACCGCGGCCAACGATCTCATTGGTAGATTTACCCAGCAAATCCTCACCGTTATAAGTGATGGTGCCGCTTTTCGGTTTCAGCAAACCGGCAATAGTGCGCAAGGTGGTGGATTTACCGGCACCGTTGGCGCCAATCAGCGTAACGATAGACCCATCCGGCACCTCGAAAGAGATGTCACGAACCGCCTCAATGCCGCCGTAATTAACCGACAAATGCTCAATCTTCAACATCTTGCTCCACCCCCAGATAAGCCTCAATTACACGCGGGTCGTTGCCAACCTCCTCAGGGGTACCCTGAGAAATCAGCTTGCCAAAGTCCAATACATAAATCCGGTCCGAAATCTGCATAACCAGATCCATGTGGTGTTCAATCATAAATACCGAAAGATTATACTGATTTTTGATCTGGACAATAAATTCGGTCAGCTCATGCGTTTCCTGCGGGTTCATGCCGGCCGCCGGCTCGTCCAGCAGAAGCAGCTCAGGGTCGGTGGCCAGTGCACGGGCAATTTCCAGCCGGCGCTGAATACCGTAAGGCAGAGAACCGGCAATATCGTCCTTCAAATGCGTCATATTCTGGATTTCCAGCAGCTCCATGGCCTCTTTGCGCATCCGCTGTTCTTCCTTATAATTAAAGCGGAAGGTAGCGCTGAAAATATTTTGTCTGGCGCGCATATGCTTGGCAATCAAAACATTCTCAAAAACCGTCAAATCCGAGAACAATCGGATGTTCTGGAAGGTACGGGCAATACCCAGCCTGGTGATCTGGTCGGGCGTCTTAACGATGGCGGACTTATACAGGCCCATATTCTCGCCCTTGTACTCCTTGGCCATCTTACCCTGCGGATGATTTTGCAGCATCGTCTGGCCCTTAAAATCGACACGGCCGTTGGTCGGCTCATACACACCGGTGATAACATTGAACGCGGTGGTCTTGCCGGCACCGTTGGGGCCAATCAACGCCACGATCTCGCCGCGGTTAACATCCAAAGAAAGATTATTTACCGCAACCACGCCGCCAAACTGCATGGTCACATTCTCAACGTGCAGAATATTCTCACTCATGCCTTAGGCCTCCTTCCGTGGTTTGCGTTTTTTGCCGGTGATAAAATTATATATCGCGTCAAGAGAAAATTCCTTGTTGCCCATAATGCCTCGGCGATAGAACAGCACCACAAACATGATGATTACCGAGAACACAACCATGCGGAAGCCGGGGCGCAGCAGCGGTACGGCAAAATCGCCGATGTAATGCTGCATATCCAAAAAGCGCAGCCACCATTCCGAGCAGGCAATAAACAGGAACGATGCGATGATCGAGCCGGTAACCGAACCGATACCGCCGATAACCACAATCAACAGGATCTCATAGGTCATAGCCGAGGTAAACGCTCTGGCCTGCACCACCATCTGGAACATCGCCAACAGCGCACCGCCGATACCGGCAAAGAAAGCCGAAGTAACCAGCGCCATTTCCTTGTGCATAAACAGGTTGATACCCATAGCCTCGGCCGCAATCTCGTCATCACGGATAGCCTTGAAGGCACGGCCGTAAGAGGAATTGATCAGCATACAAATAATGGCGATACACAGGCCGGAAACCGCAAACGGAAACAATACCGAATGGAAAACCGGGAAGGAACGCAATACGTTAGAGCCGTTGGTGATCGGGCCAAAACCGTCAAACTGGATAATCGCACGGATGATCTCGGCAAAACCCAGCGAGGCAATAGCCAGATAGTCACTCTTCAAGCGCAAAACCGGCAGGCCGATAAGAAACGCAAACACACCGGCCATCACACCGGCCAAAATCAAAGCCACCGGCACCGGCAGGCTGAAATCAATAATGCCGCCGTCATAATACTGGTAAACCGCCGCGCGGGATTCCTGCGGGATGGTCAAAATCGCATAGGTATAAGCACCAACCAGCATAAAACCGGCATGGCCCAAAGAGAACAGGCCGGTAAAACCGTTCAGCAGGTTCAAAGATACCGCAATCAAAGAGAAAATTGCACCCTTTTTCAACACCGTCAACACAATAGAGCCGGCAGGCAGGGTTTGTTCCAGCAGCCAGACGCCGCCAAACAGCAAAGCAATCAGCAGTACGCTGATGATAGTTTTCGTTTTTGTACTCATAATCTCACACCTTATCCGTCGATTTTTCACCAAACAGACCGGAGGGGCGAACCAGCAGCACCAGAATCAGCAGCACAAAGGTAAATGCATCGCTGAAAGTCGTATACCCCAAGGATTTGATGATATTCTCACAAATGCCGATAACAAAAGCGCCGACAACCGCACCGGGCACCGAGCCGATACCGCCGAAAACCGCAGCTACAAACGCCTTCAAACCGGGCATTGCGCCGATAATGGGGGTAACGGTGGGGTACTTGGTAAAGAACAGAATCGAGCCGACAGCGGCCAGAAAAGAGCCGATAACAAAAGTCATACTGATAACATTGTTGGTCTTAATGCCCATCAACTGGGCAGTTTCAAAATCGTGGGATACGGCGCGCATAGCCATACCGATTTTGGTGTGCTTGATGAGGAATACCAGACCGATAACCAGCGCCAAAGTCAGCACCGGTGTCAGCAAAGTGATCCAGGATGTGGTAACGCTGCCGATAACAATAGTTTCGCTGATGAAAGGAATAACGGGATAAGGACGCGGCAAACCGCCGGTATAATAGGTTGCAAAGTTTTGCAGCAGATAAGAAACACCGATGGCCGAAATCATAATCGACATACGCGGTGCCTGGCGCAGCGGCTTATAAGCAATTTTCTCAACCGAAACGCCCAAAATTACCGTCAGCAGCAACACCAACGGAATAGACATATACAGCGGCAGGCTGGCCGAAGCATAGACCATAAAAAAGCCCGCCATCATAAAAATATCGCCGTGAGCAAAGTTAATCAGGCGAAGAATACCGTAAACCATGGTATAACCAATCGCAATCAGCGCGTACTGGCCGCCAACCGAGATACCGGCCAACAACTGCTGAATATAATATGTAAGGTTATCCATAGGACACCTCCCGTTTACTAAAAATTATCCCAAACCGGATTGATTTCCCGTTTTTCCCAAATATCAAGCAAAATCGAAACTTTTGTTACCGTAAAAAAACATTGATTCGGTGGTAAAATTATCTCTGCCGCAGAATCAATGACTTTTTACGCAAGGCAGAAAAATTTTTCGGCGAGACGGTTAAACCAGCCTCGCCGAAAAACCTTAAAAATCAATGGGTTAAATTGTATCAATTACAATTACTCAGCAATAGTCTGAGTCTTCAAGAAATCAAACGCAGCGGTTTCAACATTGATGGTCTTAACATAAGCCATGTTCTTGTTAGCGTCGCCGTTTTCATCGAAGGAGATGGCACCGGTTACGCCGTCAATAGCAACACCGGGCAGAACAGCCTGAACATCGGCACCGGCCGGAGAAGCAGCAGCTTCCAAAGCAGCAATAGCAACATTGTAAGCATCGAAGCCCAGAGCGGATACAGCAGCTACACCGTCGCTGTCGCCGTTATCGGTCAGGTTCTGCTTGTCAGCGTTCAGCCAAGCCTTGAAGCCGGGTACAAACTCAGCAGCAGCCGGGTTTGCGGTATCGTTTTCATCAAAGAAGGTAGACAGATATACATCAGTTGCATACTGGCCGGCGTTGGTGATGATGGATTCATTTTCCCAGGTATCGCCTGCCAAAATCGGAATGGTAATGCCCATCTGACGAGCCTGCATGATTACCAACGGAGCAGTCTGAACAGAAGAAGGAACAAAGATTACGTCTGCATCAGAGTTCAGAACGTTGGTCATAATAGCATTGAAGTCGGTTTCGCCGGTCTGGAATTCAGCAGTCAATACGGTGCCGCCCATGCCCTCGAAAGCCTTGGTGAAGTATGCGCCCAGGCCGGAGGAGTAGTCATCGCCCAGCTGAGTGATAACATAAGCAGTATCAGCCTGCATTTCTTCCTTGGCAAAGTTAGCCATTACAGTGCCCTGGAAGGGATCCAGGAAGCAAATACGGAAGTAGTAATCGTTGCCCAGGGTAACCTGCGGGTTGGTGCAGGATACGCCGATAGCGGGGATCTGAGCAGTCTTAAAGGTCTCACCGGCAGCGATGGATACACCGGAGCCATAAGAACCCAGAATAACAGATACCTCGGAGCTTACCAGGGACTGAGCAGCGGTAACAGCCTTGGTGGTATCAGACTGGTTATCAACCTCTACCAGCTCAACATCATAAGTAACGCCTGCAATGTCAACGGTGGGCTTCAAAGAGTGAGCATATTTCATACCCAAAGCTTCCTGCTTGCCGCCGGGGCCGTTCTCACCGGAGTAAGGCTCAAATACACCAATCTTAACTACGTTGCCAGTCTGCTGGTCATCATTGTTTGCAGGCTGGTCACCGCCACAAGCTGCCAGGCCCAATACCATGGCCAGCATCATAACGAGCGATAACAATTTCTTCATCTTAAACAACCTCCTAAAACCTTTTTATTAACTTTTTGTTCACAGCGTATTTATACGCCGGAGCAGCTAATTTATTTATCAAGCTATACTATGTTTTACATCGTGTTCGCGTTTCACGGACACTTGTTCATGTAAACTTGATAGTAGCATTATACCCTATCCTGATACAAAAATCAACCAAAAGAACAGTAATCGCCCTTTTGTTTTCTGTATACTTTACAAAAATTTAACAAAACTCCGTAAACTATAGCAAAACAGCCGGGTGCACCGCTAAATTTTGCGGCACCTCCGGCTGTTTTCAGTCACAGTATCAAACGTTAAATACAATATCAAACATTAAATCGGAACAGAATAATATCTCCGTCCTGCACCACATATTCCTTGCCCTCGCTGCGGACAAGCCCTTTCTCCTTGGCCTTCACCATGCTGCCGCAAGACATCAGGTCATCATAAGCCACGGTTTCGGCGCGGATAAAGCCGCGCTCAAAGTCAGTGTGGATTTTACCGGCTGCCTGCGGGGCCTTGGTGCCCTTTTTAATCGTCCACGCTCTGGTCTCATCAGAACCGGTGGTCAAAAAACTGATCAAACCCAGCAAATCATAGCTTACGGCAATCAAACGGTCCAGGCCGCTTTCCTCCAAGCCGATCTCCGCCAGAAACATCTGCTTTTCCTCGGCATCCAGCTCGGCAATATCCTGCTCCAACTGGGCGCAAATGGGCAGCACCGCCGCACCCTCCTCGGCTGCACGCTCGGTCAGCTGCTGATAATAGGCATTGGGGTGGCCCTCGGTAAACTCGCTGAAAGCTGCCTCGTCCATATTGGCGGCATAAACCACCGGCTTGATCGTCAGCAGGTTAATATCACGCATGATCTCCTGGTCATCCTCGGTAAACTCATAAGAGCGAGCCGGCAGGCCCTCCTCCAAATGAGCCTTCAAGGCACCCAGCAGCTTCGCTTCGGCCGCCGAGGATTTATCACCTTTCAGCACCAGACGGCTGGCCTTCTCATAACGCTTGTCCAGCGTTTCCAGGTCGGCCAGAATCAGTTCCAGGTTAATGGTTTCCATATCACGCAGGGGGTCCACGCTGCCGTCCACGTGCACAATAGTATCGCTGTCAAAGCAGCGCACCACATGAACAATGGCGTCCACCTCACGGATGTGCGAAAGAAATTTGTTGCCCAGGCCCTCGCCGCGGCTGGCACCGCGCACCAAGCCGGCAATATCCACAAACTCAATAAACGCCGGCACGGTTTTGGCCGATTTATGCAGCTCGGTCAGCACCTGCAAACGCTTATCCGGCACCGCCACCATACCCACATTCGGCTCAATCGTGCAGAAGGGATAGTTGGCAGATTCCGCACCTGCATTGGTAATGGCATTAAACAATGTACTCTTGCCGACATTCGGCAAACCCACAATACCCAGTTTCATTATTATTCCTCATTTTCCCATAGAAGTTTTTATATTATTATTTAATATAGTAGAAACGCGTTTCCCGCGGTTTTTTACAGCAGCCGTTCATCCGCCAGCTGTCGGGCCTCGGCTTCCAAGCGCACCGACTGTTTCAGCAGCTCATTCAGGCGTTGATAAGCAGCCTGCACATACTCCTCATCCTGAATAGCCCCCAGGTTAATGCGCGCTGTAAAATCAAAGCTCTTAACAGCCGCCAGCAGCAGCGCCGCACCGCACCCCGCGTCTGAGATAACCAACCGGCTGCCGCACTCGGCGATCCGTCTGGCGATCCGCAAACCTTCAACTGCCTGTGCTGCCGCTTGCAGGGGCAGCTCGGCCGCCTCCCTGCTAAGCTCCGAGAGTTTGGCCGCCTTGGCCGCTTTTTCCTCATTGGTGGTGTTTGGCAGGGCATAAGCCGCCGCCAACGGGGCAAAAGCATCAGCATCAGCCTGCACCGCCGCCAGCAGCGCCGCCCGAATTTCCTCGCCCTCGGCCAGCAAAGCAGTTACCTCGGCCTCAACCTCGGCGTATTTCTTCTTGCCAACGGTCAGTCGGGATACCATATTTACTAGCCCCATGCCCAGCGCACCGACATAAGCAGCCGCACCGCCGCCGCCCGGTACAGGGTCTGCCGATGCGGTTTTATCGGCAAACTCCCGTGCGGAAAGCTGCAAAAAATCAATATTTTCAGTAGTTTCAGGCATCAAAACGCCTCCAAAACAATTTTATAACAATTTTATTTTAGAACAGACCGGTAACCTCGCCGGTTTCCACATCCACGTCCACACGGCGATAAGCAGGGTCGCTGCCCATACCGGGCATCAGGCTGATATCACCGGCCATGGGGCACAGGAAGCGCGCACCGCCGTAAACCAGCACGTCACGCACGGGCAGACGCCAACCCTTCGGCACACCCTTCAAGGTCGGGTTATGGCTCAAACTCAGGTGGGTCTTAACCATCATGGTAGCGTAATCGTTGTAAGCCGGGTCACTCTCAAAAGCAATCGCCTTGGCTTCGGCCTCAGGGCTCCAATCCACGCCGTCGGCACCGTAAACCTCGCGGGCAATAACATCCACACGCTGACGCAGGGGCATTTCCAGCGGGTACAGATACTTCAATTCCACCTTTTCTTCGCAAGCCTCAACCACAGCCTCGGCCAGCTCAATAGCGCCTTCGCCGCCCTTCAACCAATGCTCGGATACGGCAAAACGGGCGCCGGCAGCCTCAACTGCACGCTTGATAATTGCCACTTCCTCAGGAGTATCGGTGTAGAAGGAGTTCAGGCAGACAACCGGCTTGATACCGGATTTCTTAACGGTTTCAATGTGGTGCAGCAGGTTGCACAGACCTTTTTCCACCAGCTCGCAGTTCTGGCTGGTGTAGGCGGAATCCAGCGGCACACCGGGTTTAACAGCAGGGCCGCCGCCGTGCATCTTCAAGCTGCGTACCGTGGCCACGATAACCGAAACATTGGGCTGCAAACCGGACAAACGGCACTTAACATTCCAGAACTTCTCAAAACCGATGTCAGCCGCAAAGCCGGACTCGGTAACATGATAATCAAACATCTTCAATGCCAGACGGTCACCGATAATCGAGCTCTGACCGATAGCAATGTTGGCAAACGGGCCGGCATGAACCAAACAGGGCTGATACTCACCGGTACAGCACAGGGTGGGGTTAATGGTGTTGCGCATCCAGGCAGTCATGGCACCGTCAACCTCCAACATTTTGGTGGTTACGGGGTTGCCCTTTTTGTCATACGCCAAAATAATGTTGCCGATACGCTCACGCAAATCTGCCAAATCACGGGCCACCGCCAGAATAGCCATCAGCTCGGAGGATACGGTGATAGCAAAACGGCTGCTCATGGTAAAGCCGTCCATTTTGCCGCCAATACCAATCATAATGTTGCGCAGGCACTGGGCTGCAAAGTCAATTACCCAGTTAAACTGTACGCGGTTTTTGTCAATATCCAGACGGGTCAGACCGCGTTTAGCCAGGGTGGCATCATCATAGTTATACTCGTGCTGCATACGGGCATTCAGCGCCGTCATACCCAGGTTATGGGCGTTGGCAATATCGTTAATATCACCTGTCAAGCCAAGAGAAAACTCGGTCATCGGGATCAGCAGAGAGTTGCCGCCGCCGGCCGCAGTACCCTTAATGTTCATGGTGGGGCCGCCGCTGGGCTGACGCAGACAGCCGCCGACATTTTTGCCCAGCTTGCCCAGGCCTTCCATCAAACCGATGGAAGTGGTACTTTTGCCCTCGCCCAGGGGGGTGGGGGTAATGGCAGTAACCTCAATAAACTTGCCGTCCGGCTTATCGGCCAAACGCTTCATAATTTTCAGGAAATCCAGTTTGGCAACCTTGCCGTAAGGAATAATTTCGTCCGGCAGCAAATCCAGACGCTCCGCCCAATCCATCGCCTTGGGCATTGATTTCTCCGCCTCGGCGGCAATTTGCCAGTCGGCATATTCTCTGGGGTCTAACATAATAATTCCACCTCTTTCATAATAATCAACAATCAATCTTTTAATATTTGTTTCTCAACTCATTTTCTCATCTTCTATACGCTTATTAGAATATTATAACGGAAAAGAATGGTTTTTACAATGCCTAAATGCCCAATGAGTGAAATGGCGGTGGAAAACGCCAAAAAACTGGCCGAAACCTACGATATTCTTATAGATGCCGCCTTAAAATTGGAAAAAACCGAAAATGTCTCGGAATTTTTGCAAAAAATGGCTTGGCAGCGGGTAGAGCGCACTGCCCGCGCCCTGGACAACCTGCTTATCGGCTGGGAGGAACAATGCTGTGCCTGTCTCATCTTTGATTGCCGCTGGCACCAGACCAGACGCGGCTTGGAGATAATCTCGGCCCTTACCCCCTGCGACCAATGGAATACAGACTTATCGCCGCTGTTCGGCAATAACGGCAGCAATTACAATTACAATAACGATAACAACAATTACAATGATACCGACAATGATACCGAAATTTCAAATGAAGATGACAGCCAACAAAATTAACGCCGCCCCATTACACAACAGGGCGGCATAATCTTTTACTCCAAAGTTTTACAATAAGCTGCGCAAGTATTACCATTTTTCTTCAATACGCGCCATTTCCTTCTCCAATTCTTCTGGTGTTAGATTGTATTTTCCTTGTTCTACCCATTTTTGAGCTTGATGTGCACCATAATTTTTAACATCTTCATAGTACAATTTGCTGTTCTCAATCAGAATTTGGCCGCTCGGTGTTCTATGCGGCTCAGGATAAGTTTCGGTCAGCTTATATTTTCCGGCTCGCAGATTTTTCATACGCTGCTCGACAGGAACACCATCCATTATATCCTGATAATACAAGTCTTTATTTGCCCAATTCTCCGCAGGGATCTCCGGTTCACAAGCCTCTTTGACGCATTGATAACCCAAAAATGCCAGTGACGCAAGACCTATCAGATGAAACATCCCTATCACCCCTTCTATATTGCAATCCAACATTTCATACATAAGATACAGATTTTACCAAAAGAAACTTATCTTACAGCAGCGCAGGAGTACCGCAGATCACTTATCTCCACCAACCCACGGAAGCGCAAGAGTACCGCAGATTGCAGTGCGTACGGCAGCACAGCGAGGGAGCCGCATTGAAATGCGCGACCCGGGCTAAGCTGACAACAAGCCGCAAGATGTGGTGCTATTGCGTTTCCGCTCATAAACAAACTTATCTCACGGAAGCGCAAAAGTGCCGCAGATTGCAGTGCGTACGGCAGCGCAGCGAGGGAGCTGCATTGAAATGCGCGACCCGAGCCGAGCAAGAACATGACACAGCAGATGTGGTGCTATTGCGCTTCCAGTACAGCCACCAATCGGCCAACATACTGCCGGCACAAATCATCATCCGCAGCCTCCACCATCACACGCACCACCGGTTCCGTTCCGCTGGGGCGGATAAGCACCCGTCCGTCGGTGCCCAATTCGGCCTCCACCGCGGCAATTTCCGCCGCCAGCGCCGGGTTTTGCAGGGCCGCCTCTTTATCAGCCACGCGCACGTTTTGCAGCAGCTGCGGGTAAATATGCACCGGCTCGGCCAGCTTAGATAATGTGGTCTTGCGCTCCAACATTACCTCCATCAGCTTGATAGAGGTCAGAATGCCATCACCGGTAGAAGCATATTTGCTGAAAATAATGTGGCCGGATTGCTCGCCGCCCAGGCGGTGCCCGTTAGCCAGCATATTCTCATACACATATTTATCGCCCACGGCCGTTTTCTCATATTCAATGCCCAGCTCATCAAAAGCCTTATACAAGCCCAGATTAGACATTACGGTGGTCACAACAGTATTATTTTGCAGCTTGCCGCGCTCCTTCATATAGCGTCCGTAGATGTAAAGGATTTTGTCGCCGTCCACAACCTCGCCATTCTCATCCACCGCCAGACAGCGGTCAGCATCGCCGTCATAGGCAAAGCCGACATCCAACCCCTTGGTACGCACCAACTCTTGCAGCGCCTCAATGTGGGTAGAACCGCAGTTCATATTGATATTGGTGCCGTCAGGCTGGTTGTTGATAACATAAGTTTCGGCGCCCAGCGCATCAAAAATATTCTTGGCCAGCATCCAGCTGCTGCCGTTGGCGCAATCCAACCCCACCTTCACATTACGATAAGAACGAATGGCCAGCGAAATCAAATAACCGGTGTAGCGGTTGCGGCCGGCAGCATAATCCACTGTGCGGCCGATTTTTTCCCGTCCGGCAGATTCCACCTCGCCGATTCCCCCGTCCAGATAAGCCTCAATCTTGCCGATGGTTTCCTCGTCCATCTTCTCGCCGCGGCTGTTCAGCAGCTTAATGCCGTTATCATAAAACGCATTGTGGCTGGCCGAGATCATAATGCCGCCGTCAAAATCCTCAGTCCGCACCACATAAGCCACGCTGGGCGTGGTGGTAACGTGCAGCAAATAAGCATCCGCCCCGGTAGATGTCAGGCCCGCCACCAGCGCATATTCCAACATATAGCTGGAACGCCGGGTATCCTTGCCAATAACAAATTTGCAGCCGCCCTCCTTGCCCCGGCTGTAATACCATCCCAAAAAGCGGCCAATCTTAAAGGCGTGCTCCGCCGTCAAATCCACATTAGCCTCACCACGGAAGCCGTCCGTGCCAAAATACTTACCCAAAAGAATTTCCTCCTTATCTGCCCCAATCCGCCTATACCACAGGCATTATATTATAATGGTAAATTTCGCTGTTATATTAACTGTATCATATCACTATTCCGGTCAAATGTCCATAGCCGCCATACATTGTCATCCGCCGCCGTCCAGGGCAAAAAAACGGCCCAAACCGGCCGAAAAACTCCGCAATCGGCACATAACAGATATTTTAACGACAATTTCAGTATATTTCCGCCCAAAAAAACCAAAAATCTGCCATTTCCCAATAATTTTGCTTGACACGCCCCAATATTATAAGCTATATTAAAGCTAACACAAAAAAAGGAGTGATACTATGTTACCCGTAAACCCTGAAGCTATTGGTGTGTTCGGTCTGGTGGCTACTGTACTCTGCTTCGGTCTGGAACAGATCGGCGTGGGCGTTAAAGGAGCTGACCATGAGAAACTGACTCGCTCGCTCGGCTTCATCGCCATCCTGTTTGGCGGCTGCTGCCAGCTCTTCACCTCTCTGGCAATGTACCTCTTCTCCGTTGCAGGCGACAACAGCATCTTCCTGGGCACCGTTTTCGGTTTCTTCGGAATGTTCTGGATCCTGGTTGGCTTGTTCTTCTTAAAGGGCGGCGACAAAAAGGTTATGGCCCATTTCTTCGGCTGCGGCCTTATCCTGTGCCTGTACTTTACTTACCTGGCCTTCCAGCGCGGTCTGGTTTGGCCCCTGGGCGTTGACTTGATCGTCATCGACACCCTGCTGGCCGTACTGGTTCCCGCCTGGTACACCGGCAGCCCTGCCCTCACCAAGGTGGCCGGTATGTGCAACATCGCCATCGGCATCATCTCGCTGTTCATTTTGTTCCCGGCTATTGCCCACTAATCAACAGCAAACCAATCAATTTTAAGCAAAAATGGGGCGTCGATAAGTGTTACTTCCCACAGGTACTTTTTGTGACCTATGGGTATAACGCCGGTACGGGACAAGAAAAACCGCAAGTTATCACAATGTGGTAACTTGCGGTTTTTGCCGTATCATTTAGATATAGTATTCAAGACATTGCATAA
>JAFQHN010000010.1 GCA_017397935.1 Bacillota bacterium
ATCTGGCCGCCACCACCAAGGCCGAGAATTTTGCCCGTGTGCCCGCGCAGGATGAGCTGAACCTCTCTGCCGCTGCGGATTATGTGCATATTTGTTACAACAACACCATTTTCGGCACCAAATATCCTTATGTGCCCGAGACGGGTGAGGTGCCGCTGGTGGCCGATATGTCCTCCTGCATCCTGTCTGAGCCGGTGGATGTGAGCAAATTTGGCCTGATTTACGCCGGTGCACAGAAGAATGTGGCCCCGGCCGGTGTAACCATTGTTATCGTGCGTGAGGATTTGCTGAAAGACCCGCTGCCGGGCACGCCCACCATGCTCACCTACAAAACCCACGCCGAGAACGATTCGATGTATAACACGCCGCCGTGCTATCCCATTTACATCTGCAAGCTGGTGTTGGAGTGGATTGAGGGCTTGGGCGGCTTGGAGGCTATGGCCGAAATTAACCGCAAAAAAGCCGCGCTGCTGTATGATTATCTGGACAACAGCAAGATGTTTATTCCCGTGGCTGATAAGGGCAGCCGCTCGATGATGAATGTGACCTTCCGCACGGATGATGCGGATTTGGACGCCAAGTTTGTTAAGGAAAGCACCGCTGCCGGTTTCTCCAACCTGAAAGGCCATCGCTCGGTGGGCGGTATGCGCGCTTCTATTTATAATGCGATGCCGCTGGAAGGCGTGGAGGCGTTGGTTAAATTTATGGCCGAGTTTGAGGCCGCAAACGCTTGATAAACATTTAATCTAAGATACTGACATAATTGTGATATATACGGAGGTTTTGATTATGGTAAGAATTTTGGCCGCCGACGGCATGGAAGCAGCAGCCGTCGCCAAATTGCAAAAGCTGGGCTATGAGGTAGTCGAGCAGTTTTATGAAGCTGATGAACTGGCCAAACAGTTGGCCGATTATGATGTTTTGGTAGTGCGCTCGGCCACCAAGGTGCGTGTACCCGTGATTGACGCCGCAGCTGCGGCCGGACGCCTGAAACTGGTTATCCGCGGCGGCGTGGGCGTGGATAATATTGATGTGGCTTACGCCGAGGAGCAGGGCATTAAGGTACGCAACACCCCTGCGGCCAGCAGCAATTCGGTGGCAGAGCTGGCGCTGGGCCATATGTTTGCGATTGCCCGTTATATTCACATCGCCAACCACACCATGCGTAACGGTGAGTGGAACAAGAAGAAATATGAGGGCGTGGAGTTGGCCGGCAAGACACTGGGTATCGTTGGTTTTGGCCGTATTGGCCGCGCGCTGGCAGGCTATGCCAAGGCTATCGGCATGAAGGTTGTGGCGTATGACCCGTTTGTGCAGGCGCCGGAGATCGTTGCTATGGATGAATTGCTGGCACAGGCTGATTTTATTTCTCTGCACGTGCCGGCCGCCAAGGGTGAATCGCCGCTGATCAACGCCGAAACGATTGCCAAGATGAAGGACGGCGTTTTCCTGGTAAACACTTCGCGTGGGGCGCTGGTGGATGAGGCCGCTTTGCTGGCTGCGCTGGATGAGGGCAAAATTGCCGCCGCTGCTTTGGACGTTTTTGCCGAGGAGCCGACCAAAAACGAGGCACTTTACACCCACCCCAAAATCTCGCTGACACCTCACATTGGCGGCAGCACCGCCGAGGCACAGGCCCGCATCGGTGATGAGATTGTTGAGCATATTCTGGAAATGTTCCCTGCGTAAAGGCGTTATATAAGATAAAACAGGTGATTAAAAATGGTAAAAATCAGAGCATTTGCGGCGGTGCGCCCGGCGGACGGCCTGGCTGATAAAGTGGCTGCACTGCCCTATGATGTGATGAACAGCGATGAGGCCCGCCAAATGGTGCAGGGCAATCCGTACTCTTTTCTGCACATTGACAAGGCGGAGATTGATTTGCCGGCAGAGGTGGATTTGTACGCTGATGAGGTCTATGCCAAGGCGGCCGCTAATCTGGCCGAATTTACCGTGCAGGGAGTTTTGAAGCAGGACACCAAGCCTAATCTGTATGTTTATGCCCAGACGATGAACGGACGGCGGCAGGTTGGCTTGGTCGCCTGTACTGCGGTGGACGATTATCAGCAGAATTTGATCAAAAAGCATGAGTTTACCCGTGCCGACAAAGAGGCCGACCGCATCCGCCATGTGGATGAGTGCGACGCCAATACCGGCCCGATTTTTCTGACCTACCGTGATGAGCAGAAAATCAGCGCGGAGATTGCCGCCTGGATTGCCGCCCATCAGCCGCTGTATGATTTTGTAGCCGAGGATGGCGTGGGCCATACCGCGTGGCTGATCGATGATGCGGCGGTGATTGAACGCCTGATTGCCGCTTTTGAGCAGGTACCGGCGCTGTATATTGCCGACGGACATCACCGGGCGGCATCGGCGGTGAGGGTGGCGGAGAGACGCCGCCGGCAGTTCCCCGATTATGAAGGCAGCGAGGAGTTTAACTTCTTCCTGTCGGTCATCTTCCCGGCCGGAGAGCTGGCTATTATGGATTATAACCGCGTGGTGCGCGATTTGAACGGCCTGACGGAGCAGGAATTTCTGCAAAAGCTGGCGGAATTTTTTGAGGTGACGCCTTACGCAGATGAGGGATTGCCCAAACCGGCGG
Source organism: Bacillota bacterium (assembly GCA_017397935.1). Classification (GTDB taxonomy): domain Bacteria; phylum Bacillota; class Dehalobacteriia; order UBA4068; family UBA4997; genus Avidehalobacter. Next base: position 2,603 of record JAFQHN010000010.1, read on the forward strand.
CCAAGCACCAAATCAGTCTGCTGCTGCCTGCCGGTTGGTATCAGCTGCGGGCGCTGGACGGTACTTTTGATGAGGCCGACCCCGTTGATCGTCTGGATGTCAGCATTTTGCAGAAGAATGTGCTGGCCGGGCTGTTGGGTATTGAAGACCCCCGAACTGACAAGCGCATTGATTTTGTGGGTGGTATCCGCGGCCTGGACGAGTTGGTGCGGCGGGTGGAGGAAGGCTGGGCGGCGGCCTTTGCCATGTACCCCACCGGTCTGGATGATTTGATGTCGATTGCTGACAGCGGACAGGTTATGCCTCCCAAATCCACCTGGTTTGAGCCGAAACTGAGAAGCGGCCTGTTTATTCACAAGCTGAAATAAAAATGCAAAAATAATACGGTACAGAGTTGCAAAAACAGCTTTGTACCGTAATTTTTTGATGTCTTAAAAATTATTTAATTGGTAATGACGGCTTGATGATGTTAATGGTGCCGTTATCATTCAGGTGCTTTAACAGCGAGAGCAAAATTGGGAAGCCGAACAGACCGATTACGCCAAATAATTGCACGCCTGCAAACATACTGGCCAGAGTCAGTATAGGGTGCAGACCAAGTTGTCCGCCCACAATTTTCGGCTCGATAATATTGCGGATGACCACGATAACGATATACAGCAGCAGCAGTCCCAATCCCAGCTTAAAGCTGCCGAAGATAGCGGCGATGAGTGCCCACGGCAGCAAAATACCGCCCACACCCAGTACCGGCAGAATATCAAAAACGGCAATTAAGCAGGCCAGCACAAAGGAGTGCTTGACGCCCAGCAGAGTAAAGCCGGCCAACAGCTCGCAGAAGGTGATGAACATAATCAAGCCGTAAGAGCAAACGCAGACAAACAGCGTGTTGGTCAGGTAATTTTTGATTTCGGTAACCACGGTTGCGGTTTTCTCGGTAAACTGCCCCATACAGAAGGCTCTGATGCGGTTATAATCCGCCGATATGAAGAAGGTGGCAATAATCATCAGCACGGTTTTGATAAAACGCGCCGGCAGACCGGTGGCTATGCCGGACAAAAATCCCATAGTGATGAGCGAAGCCTTGGAAACCAGGTTGCCCAAATGCTGCACCGTTTGTTCTTCCAGCACATTCAGAGACTCAAACATAGCGGCATCAAATTTATAAAAATTAGCTTCCAGCCAGTTGAAAAGGTTGAGCATTGAGGGGGCAAACTTCTCGGTGTATAGCTGGGGCAGTGTGACAATCACATCTGTGATCTCGGAGATGATTTTGGCGCTGGCCATGGTGCAGATCAACCCCATTATCACATAGAAAATAAGCACCACCACCACCGAAACCGGCTTGTGCGGCAGATTGAACTTCTTGCTGATGTATCGGATGGGCCGCCGTAAAATATAGGAGATTACAAAAGCGGCCACAAAGGGCGAGAGCAGGGGCATTGCGTATTTAAGCAGCAGAAAAATTGCCAAACCCCAAATAAAAAAATACATACAGTTGATGATGAAATTTTTTTGTTTTTCAGTTTTCATAAAAACTCCTTTGTTTAGGTGCTTTTACTGCAAACATTCCTATAATGTATTATAACTATGGGGCGTCTGCTTGTCAATCCTGTTGGCAGTATGGCATGGGGCGGTAATTTTGCAATAAGTGTGTTAAAACCTCCGGAAAATAAATAATCCGATAAGCGCATACCATAACTCATTCACTATTCACTATTCACTATTGCCCATTACATTCTAAAAACTGCCGCTGATTTTTGGTGAAGAACAAAAAGATAATAGTAAAATCGACTCCCTCTGTTGAAATATGCCGATTTTTGGTGCGGACGGCGGACAAAATAATTTAATAAATTTTTTTGCTTTTTTATCTATCAACCAGCGCTCGCTAATTTCTATGCATATAAAAAGTACATCCACCCTAAATTTGCCGCTGATTTTTGGTAAATGCAAAAGAAAAGAGATATTCTCCTAAGGATATATCTCTTATGGTGCGGACGGAGGGACTTGAACCCTCACGATTGCTCGCCAGATCCTAAGTCTGGTGCGTCTGCCAATTCCGCCACGTCCGCAAAGCTATATTCAATTTGGTTAGAAAAAAACAGGCCGGGCCTTGCCGCCCGGCCTTGCTGGCTGGGGCGGCAGGGCTCGAACCTGCGCGTGACGGAGCCAAAACCCGTTGCCTTACCGCTTGGCTACGCCCCAGTATGGGGTGGGTAATGGGGATCGAACCCATGCGTGCCGGAGCCACAATCCGGTGCGTTAACCGCTTCGCCATACCCACCATATATGTCGCTGTGCATAAACATCACACAGTAAATTTATGATAACAATTTTGGGGCCGTTTGTCAAGATGTTGCAGCAAATTTATTGGTAAAATTGCGGAGATATTTTTAGTAATCAGCACAAAATATGGCCTTATACTATATGTTGTGTTGACAAATAAGGCCAAAAAGTGTATAATTACACTAAAAGAGAGAAATGATTGCAGCGGTAAAACGGAGGCAGCGGTATGAAGAAACAGGAATTTGCCGATAAAATAAGCGGTTTGGCCAAGCTGGTGCGCACCGAATATGGCCTGACGCAGGAGGAAATGGCCGCAATTTTGGGCGTATCCAAAAAAACGCTGGTGGAAACGGAAAAACAGCGTCGTCAACTGGGCTGGACGGAGAGCGTTGCGCTGGCCAGTATATTTGCGCAGAGTCAGGTTTTGCAGAACAGCCTGGGCGGAGACCCTACGGATATGCTGGGTGCGCTGGCTTTTGCCGATGTTGAGGTCAGTTATCCGGCCACTATGGGCGGCAAGGTGTGGTGGCGGCTGATGCTTGATTATCGCGGGTATAAAATTCAGCAGAACAGCATTTCGCAGCATTATCGCCTGTTAAATCCGCAAAATCAACGGCTGCTGTCCTCGTTTAATTATGATGAGGTGCTGCATTATTTGATGAGCTTAAAGCTGGATTGATGTTGATGGAGTGGGGTGGTGGTGATGTTGACGGTATCGGTGCTGTTGGGTCTGCTGTTGCTGCTAAGGCGGCCGATACAGACGGGCAGGCTGGTTTTGCATCATCAGCCGTTGGAGGATGTGCTGGCGGTGCTGCTGGATTTGCGGCAGCAGGGAGCACGGGCCTTGGTTGTTACGGGAGAGGTGCAGGGTTGGCGTGACGGCTGTTTGCAAGCGGCTGATCTGCTGTTGTTGGCACGGCAGTTGGGTTTTGCACCGGTGTGGGTGCAGGATAAGCCGGAAAATAAGGCGGAAAATGTGATGATTTGTGGCAGGTATAGCTGTATAAAATGTGACGGGAGGTGCGGCTGATGCTGAAATGTGAAAGCGCTAAAAATAAAACCGGCAAAAGTGTAAAGATGTATAATCTGATTTTTCCGGTGTGGCTGATTTTGTCGCCGTTGATGTGGCCGTTTTTTGCACCGTTTGCGCCGTGGATTTTGGCGATTGTGCTGGGCAATCTGCTGCTGGATTGGGCGGTGGTGGCGGTCAGTCTGCGCTGCCAGGGCGTCAGCGAGGTTAAACGGCGCTCTTTGGCGGTGCTGCTGCCTGTGTGGCTGGGCGGTTATCTGGCGGATATTATCGGTACGCTGGGTATGGCGGCGGTGCTTTTTATTGATAATGATTGGTTTTATCACAATATCCACGCGCCGCTGGCTTATCTAAGCCCGTTTGAGAGCCCTTGGGCGGTACTGTGGGGCGTTAGCTGTCTGCTCATCTCGGCGGTCTGCATTTACCTGTTTAACAGCCGTTTTTGCCTGCGCAAGGCTGATTTGACAGCAGATGAGCGCAAACGCACGGCCTTGGCGCTGGCGGTGATTACGGCGCCGTATACCTTCTTGATGCCTACCAACTGGCTGTATTAAAATTTGATCTGTGTAGATGAGTGTGATGGTATGGACACAAGAATAGTATTGAGATTGGTCAGCCTGATAATGCTGATTGCGGCGGTTGTGTTTGTGGTTTGCGCGTTGTCTGCGCCCAATCTTGGGCAGACAATTTACATTGATGGTTGGGAATTTGGTGCGGAACAATGGCGTGTGTGTTATGCAATTTATGCCGTTGTGATGATTGCGCTTTTTGTGGTTTCCTTCTTGGTGAGGCAAACCGATAAATGATCTGGGATTAAATTAAAAATAGAAAAGCCGGCCTCTTGTGATGAGAAGTCGGCTTTTGCTTATGGTTTTGGTTGGGATTAGCAGCTTAAACGCGGGAAGCGCCGTCCACCGAGAGAACCTCGCCGGTCACATAGCTTGCCAAATCGCTGGCCAGGAACAGGAAGGCGTTGGCAACCTCCTCGGGGTCACCGGGGCGGCCCAGCGGAATATTGCGGGATACGGCCTCAATCATCGGCTTGGGCAGCGCGGCCACCATATCGGTAAGGGTAACGCCGGGGGCCACCGCATTAACGCGGATGTTGTCTTTGCCCAGTTCTCTGGCCAGAGAAACTGTCAGGCCGTTTACGGCAAACTTGCTGGTGGGATAACCGCAGCCTGAGGTTTGCCCGCTGATGCTGACCATCGAGCTGGTGCTGATGATGCAGCCGCCGCCCTGTGCCTTCATCAGCTTGGCGGCCGGCAAAATGGCATAGAAAACAGCCTTAACATTCAAATCAATGATTTTGTCAAAGTCTTCGGCGGTATAATCATAAAGCGGCGTGCTCTGGGAGATACCGGCGTTGTTCACCAAAATATCAATGCGGCCGTATTCACGGTGGATGTCTTCAATGGTCTGTGCCACTTCGGCGGCGTCGGTCAGCTTGGGCCAGCGTCCGGCCACCTGCCAGTCGGCATTCTCAGCCTTCAACTGTTCCAGCGCGGTGTTTACGGATTTTTCGGAGGAGCCGAAAAGGATAACCTTGGCCCCGTTGGCCAGATATTTGCGGACGATCTGGTAACCGATACCGCGGGTACCGCCTGTTACTACTGCAACTTTATTTTTTAACATATTTATGCACTCCTTTGTTTTTATTTGGGCGGTTAAATTTATCTGTATTACAGATTTCATCCAGCCGCCTAATATATTTATACAGGAAAATTGCCTGTTTGTAAAGAGAGTATTTGCCCGGCTATTGGCAGAAACAGCGGTATTATGTTATAATAAAAAATAGTTTAGTCATAAATTTATAAAAATGGGTGATGTATATGTTGTCTGTATTAAAATCTGCCAAAATATATAAAATTGCGGCGATTATTCTTATCTTTATATTTCTGGTTACATGGCCGGCGGCTGCATGGGCCAGGCCGACCGATTATTTCCCCGATTTACCGGACGGCTATTCACGCGAGGATTTGGCGGTGGGTGCGCCGAGCGATGAGGAGTTTTATACCCTGCAAGACCAGCTGCTGCTGATGAATGATATAAAAAACCGCAATCAGTTAAAGCTTGCGATAGTGCGCTATATCCAGGAGTATCAATATCTGCACGCGGCCGGCAGCCTGGCCATGTTTGATTATTACAGCGATTCGGTGGAGAATCTGGCCAATTATCAGGCCTGGCAGGATATGCTGCTGCGTATCAGCCGTGATTATGAGGCCACCTGGCAGGATCTGCTGCACTCTGATAACCGCGAAATGGTGGAGGATTTGCTTTCGCCCTCTTTGTTGGCCCAGCTGGCCGGCGAGACGGTGGAATCTGATGAAATGCTGGCGCTGAAAAGCCGTATTAACGGCCTGACCGAGCAATATTGGCGGCTGATTGAGCAGGATTACAGCGTAAATTATCAAGGCAAGGTTTACAGCTTTGTTGATTTGGCCGCTATTGAGGATTATGACCTTTACACCGCGGTTTATACCGAACTGGCCAAGGGCCGCAACGCCGCGGTGGCGCAGCTTTTGGTTGATGTTGTGCCGGCGGCCAATGCATACGCGCGGCTTAACGGCTATGATAATTACGCCGATTACGCCTACGCCGAGGTTTACGGCCGTGATTACACGCCGCAGCAGGCCCGGCAGCTGCACGCATTGGTGAAGCAGTATGTTGTGCCGTTGCAGGGGCGGGTGCTCACCGTGGGCAATTTTAACGGCAAGTTTGATGATGCACCGCTTGATGACAAGCAGCTTTTTACGCCGGATAGCCTGCTGGACACGGTTGGGGCTTATCTGCCGCAAATTTCCGATGAATATGCCGATGTGCTGGCTTATATGCGCGATAAAGGCCTGGCGGATATCGAGATGGACGAGGGGCGGCTGAGCGCTTCCTTTACCAGCTTTATGCCCATCTACCGTCTGGCTATGGTTTTCTGCGGCACGCAGGACGGTGATGCCGGTGATTTGACCACCTTTGTGCATGAGTTTGGCCACTTTGCTTTTTATATGTATGAGCAGCGTGATTGTGGCTATGATGTGGGCGAGTTTCATTCTCAGGGGCTGGAAATGCTGTTTATGCAGTTTGCCGATGAGATTTTCGGTGAGGCCGGTGATGCTTACCGCCTGAAAGAGCTGACGCGTCAGATGACTGCGGTGGTGGACGGCTGCCTGTATGATGAATTCCAGCAAAAGCTGTACCAAATGGATAATCCCACCGTGACCGATGCCAACCGCCTGTTCCATCAGCTGGCGCAGGAGTACGGTTACTCTTATATGCATGACCATGATGAGGCGTATAACTGGGTGACCACGGCGCACACCTTCATCCAGCCGCTGTATTATGTCAGCTATGCAACCTCCGGACTTTCGGCCTGCGAGCTGCTGGTGCGCAGCCGGGCGGATTTTGCGGCCGCTGCCGACAGCTATCTGGCTATGGTGGATATGGATGAGACAGGTTACACAGCTTTTTGTGATAAGGCTGGTTTTGCCGACATCTTTACCGAGGATGGAATGATACAGATTACTGACGGCTTAGAGGATTACTTCTATGCCTTGTGCGGTGTGGATGAGCAGATTGGGGCGGAGACCAACGGGCATTGGGCCGGGCCGCAGCTGGCTTATGCGGCAGCGCTGGGCCTGCTGCAAGGCGATGAAAGCGGCCGTCTTAACCCCAACCAAAGCATTAACCGCGCCGAGACTTTTGGCATTTTGTGGCGGGCGTATGGCAGCGTGGTGGCCGAGGACGCTGATTTTGCTGATGTGGCGGAGGGCGCGTGGTATCAGCAGGCGGCCAACTGGGCGGCCGAGCAGCAAATTACCACCGGCAACGGTCAAGGACTGTTTGCCCCGACCGAGCTGCTTAGCCGTGAGCAGCTGGTGACGCTGCTTTATCGCCTGAACTTGCTGGAAAACGATGTGCCGGCAGTTGACCGTAACCGGGTGTTGGCTTATGCCGACGGGACAGCGGTGTCTGAGTGGGCGTTTGCGGCCTTTGCCTGGGCGCTGGATGAAGGTTTGGTGCAGGGCACGGATAACGGCCTGCTGGAACCGCAGCGTGCCGCCACCCGAGCCGAGCTGATTGCTCTGCTGATGAAATTTTTAGATTTATAAAAGTTCTGGATTTATAAATTATAAAATTGCCAAATAAAAAAGTGCTGCACGGCATATCTTGTCGGCAGCACTTTTGCTTTGCGTTAATATTATTTTTGATATTATTTTTTCAGGCTGTCACGAATCTCACGCAGCAGCACAACCTCTTCGCTGGGCTCCGGCGGTGCGGCAGGTGCCTCCGGCTCCGCTTCGGCCTCCTGCTTGCGGCGCATATTGTTGATGCTCTTAACCATAATGAACACGGCGAAGCTGATAATCAGGAAGTTGACAATGTTATGGATGAAACTGCCGTAGGGAATAACTGTGTTGCCCACCATAAAGAACAGCTGATTAAAACTGATATTACCGGTGAAGATGGCCATAAACGGCATGATGATGTCATTTACCAGCGAGTTTACAATGCTGGTGAACGCACCGCCGATGATAATACCAACGGCCATGTCGATCACATTGCCCCGTGCGATAAACTCCTTAAATTCTGCGATGAAACCTTTGCTTTTTTCCATAATCAAAACTCCTTTACAATAAAATTTTAGGCTTTGGCAGCCTTGGCTACATCAAATTGGCTGCGGCGTGCGGTGGACTTGCGGAACATTTGCTGCAAACCCTCACGGTTTCCGTCTTGCAGCAGATTTTTCAGCTTGTCCAGTTCGGCGGCAAAGCAGTCAATATTTTCAACTAAAATATCGCGGTTCAGCAGGAACAACTCCGACCACATCACATCATTGATGCGGGCGATTCGCGTCAAATCACGGAAGGAGTCGCCGGTGAAGAAGCCAAGCTCCTCGTCATCGTTGCAGGTCATCAGGCTGACGGCGATGGCGTGGGTCAACTGCGAGAGAAACCCGATCATACGGTCATGTTCATGGATGCTCAACTCTCGGATGGTCTTAAACTCCAAAATCTGCGCCAGCTGCCGTACCGTGGCAATACCCTCGGCCGAGTTTTGTTCGGTGGGGGTGATGATGAAGTTGGCATCGGCAAAAATGCGGTAGTCGGCGTTCTCAATGCCGCTGGATTCCTTGCCGGCCATGGGGTGGCTGGCGCAAAATTCCAAATCCGGCCGCAAAAAGCTCTGGGCAACATCCACAATGTTGGTTTTAACGCCGCTTACATCGGTGATGAGCGTGCCGGGCGCAAAATGCTGCTGGTTATCACGCAGCCAGCCAAGCAGCGCCGTGGGGTAAAGGCCCAGCACCACAAAATCCGCCTGCCGCAAGACATCCGGCGTGGCCGATGTGTAACCCCGGCGGAAAAACCCCTGCTTAATGCCATAATCAATGCTTGCCGGGTTGGTATCCACGGCGGTCACATCATAACCCTTGGCGGATAGTCCCATGGCATAAGAGCCGCCAATTAAACCACAGCCGATGATTAAAATTTTGCTGTCTTTATCTAATTTGCCGTTATTCAACATTAGTAAGCTCCACCTTTATGCCGAGATTTTGCAGGTTCTGGAAGAAATTGGGGTAAGATTTATTGATTGCCTCCGCGTTATGGATAACGGTGGGGCGGCTGCAAACGGTAGCCAGCACGCTCAGCGCCATCACGATTCGGTGGTCATTATGCGCCTGGCAGGGGCTGTCGGCGGCCAAATCCGCATTACCGCCGCTGATAAACAGCTCATCCTGCGTACTGTGCGTGCGGATGCCAAAACGGGCCAGTTCGCACTCCACATCGGCAATACGGTCGCTCTCCTTGATCCGCAGACGGCCGGCGTTATACAAACGGGTTTCCCCCTTGGCCAAGGCGGCCAGCACCGTCAATATCGGCCCCAGATCGGGGCAGTCGGCCAAATCCACGGCGGCCGCCTGCAAGCGGCCGGGGCGGCAGATATAACCGTCGGCGGTGTCCTCAATCTCACCCTGCATTTGGCGGATAATCTCGATAATCTGGCGGTCTCCCTGCGCGGAGTTGTGGTTTATGCCGCACAAGGTAACCTCGCTGTTAATAGCGCCCAGCGCCGCCCAGAAGGCCAGCTGAGAGAAATCGCCCTCAATTTGCTGTGCGCAGGCCCGGTATTGCTGGCCGCCGGGTATCAGCAGGGTAAAATCATCCTGCCAGTGGGCTGTTACACCAAAATTGCGCAGCGTGGCCAGCGTCAATTCCACATAAGAGCGTGATTCAAACGGCGGTTGGATGTGAATGGTCGAATCGCCGCCCAGCAGCGGCAGCGCAAACAACAAGCCGGAGATAAATTGCGAGCTGACATCACCGGCCAGCGTAAAATCACCGGGCTGCAAGCTGCCCTGCAACTCCCAGCCTGCGCCCTCGGCATCGGCAAAGGGGGCAAAGTGCAGGCCCTGCTCCGCAAAAATCTGCTGATACACACTTTGGGGGCGCTGCGGCAGGCGGCCGTGGCAGATAAACCGCACTTTCTGCCCCGTCAGCGCAAAAATCGGGATGAAAAACCTAAGTGTGGAGCCGCTTTCGCCGCAATCTACGGTGAGGGGGGCGGAGGCCGCTGGCCTGCCCTGTCCAGTGATAATAACCTCATCCTCGCTGACGGCGGTGATTTGGGCACCCAGCGCCGCCATACCATTTAACGTGGCGTTGATGTCATTGGAGCGCGTGAGGTTGGTGAGTTTACTTTCGCCATCCGCCAGCGCCGCACATATCACCGCACGGTGTGCCAGACTTTTGCTGGCGGGTATCTTTACTGTGCCCCGGGGCGTGCCGGGGTAAACTGTGGCGGTAATCATTACATCCGGCGGCCAATTACATGGGCGATGGCCTTACCCTTGGCGATGATTTGCTGCAACTGCTCGGGGGTTACGGTTTGCGCGCCGTCCGACCAGGCATTCTCCGGACAATGGTGCGCCTCGATGATCAAACCGTCAGCACCGGCAGCAATAGCGGCCAAAGACATCGACTCAACCAGCTGGCGGTCACCTGTGGCATGGCTGGGGTCAATGATAACGGGCAGGTGGCTGCGGCGCTTCACAATTGGGATAACGCTCAAATCCAGAGTGTTGCGGGTGTATTTCTCAAAGGTGCGGATGCCGCGCTCACACAGGATAACATTCATATTGCCCTCGCTCATAATGTATTCGGCGGCCATCAGCCATTCCTCAATGGTGTTGGATAAGCCGCGTTTCAGCAGTACGGGGATTTTGGTTTTGCCGACTTCTTTCAGCAAATCAAAGTTCTGCATATTGCGTGCGCCAATCTGGATCATATCCACATCAGCATCGATGAACTCCTGAATTTTGTTCATATTCATCAGCTCGGTAACCACGGGCATACCAAACTGCTCCTTGGCTTGGTGCAGCACCGCCAAACCGTCCTTGCCACGCCCCTGGAAGGCGTAAGGCGAGGTACGGGGCTTGTATGCACCGCCGCGCAGCATATCGGCGCCGGCTTTTTTTACTGCCTCGGCCGAGGCCAGCAGCGATTCATCCTCCTCCACCGAGCAAGGGCCGCTGATAACCACGATTTTCTCATGGCCGCCCACGCGGATGCCGCCCACATTGATAACCGAATCATCGGGGTGGAAAACACGGTTGGCCAGCTTGTAAGGGGCGGCAATACGGCAGACATCCTGCACGCAGGAGAAGCGGTAAATCTGCTTTTCATCCAATATAGTGGTATCGCCGACAATGCCGTAGACATTGAAGTTGGCGCCGGAAATCAGGTGCATTTCCAGCCCCAGTTTTTCAACACTTTCAATCAAACGCTCGGTTTCCTGCGGCTCGGCGGTTCTTTTCAATGTAATAATCATCAGGTATCACTCCTTTTATCGCACAACTATATTTAACGGCAGCCTTGCTCGGCCAGCTTGTCCAGCAGGGCATCAATGGCGGTGCAATATCCCTGCACGCCCTCGCCCTTAACGGTCTTAAAGCAATACATTCCGGGGTAAGATATTTGGCGGAACTTCTCTCGCTTGTCCACATCGCTGATGTGAACCTCCACCGCGGGCAAACCCACCGCTTTTAAGGCGTCCAGAATAGCCACGCTGGTGTGCGTATAGGCGGCCGGGTTGATAACATAGCCGTCAAAATAATCGGCACCCTCTTGGATGGCATCAACGATCGTGCCTTCATGGTTGCTCTGGAAGATTTTGCACTCTGCGCCGCGCTCGGTACAATGCTTATGTATCAGCTTGATCAAATCGGCGTAGGTGGTGTGGCCGTAAATTTGCGGCTCCCGGCGGCCCAGCAGGTTAAGGTTGGGGCCGTTGATAATCATGATTCTAACCATTTGCTTCGGACTCCTTTACTTTATTTTTTAATATTGATTTTAATACTGCCTGAATTGGCGGATAATTTCGGCCGCTGCTGCCTCCGCCGTACCCTCGTTTACGATAACAATGTCTGCCGCCGCCCGGTACAGGGGGTGCCGCTGCTGATAAAGCCGCAGGTTGGCCTCAACATCGGGGGAGAGTGGGCGGTTGTCGTCCAGTGCCAGATGCTCCGGCTGCTTGTCCAGCCAAATCAACAGCGAATTCTGGCGTAAGTTTTGTATGTTCTCCGGCCGCAGTACCACGCCGCCGCCGGTGGCAATAATCTGCCCGCCCTCGCGGCTTATCCTGGCAATAACTTCGCTTTCCAGCCGGCGGAAGTGATCCTCTCCGTCCTCTGCAAAAATATGCGGGATGGTGCGGCCGGCCTGCTGCTCCAAAGCTTCGTCGGCATCCACCAAAGGCTTGCCAAGCGCCTCGGCCAGCAATTTGCCTACGGTGGTTTTGCCGCTGCCGGGCATCCCGATCAGCGCAATATTCAGCTTGTTCTGCCGCAGCCTTTGGTAAATTCGCTCAATTTCCTCATCGGCAAACTGCCGCCCCAGAAAATGCTCGGCGGCGTATTTGGCCTGCGCCACCAGCATCTCCAAGCCGCCGCAGGCTGTTAAGCCCAGCTCCTTCGCCTGCAAAATCAGCCGTGTTTGCAGGGGGTTATAGATAACATCGGCAACGGCCTGCAAGTGTGGGAATTTGCGCAGATCCAGCAGCGGCTCATCATCATTATGGGGGTACATACCGCGCGGCGTGGTGTTGATGATGACCTCTGCCTTGCCCCAATCCTCGGCATCACGGTAGTTTAGCAGGCCTTTTCCGCCGCCCCGGCTGACGGTCTGCACATCGGCAGCGCCCAGATGATGAGCAACGGCCGTGACGGTTTTGGAGGTGCCGCCGGTGCCTAAAATCAAAACCTGACGGTCTTTCAGGCTGATATTGTGGCGGCGCAGCAGATAACACACCCCGTCAAAATCGGTATTGTAACCCATGAGCATACCCTTTTGGTTGACAATCGTGTTCACTGCCCCGATGGCCGCCGCACGTTCATCAATTTTGTCCAGATAGGGGATGACGGCCTCCTTATAGGGTATGGTGACATTGATGGCCGTAAAATCGGCCGCCTGCATAAAGGCCGCAAATTCATCACGGCTCAGCGGGCAAAGCTGATAATCATAGCCGGCCAGAGCCTCATGTATTTCCTTGGAGAAGCTGTGCCCCAGCTTCTCGCCAATCAATCCGTATAACATAGCCTTCACCTAATCCAATGTTGTCTGCCATGCTGTGCCGCGCGCCTCGATAAACAGCTCTGTCAGTGCCAATGCTGTCATGGCGTCCAGCACGGGGCGGGCGCGGTGGATGATTGCAGGGTCATGGCGGCCCTCAATTTGCAGGGTGGCGTCCTGTCTGGCCGCAAAATCCACCGTCCGCTGCGGCTGATAAATTGAAGGGGTGGGTTTGATGGCGGTGCGGAAAATTATTGGCATACCGTTGGTGATACCGCCGTTGATACCGCCGTTATGGTTGCTGGTGGTGATGATTTTATCGCCGTCCATACGCAGGGGGTCATTGGCGGCTGAGCCACGCATACGGGCAAAGCCAAAGCCTGCACCGAATTCCAGACCTTTAACCGCAGGTACGCTGAAAATCAAATGGGCCAGCACGCTTTCCACCGAGTTGAAGAAAGGCTCTCCGATACCGGCCGGCAGGCCGCAGACTGCGGTTTCCAGCACGCCGCCCACCGAATCCAGATTTTGTTTGGCTGCCAAGATAGCCTGCCGCATTTCCTCGCCTTTTTGGTCGTCGATAACCGCAAACTGCCTGGCATTTACCGCTTGCAGGGTTTGCTGCAATTCGGTTTCAGCGGTGGGGAGGGGGGCGTCGGCAATACCGGCACATTCCGCCAGGTGCGTGCCGATGATTACGCCGTGTGCCGCCAAAATCTGCTCACAAATTGCACCTGCCGCCACAATGGGCGCCGTTAACCGGCCGGAGAAATGTCCGCCGCCGCGGTAGTCCTGCCAGCCGCCGTACTTGATAAATGCTGTGTAGTCGGCGTGGCCGGGGCGCAGCAGATTTTTGGTTTTCTCATAATCTTTGCTGCGTGTCTGGCTGTTTTTAATCATAATTGTCAGCGGCGTGCCGGTGGTGTGGTCATTGAAGAAGCCGGAAAGAATTTCAAACTCATCGCCTTCCTGCCGCGCGGTCGAAATCTCGCCGCCTGCCCGCCGTAAATCCAGCTGACGGCGAATATGGGCCAGGTCCAGCGGGATACCGGGGGCCAAACCGTCAATCACCACGCCGATAGCCGGGCCGTGACTCTCGCCGAACAGCGAAACGGTCAGGTTTTTGCCAAAGGTGCTTTTCATGTGCGCATCCCCTTAATCAAAATTACAGTTTGTATGGAAGATAATTTTACAGATATTTTTCAATATTGGCCAGCGGCATTTTTACCAGCTCGGCCTTGCCGATTTCCTTTACCTGCACCAGAGTGATACGGCTGCCGTTGGCTTTTTTGTCGTGGCTGATAATCTCGGCCAGCTTGGCGGCAGGGTAAGTGTGAGAGGTGGGCAGCTGCAATTTGGCCAGCACATTCAGCAGGCGCTCTTTGATAGCTGCATCCTCCGTTACCTGCACCATACCAACGGCCACAGCCTCGCCGTGCAGCAGGCCTTCCAGCTCGCCGGCACTTTCAATGGCATGGCCCACGGTGTGACCAAAGTTAAGGATCTGACGAACGCCGGTTTCCTTCTCATCCTGCTCTACCACGGTTTTCTTAACGGCCAGCGCCTTGGTGATGATTTTTTCGATGTACTTGTCCTGAATTTCGGCGCGGTCACCGGAGATCTGTTCAAACAGTTCAAACAGGGCCGCGTCGCCAATCATGCCGGCCTTAACAGCCTCGGCCAGACCGTTGTAGAAGTTGCGGTCATCCAGCGTGGTCAGCACGTCGGTGTCGATGAATACGGCACGGGGCTGATGGAAGGCGCCTACCACATTTTTGGTGTCGCCCAGATTGATGGCAGTTTTGCCGCCAATGCTGCTGTCCAGCTGGGAGAGGGTGGTGGTGGGGATGTTAATATAATCAATGCCGCGCATATAAGTGGCAGCCGCAAAGCCACAGATGTCACCGACAACGCCGCCGCCCAGCGCGATCAGTAAATCCTTGCGGCCGAAGTTGTTGTCCATCAGGGCATTCCACAAAAACTGCAAATAGATAAAGCACTTGGATGCCTCGCCGGCGTGAATGGTGGCCAGATAGCTGTCGGGGCACTGCTTTTGCAGGGTGTTTACATATTCTTCGGGAATCATATCGTCAGTTACGATCAGCACCTTGCGGTCAAGGTCTACATACTTGCTGATGTTGGCCAAAATGCCCTTCTGGATATGGATGTGGTACTTGTGGTTGGGAATTTCTACTGTCATTTTCATTTTGTGTGTCCTCCAAAAATGTTATATAAAAATTTTAATTATCAGCTTATTTTATCTGCTGCAAATCATAAGAACCGAGGATTTTCAGCGTGTCACAGTTGTTTTTCAGCGCTTGCAGCAGGTTTTGGGTGGCGTCATCTTGCAGGCTGCCCTCAATCTCTACATAAAAATAATATTGCCAGGGAATATCCTTCATCGGGCGGGATTTGATACTCTCCATATTAAAGCCCAAATCACCGATCAAGGACATTACACGCGCCAACTGCCCGGCGTGGTGGTTTACCGTAAACAGCAGATTGAAACGACTGCCGGTCAGCGGTAAATCCTGCCCGATGACGATAAAGCGAGTGGTGTTGGCGGTGCTGCTGTTAATGTCGGCCACCAGCAGGTTTAAGCCGTACAGCTCGGCACTCTCGGCCGAGGCGATGGCGGCAAGGCTGGGGTCCTGCGTCTCGGCCACATATTGGGCGGCCAGCGCGGTGTTGGCATAAGCCATGGGTTTCAAGCCGTTATCATGCAGGAAACGGGCGCATTGGTTAAGTGCCTGCGGATGAGATAATACCGTCTGCACCTCGGATAGCTTTACCCCCGGCAGGGCCAGCAAATTCTGGCGGATGGGCAGATCCCAGATACCCTGAATGTGGCAGGAATACTTAAACAGCAGGTCAAAGACCTCGCCCACCTCACCGGCGTAAGAATTCTCAAACGGGATAACACCAAAAGCAGCTTCGCCGTTTATCACCTGCAAGAATACCTGCTCAAAATCCTCGCAGATGTTGCAGGTGTAATTGGGGAACAGGCTGTGCGCCGCCTGCGAGGCAAATGCCCCCTCGGCCCCGGCAAAGGCTACGGTGTTCTGTTTTAACTCTGCCCGCTGGTAATCCTTGCAAATGTCCATAAAGCTTTGGATAAACTGCCGATAATAAGGCTTTAACTCCTCATTTTGCAGCAGGGCGAGATTTTTTTCAATCACCTGCTGTTCACGGGCGGCGTCAAAAACCGGCAGTCGGTTTTCTCGTTTATAGGCCAGAATATCGCCCACCGCCGCCAGCCTTTCCTCAAAAAGGCGCGCAATCTCGGCATCTATGCGGTTGACGGTGCTTCTGGCTTCGTCCAGTTTGCTCATATAAAACTCCTTATAAATCCAGGCCTGTAAAAAATTTAATATACTATTATAACATTTTGCAGGCGGTTTGTCCATTTTTATTCGGCTTACTTGTGCCGTTTATGTAAATATTTGCGGTTATTTTTGTAATAATCCTTGTAAACCGGCTGCGGGCGGGGCAGCTGCCACCTGAAATAAGTGGCGGCCATGCGTATGCCGAAAATCAGCGAGAAAGCAGCCAAAACGGCCAACAGACTGTTTACCTGCAAAATTGCCAGCACATAATACAGCGAAGCGCCCAAAATGGCCGGCAGTGCGTAAACATTTTTATGCAGCACCGAGGGAATTTCGCCGCTGAGCAAATCACGGATCATGCCGCCGCCGATACCGGTAATTACGCCCACGGTGACAGCCAGCAGAGGGGTATCGGTGTAGCCTGCATTGATGGCCACATTGACACCGGATACGCTGAACACACCCAGACCGATGGCATCGAAGAAGTTGACCAGCGCGTGATAATCCACCCGACCGCTGATTTTTAAGCGGTGCATAAAGCGGTAAATCAAAAAAATCAGGCAGGAGCTTAAAACAGCCAGCGTAACCGCCGTGTAATTGGTGAACATGGCCGGCGGATTGATGCCCAACAGCAAATCACGGATGACGCCGCCGCCCAACGCTGTTACAATACCAAGCACAATGATGCCGAAGATGTCCAGATTTTTTTGTGCGCCCAGCATGGCGCCCGAAACCGCAAAAGCAATAATACCGATATTTTCTGCCACAAACAGAATTGAGTTTAACATGGCTTGACCTCCGTTTATATCTGCCTAATATTTCTATTTTATAGAAAAAAAGCCGGGTTGTATATATTTTTTTATATCTTTTTTTATATCCTTGCAAAAATCTTTGCAAAAATTTTTGGCAGGCGGCAGATAATTGGGGCAATATGTCAGCCGCGGTTGATTTTAGGGCAGGAAATTGCCGTGCGGTGGTAGAATATAAAATAGCTTATGATATATTGAATTTTGCGGTGGTTTTAATATTCAGTTTAGATTTGCCGCGTAAAATTTACTGATATATTGACACAAAACAACATAAAATTTGGTTTTGATTATGGAGGTGCTTGGTTTGTTTGAGCAAAAAAATGATAAGCCGCGGCCGCCCCGCCGCCCTGTTTTTGCGGCCAACCCCACCCCTGCCCGCAAGGTGGCCGAGGGTGCCATGCTGGTGGCCACGGCGGTGATTTTCGGCCTTTCAGCTGCTTATTTGCCGCTGCTGTGGGTGGTGGCCATGTTTTTGTGGCCGATACCTTTGGCACTGCTGGTGCGGCGTTTCGGTCCCGGATTCGGTTTGGTGGGCATCGGCGTTACGGCGGTGCTGCTCTCGCTGTTTATGGGGCCGCTGGGTGCGTTAAGCATTCTTATCAACATGGGCGGCGTCGGTTTTTGGTATGGCTATGCCGCGCGTAAAAACATTAACCCTGCGCTGGTGCTGGTGCTGGGTGTGGTGCTGGCGGCAGTTTCGATTGTGGTGCTGACTGCTCTTTCAGCGCTGGTGGCCGGCTTTGAGCTGGCTGATTTCGGCGCGCAGATACATGATATGGTGCAGTTTTATGTTACCACCATGCAGGAGAACGGTAATTTGCAGCCCTTGCTTGGTGATATGACGGTGGAAGAATACGCTGCCGCCATGGAAGAAGCCGCCTTGAAGATGGTGCCGGCCAGTCTGGTTATGGTGGCCATGTTCGAGGCCGTGCTGGCTTATGCGCTGAACTCTTATGTGTTCCGTCGACTGGGGTATCCGGTGGCCAAGCTGCCGCCCTTTAACGAGTGGCGTCTGCCCTGGTATACGCTGTGGGGCCTGATTATTGCGCTGGGCTGTGCGCTGGGGTATCAGCAGACCGAGCTGCCGATTTTCGAACTGATCGGTGATAATGTGCTGTATATTTACCAACCGCTGCTGCTGCTGGCCGGTTTAAGTATTTTTTATTGGCTGGCCTATTTCTGGCAGATGCCGTGGCTGGTTTATACCATGCTGATCATGGTGCTGTTTGCCTTTAATTTTGTGGGGCCGATTTTGGTGCTGCTGGGTTTTGCGGACAGTATCTTCGACATCAGAAGCATTATGCGTGGCCGACAACAACGGAATTATTAAAAAAAGATGACAAGTGGCGCAAAGTATGTTAAAATAAACTATTGGGCATATTGTTTGCCCGTCAGTTTAGGTTTGGATAAGGAGTGATTACTGATGAAGGTAATTTTGTTGCAGGACGTAAAGGCTCTGGGCAAGCGCGGTGATATTAAAGAGGTTGCCGACGGTTACGCCAGAAACTTTCTGCTGAATAAAAAGGTGGCGTTGGAGGCTACCCCCCAGAATTTGAAGAATCTGGCGCATGACCAGAAAAAGCAGGCTGAAAAGGCTGCTGCCGAGTTGGCTGAGGCCAAGCGTCTGGCCAAGATTATCGCTGACACCGTGGTGGAAATCAAGGTGAAAGCCGGTGAGGGCGGCCGTCTGTTCGGGTCGGTGACCAATAAAGAGGTGGCCGAGGCTATCTCTGCCAAGGTTGGTGTAGAGATTGATAAGCGCAAGGTTGAGGTTAAAACCGCCATCAAGGGCATCGGCGAGGCCGAAGCGCTGGTGAAACTGCACTCGGAGGTACACCAGAAGGTGAACCTGCGCATTGTGGCAGCCAATTAAGTTTTGATGATTTTTAACCGCAGGAGGTGAACCAAAATGCAGCAGGGCAGGATTCCTCCCCAAAGTCTGGCAGCCGAGAAGGCCGTGCTGGGTGCGTGTCTGCTTAATGACAGCGCTATTTTCAGCGCGATGGAGTTTGTGCGGCCGGGTGATTTTTATAAAAAGGAACATCAGGTGATCTTCCAGGCGATGCTGGATTTGAACCGTGAAAGCCATGCCTGCGATTTGGTGGCGGTGGCCGAGAAGCTGGCCAGGGACGGACAGCTTGATCTGGTGGGCGGCAGCGTTTATCTGGCGTCGCTGACCAATGAGGTGCCCAGTGCCGCCAATGCGGAATATTACAGCCAGTTGGTGGCGGATAAGGCCACACAGCGGCAGCTTATTGCCGCGGCGCAAAAGCTGGTGGATGACGGCTACATGGGGCATAAAAATGCGCTGGAACTGCTGGGCGATGCCTCGGCCGTGGTGGATAAGGTGGGAGAGCAACGGCTGGGCAGCGGCGTGCAGGTGGCGGCTGATGTTATGGCGGCTGAGTTTAATAAGCTGGACGATTTGAAGATCCACGACGGCATCACCGGTATCCCCACCTTCCGTGATTTGGACAAGTATCTTTCCGGTCTGCAAAAAGGCGATTTGATTATTCTGGCGGCCCGTCCCGGCTGCGGCAAAACCTCTATGGCGGTAAATATTGCGGCCAATGCGGCGCTGGTGCAGGATAAAAGTGCGGTGGTTTTCAGCCTGGAAATGCCCGCCGGCCAGTTGGCGCAGAGAACCCTGTGCAGCTTTGCCCGTATCGACCAGCGCAAATGGCGCGGCGGTATGCTGAACAAAAGTGAGCGTGAGGTGCTGCACGGCGAGCTGCAAAAATTCCAGAAGAAGAAGCTGTTTTTTGATGATACATCCTCGCTGACCATCCCCGAAATGCGGGCCAAATGCCGTCGTATCAAGGCGGAAAGCGGTCTGGATTTGATTGTGGTGGACTATTTGCAGCTGATGAGCTCGGCCAGCCGGGTGGAGAGCCGACAGTTGGAGATTGCCGAAATTTCCCGTTCCTTGAAGTCTTTGGCCAAGGAGATGGATGTGCCGGTGCTGGCACTTTCGCAGTTATCCCGTATGTCGGAGCAAAACAAGGACAGCGCGCCTATGCTCTCGCATCTGCGTGAATCCGGTGCCATCGAGCAGGACGCCGACGTGGTTATCTTCATCAACAGCAAGCGCCAGGCCGGCGGTGATGAGGATGAGGACGGCAACCAGACCAACGGCCAGATCGTTGAGGTAATTGTCGCCAAAAACCGTAACGGCCCGACGGGATCGGATGAGCTGCTGTTTTTTAAGCAATATACCCGCTTTGCCGATATGGTGGAGGATTTTGTGGATGATGATGCGCCGTTCGACGCACCTTTTTAAGCAGATAATATGAGGTAGCTTATGGAATACACAGCCTTATACAGAAAATACCGTCCCACACGGCTGGCTGATTTGGTGGGACAAGAGCACGTGGCCGGAACCCTGCTGCGCGCTCTGCAAAACCAGCGGGTGGCACACGCCTACATTTTCTGTGGGCCAAGGGGTACCGGCAAAACCAGTGCTGCTTTGATTATGAGCCGGGCGGTGAACTGCGAGCATCCCGTAAACGGCGAGCCCTGCGGTGAATGTGAGGCCTGCCGCCGAATTGCTAAGGGGGCGTCGCTGGATGTGCTGGAAATTGACGCCGCCAGCAACCGCGGTATCAATGAGATGCGTGACCTGCGTGACGGCATTAAATATCTGCCGGGGCAGGAGAAACGCAAGGTTTATATCATTGATGAAGTGCATATGCTGACCACCGAGGCTTTTAATGCGCTGCTGAAAACCTTGGAGGAGCCGCCGGAATATGTGATGTTTATTCTGGCGACTACCGAGCCGCATAAGGTGCCGGTAACGATTTTGTCCCGCTGCCAGCGCTTTGATTTTCACCGTGTGGGGCAGGAGCAGCTTTTTGCTCATTTGCAGCATTTGGCGCAGTTGGAGGGGCGAGAGGCTGATGAAGCGGCCCTGAAATTGATTGCCCGACGGGCCGAGGGCGGCCTGCGTGACGCGGTAAGCCTGCTGGACCAATGCTTTGTGGCAACAGACGGTAAGCTGACCATGAAAAATATCTCATCGGTGCTGGGTATTGTGGATGAGCGCTTTATGATGGCGATGGCCGAGGCGATTGCCGAACACGACGGCCTGCGTATCGTAAAGGGTGTGGAGCTGCTGGCTACCGAGGGGCGTGATATGCGTCTGTTTTTACAGCAGCTTTTGGAGTTTGTGCGAGAGCAGCTGCTGGCCGGCATGAGCGGCAAGAAAACGCTGCTGACGCGCCAGCGTGCCCTGCAAATGCTGCGTGATTTGGTGGACGGTGACCAGCGGCTGCGCTTCTCATTGACACCGCGCCTGACATTGGAGCTGGCCCTGTTGCAGGCGGCCCATTTGGAGGCGGCAGATAAATAAATTTGTGACAAACCCCGTTGCCGGGTTTATAATAAAATGAAAAATGAACTGGTTATTTTTAAGGAGGAAATGAAAAATGGCAAAATTTGATGTGCAGAGCTTGATGCGTCAGGCTCATAAAATGCAGGGCGAGATGACCCGTGTGCAGGAGGAATTGAAGCAGACCGTGGTAGAGGGTGTTGCCGGCGGCGGTATGGTAAAGGTACAGGCTACCTGCGCCAATGAGGTCAGAGCCATCAGCATTAACCCTGAGGTTGTTGACCCCGAGGATGTGGAGATGTTGCAGGATTTGATTTTGCTGGCTATCCAGGATGCTGCCAAACAGGCTGCCGATATTTCCAACCGCCGTATGAGCGAGGTTACCGGCGGCATTAAAATGCCCTTTTAATTTAAGAGGATAACTTTTAAGAGGATAACTGTAAATTATGGTAATGTATTTTTATCCGCCCTCGATTGAGGAGCTGATAAGTTATCTCACCCGTCTGCCGGGGGTTGGCCCCAAAACTGCCCAGCGTCTGGCTTTGCATTTGCTTAACACCCGTGAGGCCGATGCGCTTGGTTTGGCGCAGGCAATCAGCGAGGCACGCCGCAAGGTAAAGCGCTGCCGTGTCTGCGGCAACCTGACGGATGATGATTGCTGCCCGGTTTGCCTGGATGACACCCGTGATAACACTACCCTGTGTGTGGTGGAACAGCCCGGTGACTGTATTGTCATCGAGCGCACCAATCAGTTTCATGGGCGGTATCATGTGCTGCATGGTTCACTCTCGCCGATGGAAGGAATCGGGCCTGCCGACTTGAATATCGAAAGTCTGCTGAAACGCTTGCAGGGTTCGGATATCAAAGAGGTTATTATGGCCACCAATACCGGTGTGGAGGGCGAGGCGACGGCGCTGTATCTGGCGCGGCAAATTAAACCGCTGGGCATCAGTGTCAGCCGTTTGGCGTACGGCGTGGCTGTTGGCGGTGATTTGGAATATACTGACGAGGTTACGCTGGGGCGTGCTTTGCAGGGCCGCTTAAACATCTGAATTTGATATTGACAGCCGTTGGCCGATTATGGGCCGACGGTTGTTTTTTTGCATAAAATTGCCGAAATAAGTAATAATTTTGGTCATCGGGTAAAATTTCTATTGTTTTTTAGCTGTGGATATGGCAAAATAGAATAGCAGACCTGTATGCATAATTAAGCTGAAATCAGCGCGGGTTTTGCGGTAAATTCGGCGGTATATTGCTGCTTTTGGTGCATAAATTTGCCTTGGGGGTGTCCCCCAAATATGCGGTGGATTTATGGCAAAGGGAGTGATGAATATGCCGGTTTATGTGGTTTATGCAGGGGCGGCGGTGGCCGTGTATGTGCTGTTCAGCCTGCTGATTGGCCGGGATTTGGGCCAAAGCCTGGGGGCGGCATCGGGTAATTTGCTGCTGGGTTACGGCTCAATGGCGCTGGTAAACGCGCTGACACCCAATTTTGGCTTTGCTGTGCCGGTTAATGCGGTGACGCTGCTGGCCGGCGGTTGGCTGGGTTTGCCGGGCACGGTGCTGGCGGCGGCTTTGCAGCTGGTGGCATAAAGGGGCGGCCCGCTGTATGGGCTGCCGTGCGGACAAGCTGCCGCAATTTAATTATTGTAAGATGAATTAAGGAAATAAAATTGTTTGGTTTTAATTTGTTTGTGTTTAATTTTTGAGTAAAGAAAGGGATTGGTTTTTGGTTATGGCAAAAGAAAAGCTTCAAGCAACTATGGACGGTAATCAGGCGGCTGCTTATGTGGCTTATGCGTTTACCGATGTTGCAACTATCTATCCGATTACGCCTTCATCTACCATGGCAGAATATGTGGATGAGTGGCAGGCAGCAGGGCGTAAAAACATCTTTGGGCAAACCGTTTCGATTACCGAAATGCAATCGGAGGGCGGTGCGGCAGGTGCGTTCCACGGCGTTTTGGCTACGGGTGCATTGGCCTCCACTTTTACGGCCTCTCAGGGTTTGCTGTTGATGATTCCCAATATGTACCGTGTTGCCGGTGAGTTTTTGCCCGGTGTCATGCACGTTTCGGCCCGTGCGCTGGCCGGTAATGCGCTGTCCATTTTTGGTGACCATAGCGACGTTATGGCCTGCACCCAGACGGGTTTTGCCATGATTTGCTCGGCCAATGTGCAGGAGGCCATGGATTTGGCGGCGGTGGCACATTTGGCGGCCATTAAGGGCAGTATGCCGTTTATGCACTTCTTTGACGGCTTCCGCACCTCTCATGAACAGCAGAAAATCGAGCTGTGGGATTACGAACAGCTGGCCGGTATGGTGGATTATGACGCGCTGGCCAAATTCCGTAACCGCGCGCTGAATCCGGAACATCCCACCATTAAGGGCACGGCGCAGAATCCCGACATTGTTTTCCAATCCAGAGAAGCCGGCAATTATAAGCACCAGGCGCTGCCGGCTATCGTGGCTGACTATATGCAGCAGGTAAGCGAGGCTACCGGCCGTACATATCATCCCTTTGATTATTACGGTGACCCCGAGGCGACCGATGTGGTGGTGGCCATGGGTTCTATCAGCGAGGTTGCTTATCAGGCAGTGGATTATCTGCGCGCGCAGGGTAAGAAGGTTGGCTTCTTGCAGGTGCATATGTACCGCCCGTTTGCGCCGGAATATATGTTTGCCGTGCTGCCCGAAACTGTTAAGCGCATGGCCGTGTTGGACAGAGTAAAAATCAGCGGCGGCGTGGGCAACCCTCTGTATCAGGATATGCGTACTGCCTTCTATGACAGCGGCCGTGAGGTGCAGATTATCGGCGGCCGTTACGGTTTGGCCTCCAAGGATACTGTACCGGCTGATATTGTGGCGGTTTATAACAATCTGGCGGCGGAAAACCCCAAGAATGATTTTACTGTGGCCATCAATGATGATGTTTACCATACTTCTCTGGAACCTGAGGCCGGTATGCCCGATATGCTGCCCGAAGGGACTATCCAATGCAAGTTCTGGGGCTTGGGTTCTGACGGCACGGTGGGCGCCAACAAGCAGGCCGTGGCCATCATCAATGATGAAACTGATTTGAACGCGCAGGCTTATTTCGCCTATGACAGTAAAAAATCCGGCGGCGTAACCATTTCTCATCTGCGCTTTGGGCAGGAGAAAATCAAGGCGCCGTACCTTATCCGTCAGGCAGATTTCGTTTCCTGCTCCAATGCGGCGTATATTCACACCTATGATTTGTTGGAGGGATTAAGACCGGGCGGTACCTTCCTGCTTAACTGCAAGTGGACTGATGATGAGCTGAATGAGCAGCTGCCTGCCGCTATGAAGCGCTATCTGGCGGCCAATAACATTAAATTTTATACGCTGAATGCGTTGGGTTTGGCGCAGGAAATCGGCCTGGGCAAGCGTACCAATATGATCATGCAGAGCGCCTTCTTCAAGCTGGCCAATATTATTCCGCTGGAAACTGCCGTGCAGGCGCTGAATGCAAGCATTGAGCACGCTTATGGCCGCAAGGGCCAGGATGTGGTGGATAAGAATAAACTGGCTGTTACCGCCGGTCTGGACGGTCTGCATCAGGTGGAAATTCCTGCGGCCTGGCTGACCGCCGAGGATGCTGCCTGTGCTGCCTGTGAGGTTGATGAGCGCCCCGAATATGCCAAAAAACTGCTGGACCCCATCAATGCCCAGCAGGGTGATAAATTGCCCGTAAGCGCCTTTTTGGATGCTGCCGACGGTACCTTCCAACCCGGCTCGGCCAAGTACGAAAAGCGCGGTGTGGCGCCCTTTGTGCCGGTTTGGAAGCCGGAAAATTGTATTCAATGCAACCGCTGCTCGATGGTCTGCCCGCACGCTGCTATTCGCCCGATTCTGCTGAATGAGGACGAAAAAGCCGCTGCTCCGGCCGATTTTGTCACCAAAAAGGCTATCGGCAAGGGGTTGGAGAATATGGAAGTACGCTTGCAGGTAAGCCCGCTGGATTGTCAGGGCTGCGGCCTGTGCGTGGAGGTTTGCCCCGCCCGACAGAAGGCGCTGGAAATGGTGGATCTGGACGCCAACAGCCCCGATGTGGCCAACTGGGATTATGCCATGACCGTATCCTCCAAGGACGACATGATCAAACCTGATAACGTTAAGAATGCCCAGTTCCGCCAGCCTTATCTGGAATTCTCCGGTGCGTGTGCCGGCTGCGGCGAGACTCCTTATGCCAAGCTGGTTACCCAGCTCTTTGGTGAGCGCATGATCGTGGCCAATGCCACCGGCTGCTCGTCCATCTGGGGTGCGTCGGTGCCTTCGATGCCCTACACCACCAATCAGAAGGGCCAGGGCCCTGCCTGGGGCAACAGCCTGTTTGAGGATAACGCTGAGTACGGCCTGGGTATCGCGCTGGCCGTTAAACAGCAGCGTGAGCATTTGATTAAGAATATTGAAGCGGTTGTGGCCGGGAATAAAGATGCTGAGCTGACGGCGGCTCTGCAAAACTGGCTGGCTGTTAAAGATGAGCCTGAGGCCTGCAAGGCTGCCACTGAGGCTTTGCTGCCCCTGCTGGAAAACAGCGATGACGAGGCTGTGCAGGCAATTTATCAGCAGAGAGACCAGTTGGGCAAGAAATCTATCTGGATTTTCGGCGGCGACGGTTGGGCTTATGACATCGGTTACGGCGGCTTGGATCATGTTCTGGCCAGCGGCGAGAATGTGAATGTGCTGGTATTTGACACCGAGGTTTACTCCAACACCGGCGGCCAGAGCAGCAAATCTACCCCCACCGCCGCCATCGCCAAGTTCTCGGTGGCCGGTAAAAAGACCAAGAAGAAGGACTTGGGCATGATGGCCATGAGCTACGGTTATGTTTATGTGGCCCAGATTGCCATGGGTGCGGATATGAACCAGACCTTGAAGGCTCTGCGTGAGGCTGAGGCTTATGACGGCCCCTCGCTGGTGATTGCGTACAGCACCTGTATCAACCACGGCATTAAGGCCGGTATGAACAAGGGTATGGAGGAGCAGGCCAAGGCCGTACAGTCCGGTTATTGGCATCTGTACCGTTATAATCCGGCGTTGGTCGGCAGCGGCCAGAAGCCGTTTGTGTTGGACAGCAAAGAGCCCACCGGCAACCTGCGTGATTTCCTGTTGGGCGAGGTGCGCTATGACAGCTTGTTCAAGATTGCACCCGATAAGGCCGAGGAGCTTTTCGCCAAGACCACGGCCGATGCCAAGGAGCGTTATGAGGGTTACCGCCGCCTGGCCGAGCAGGAACGCTGATTTAGGCTGTTTAAGCTTATCTAAACTAAATGTATAAATAAAAATACACCGTTTGAGATTTCATCAAGCGGTGTATTTTTTGTGTTAAATTAAATTTGAATATTCGGTTTTTAATATTCAGACCAGAATTCTTCGGGAATAGACACCAACAGTATGGGAGAATCCGAGCCGTCAGGTGTAATATAAGTGATTTCGGCAGTTTCGCCCGCTTCAATCACACCGAGAACGGCGCTTTCCCGCTGGGTTTTAATCTGGCCGCTGGCGCTGACCAGACACAGCTCGCCGTTCCACAGCACGGCACCGCGGTAAATCGAGCCACGGGGGTTCAGCAGCACACCGGTGCGGGTTTCGGCGGTCAGCGTAAATTTCTGCACCAGACCGTAATTGCCCTTGTTGCAGGTGGTAGTGTCGCTAAGCACATCGCGGCCCGTCAGCAGGTAATTGTCAATATTATCAACGAAGGAGTCCGGGTAGCCGATCATCACCTTTTGCGGCTTATCGCCCAGCGTCAGGCCGATATTATACGCTGCCTGCCGATAAGTGCCGCGGGTCTGCGGCTCTACCGCTGCATGGGTGGGGAGTGCGGTGTAGGTGTTAAAGTCTGCCCCGTCGCTCATCGCAGCCACCGCCAGCGTCAAATTGCCGTCGGTCTGCAAATCAATCAGCGCCGATTGCAGCGCACCCGGTTTAACTGCCAGATTTTGGCTGGGGTTCAGCAGCATTTTTTCACCCGGCTGCAATGTGTAAACCGTCCCGGCAGCGGTGGATGACAAATAGCTTTGGTTTTCGATATAACCAACCTGCATGGGGTCACCGGAGGGGCCGGCAAAGCCCTGCTTGCCGACGGTAAAGCTGATGGGCGTGCCGGTTTCATTATGGGCAATCACCAGAAATTTCAGCGGCTGGGCGCTGTTGTTAAGGTGGTGATAATGCAGGCTGATTTGGCCGTTGGCAGTATCCTTATACAGCAGGCCGGGGGCGTTTACCTTCTCGGGGCTGTTGCTGTCGATGAGAGTGACGCTGCCCAGTGTAAATTGGTCGGTTTGGGCCTCTGCCAGCTGAGAGAAATTTTCATTGGCCATGTTCAGGTACAGCTCACCGCGGTTCAGGTGATTAAAACGGTACTCGGCTTCGGTGGCCAGCACCTTGTCGCTTACCTCAAAAACCAGCTCGGTGGTTTCGCTCCATTGGCCAAAGGCATCTTGCAGACGCAGGCTCACGGTATACTCACCCGGTGCAAAAAAGGCCGCAGGGCAGCCGGTTTTGGTCTGCAAATTGCCCTTTTCATCCTCCCAGGAGTAAGTGTAGGCGGTGGTAGTAATTTCCTCCCAGTCCTCATTGGCAAATTCATGGCTGATGTTCAGCGTCTGGCCGATGTCCACCCGGGTTTCAGGCGCGTCAAGCTCGGTGATCTGCGGCGGCAAATTCTCGGCCAGATAATATTCGGTTGTTATCTGCTCACTCCACAGACCGTAGGCGTTTTTTACGCGGTAGTTAACGGTGTAATCGCCGCCCTGCCGTTGATAAAACAGCCAGTACAGGCTGGGGCCGGTTTTGCTCACACCCTCGGCATCAATAACCTGCCATTCACGCTCGGTCAGCTCATAGCCCGCGGGGTCAAAGCTTTGGTCGATAAACTCAATCTTCTGGCCTGCGGTGGCCGGCAGATAAGTGATTTGGGCCACAGGCGGCTCAACCGTCAAAATCTCCGGCAGGGTGATGGTGATACTTTTGTCGGCGGCAAAATACTGAACCTCGCAGTTCATCAGCTCGGTAAGCAGGCGAAGCGGCACCAGAGTGCGGTTATCCACCACCATTGGCTTAACGCTCATCTTGTATGGCTGGCCGTCGGCGTAAAATTTGCCGTTGGTTAAATCCACGGTGATGGTATAGTTGGGTTTTTTCACCCGTACCAGATTGGTTTCGTTATCCCAAGCCACCTCAGCGTCCAAAATATCCTGAGCAATAAAGCGCAGCGGCAGCATGGTAGTGCCGTTTACGGCAAAGGGCGCCACATCGGTGGTGATCTCGGTGCCGTGGAAGATGGCCGAGTGGCTGTCCAGAGTCAGCTTAACGGTGTTGTCAATAATCAGCGGCTCGCTGGGATATTTTTCTTCTTCCGTAAATTCCTCCGTCGATTCCTCTGTCAATTCCTCCGTCAGTTCTGTACCGGTTTCATCGGTAACATCGGTCGCCTGTGCATAGGCAGGCAGCAGGCACAGCAGCAGCGCTAAAAGGCAGACTACCAAATTTTTTACTGCAAGTTTTTTCATTTCGCGGATGTCCTTTCTCTTGCCGGTCAGCCACGGTTTAGTCTGGCCCGGCATACACAACAATACAACAACAAATTACAACTAACTTCTTTGCTTTTATGGCAAAATTTGCCGCACATTTTGCCATAAAAGCAACTATTGTATTATTTTAACATATTGAGGCAGGCGGTACAAGTGGCATATTTGCGCTGCGGCGGCGGTATATTTTAACATTAAGCGTAAGATGGGGAGGCGATGGGAGTGAAGATGCGCAGATTTTGGCCATGGCTGCTGCTGGCGGCGGTGATAATTGGGGTGGGCAGCCGTATGGTGCTGATGAATGACGATGTGCCGACGATGGCCGAGGCTGATGTGGTGTGGATCAACCTGCGCCATACAGCGGAAGATACAGATACCGAAAATAATCCACAGCAAATTGACATTGAGGAGGCCGTGGTGGGTTTTGTGGCGGCGGAAATGCCGATAACCTACCCCGATGCGGCTTTGCAGGCGCAGGCGGTGGCGGCGAGGAGCTTTGTTTATTGCCGCAACTTGGCCGCAGGAGAGGTCTGTGATGACAGCGCCCATTGTCTGGCTTATCTGGACGAGCAGGGGCGAAAAGAGCGCTGGGGCCGTAATTTTGCGGAGTATGAGGCCAAGGTGCGGCAGGCGGTGGGCGATACCGGGGGGCAGGTGCTGGCTGTTGACGGGCAGCCGGTGGCGGCTTACTTCCACGCGGTGTGCGGCGGCATGACGGAGAATGCGGCGGATTGCTGGGGCGGCGAGGGCAGCTTTGAGGCTGCGCCCTGCTTTTGGGACGGCGGTGCGGCCAAGGCTTTAAGCAGCTGCTTTTGGCCGAAGGATAAGCTGGCGGCCAAACTGGGGGTGGATGAGGCCGATTTGGCGCTGTTGGTGGTCACATCGCACACGGGCAGCGGCAGGGTGGCACGGGTGGCCTGCAAAAATAAAAGCTGGACAGGTGCCGAAATACGCTCTCTGCTGGGCCTAAATTCCACCGCCTTTGCGTGGCTGGCCACGGCCGAGGGGTTTTGGTTTACGGTGCAGGGGTATGGCCACGGCGTGGGGCTTTGTCAGGCCGGGGCGGCCGGTATGGCAGAACAGGGGTATGATTATCAGCAGATTTTGGCGCATTATTATGCCGGGGCAGAGCTGCAAAATCTAAACCCCACGGCGGCACAATAAGCGGGCGCCCGGTGTATAAACAGCACTCTTTTGGGCAAAAATGAGAGAGCAGAGATATTTTGGCTGCAAATTTTAACAGCTTATTTTTGGCTGGGAGGAGTGGTTGATATGCGAAATTGGTGGCATAGATTGATGATGCGTCTTCGGCTGAAACGCGGCCTGTTTGACGGGCGTGCACAGGTGGCGGCAGGGCGCTGGCTGGCATTGGTGCTGCTGCTGGGCGGTGTGGGCGCGGTAGCGGTATGGGCCGGCGAGCCGAATGAGGGTGAGGGCGGCGTAAATAATCTGCTGCAAGCGGCGTGGCGGCAGACCGAAAATTGGCAGCCGACATTGGCCGATAACAACGCCGCGATACCCGATGATACGGCTGAAACTCCCACGGATGCTGAAATTTTGGCAGAAACAAAGCCCCCGGCAGCAGCCGCAGGGCAAAATAGCAATTCTGATAATAATAATGAGAAAAAAGTTGAGGATAAAACCGACGAGCCTGATGTTTATGACCATGCACCGGAGCCTTGGCTGGGTGATGAAGTGTTGCAGGCCGAGGCTGATTTGCTGCAAATGCAAATGCCGCTGGTGGGTGAGGAGCTGCGCGGCTTTGGTTACGGTTTTGATGCCACTTTTGGTGATTACCGCTTCCATCC
The DNA here is from genome assembly GCA_017397935.1 of Bacillota bacterium. GTDB lineage: Bacteria > Bacillota > Dehalobacteriia > UBA4068 > UBA4997 > Avidehalobacter. Next base: position 33,309 of record JAFQHN010000010.1, read on the forward strand.
CGGGGTGGATATTGCCGGCGCTGAGGGGGCAGCGGTGGTGGCGGCTTTCTCCGGTGAGGTGGCAGAACTGGGGCAGGACAAATTGCAGGGACAGTTTGTGGTACTGCGCCGCGGGGATAAATTGTCCGCCCGCTATTACGGCTTGCAGCCGCAGAATTTGATGGTGGGGCAGCAGATTGATGCCGGTGAGCCGTTGGGCAAAATTACTGCGGCCCCCGTTTTTGAGGACGCCCTGCCGCCCCATCTGCATTTTGAGATTTGGCTGGACGGACAAGCTGTTGACCCGGCGGAATATGCTCTATAACAGGCTGTTTTGCAGCACAGCCAGCGCCATGCGGATGCCGTCGGCGGCGGCGGATACGATACCCCCGGCATAGCCTGCGCCCTCTCCGCAGGGGTAAAGTCCGGGCAGGTTCACGCTCTGGCCGCTCTCATCACGCAGCAGCCGCACAGGTGATGAGCTGCGGGTTTCGGGGGCGGTCATCGGCGCCTGCATCTCCTTGAAAATACTGAGGCTTTTGGCCATTTCCGGCAGGCCCAGGCGTAAACTTTCGGTCACAAAATCGGGCAGCACCTGTGTTAAATCGGCACCCACCACACCGGGGCGGTAGCTGGGTTTAATATGTCCCAGCTGCTGGGTTTTCTGCCCGGCCAAAAAATCGCCGACCAACTGGCAGGGTGCGTAATAATTGCTGCCGGCCAGCTCATAGGCGGCTTGCTCAATGCGGCGCTGAAAATCCACACCGGCCAGGGGGGATGAACTGCCAAAATCCACGGGCAGCACATTGACCAGCAGGGCGGCGTTGCAGTTTTGGTCGGCACGGGCGTGCAGGCTCATGCCGTTGGTGGCGATACCGCCCGGCTCGGATGCTGCTGCCACCACCTGACCGCCGGGGCACATACAGAACGAATACAGCGTGCGGCCGTTGGGAAGGTGCTTGACCAGCTTGTAATCGGCCACGGGCAGGGCAGGATGACCGGCAAATTGGCCGTACTGCGCCTTGTCCAGCTCTCGTTGCAGGTGCTCAATGCGTACACCTACGGCAAAGGGCTTGGGCTGCATATTAACGCCCAGGCGCTCCAACAGGGCAAAGGTGTCGCGCGCGCTGTGACCGATGGCCAAGATAACATTCTCGGTGGGCAGGTGCTTGCTGCCGTCTGCCGTGGTGATTTCCACGCCGCAGACCTCACCGTTTTTTTGTTCGATACCGGTCAGACAATGCTCAAAATAAACCTCACCGCCCAGCGCCTCAATTTTCTGCCGTAGATTTTTTACCACCTGCCGCAAAATATCGGTGCCGATGTGCGGTTTGGCCAGATACAGAATTTCATCGGGGGCACCGGCCGCGGCAAATTCCTGCAAAACGGTGCGGTTATGGGCATCATGCGTGTTGGTGGTAAGCTTGCCGTCCGAGAACGCACCTGCGCCGCCCTCACCAAACTGCACATTGGTGCGGGGGTTAAGCAGGCCCTGCTGCCAAAACTCGTCCACGATCTGCGCACGGCGGTCAATGTCGGCTCCGCGTTCCAGCAGAATGGGGCAGGCGCCTGCCCGTGCCAAAATCAGCGCGGCAAACAAACCGGCAGGCCCGGCGCCCACCACCACGGGGCGGTTGGCAAAGCGGCCGGCAATCAGCGGCGGCAGCTCCCTGTTCTGCACCTGCTGCACCAAATTGCGGTGGCGCGGGTCTTTCAGCAGACGGCGCTCGGCGGCAGCAGACAGGCTTACTTCCAGCGTGTAAACCAAATGCACATCGTCCTTTTTGCGGGCATCCACACTCTTCTGCACGATGTGCCAGTTTTGAATTTGGTGGGGAGAAAACCGCAGTTTTCTGGCGGCCAGCTCCGGCAGTTTGTCCTCCGACGCATTAAGCGGCAGGCGTATTTGAGAAATTCGCAGCATAATAAGCTCCTGAAAAAATTTTATTTGTTATGGGGCGTTGGTTTTCAGCGCCCTTTTTGCAGCAGATTAACGGCGGAGTGTGCTGCCAAACGGCCGCTGCTCCACGCCCAGGTCAGGTTGTAACCGCCGCAGGCACCGCATATATCCAGCACCTCGCCGGCGGCAAACAAACCGGGCACCAGCCTTGATGCCAGATTTTGTGCGGTAAAGCCTTTCAGCTCCAATCCGCCGGCCATTACCTGCGCCTGCTGCCAGCCGGTCACGCCGCTGATCGGCAGAGACAGGCATTTAAGCAGGTGCGCCAGCCGTTTTATCTCGTCGGCGGTTAGGCTTTCGGCAGGTTCGCTCAGTTTTCGGGGGGTGGCCAGCTTTATCATCTGCTGACCAAGCCGCTTGTTCAGCATACCCGTCAGGTAATCCTCCAATGTCAGCGGCAGTTTTTGACGGCGCCGCAGTTCGGCGGCGATTTCCTCCTCCGTCATGTTCGGCAGCATATCCAGACGGATCTCCTGCGGGATGGACGGCGGGTTGGGATAATCGGCGGCCGCCAGACGCGATAATTGCAGAATTGGCGGGCCTGAGACACCGTAAGCGGCAAAGAGAATTTCGCCTTCCTCAGCGCCCAGCAGCCGGTTTTGCTGCCGGATTTCCGCCCGGCCGACAAATTTTATCCCCTGCAAAGCCTTGGGCAGGGGGCTTTCGGTTTTGATTTGGCAGAGAGCCGGGTGAAGCGGCGTGGTGCGGTGGCCCAGCGGTTTAAGCATCTCCGCAAAATTTCCGCTGGTGGAGAGCTTGGGTGAGGCCACACCGCCCAGCGCCAAAATTACGGCACCGGCGGCAAAATCTCCGTTGTTGGTGTGTATTTGCAGCTGCCTGTTAATGCCCAGCACCTCGGTTTCGGTAATCAGCGCAACCTGTTTGGCGGCAATATGCAGGCGCAGCGTGTCCAGCACGGCGGCGGCCTGGTCGCCCAGGGGGTACATTTTACCGTCAGCCTCCTCCTTGGTCAGCAGGCCCATATCACGGAAGAATGCCAGATTATCAGCCACGGGGTAGGCTTTAAGCGCTGCCTGCACAAAGGCCGGATTATCTCCTGCGGCGTTAAAATAATGCTCTCTGGCGGCACGGCGGTTGGCGATATTACAGCGCCCGTTGCCGGTGGCCAGCAGCTTGCGGCCGGGGCGTGCCTCCTTCTCCAACACGGCAACCGAGAGATGGGGCGCCTCATATTTGGCTTGCAGGGCGGCAATTAAACCGGCAGCGCCGCCGCCGATGATGATAATATCAAATTTTCGCATTTTGGGTGCGGCCATAATAAATCTCCCGTTAAAACTGCAATTATACTGATAATGTTGATATTATATTTTAACACGGGCGGCAGAAATAGTAAAGGCAGGGGCCCGGCAAAAAATTTTATTTGGGGTGTTGACATGGCGGGAATAAGCGCATATAATAATAGTCAGAAAAGGTCAAAACATCAAAAGGTCAAAAGTATTTGATGAAATTATAAAGCAGGAAGGAGCGTGACGCTGATGGCAATTACATTGGCCACGCAGATTGAAAATTACATTAAGCGCCTGCTGGAACTTTCCGAGGACGGAAGCGTAGAGCTTAGACGCGCTGATTTGGCGGATATGTTTATGTGCGTGCCCAGCCAGATCAATTATGTGCTTAATACCCGCTTCGGCACCGAGGCCGGTTATTTTATTGAAACCAGGCGCGGCGGCAGCGGTTATGTGCGGATCATCCAAACGGGGCTGGCCGATAATGCTGATTTGACGGTGCTGCTGGCCCAGGCAGGCGATAAACCGATGAACAGGCAGGCCGCCGCCAATCTGCTGACACGGCTGCTGGGTGAGGAGATTATTACCAAGCGTGAGTATGCCATCTGCCGCAGCCTTTTCGCCGGAGATGCGCTGAAATTGGCGGAGGACCGTGAGGATCTGCTGCGGGGCAGAATGGTGCGGCTGCTGCTGATGAATTTGATCAGGGATGATTTATCGGATTAAACGGTGTGATTTTGTGTGAGATTTTATTAGGGAGGTCTGACCAATGTTGTGTGATAAGTGTGGTAAAAAATCGGCCACGGTGCATATCAAGCAGGTGATTAACGGCAAGCAGACCGAGCAGCACCTGTGTGCGGATTGTGCCGGCGGTGCGGTGGATGTGCAGATGCCCAGTTTTGGCTCGCTGGATTTGCACAAGCTGTTTTGGGGTACCCCTGCGGCTGATGTGCGGCGGCCCAAAATCTGCCCCGGCTGCGGTATCAGCTGGGCTGAGGCTGCCAAGGGCGGCAGGCTGGGTTGTGCACGTTGTTATGCGGCTTTTGCTGATGAACTGCGGCCGCAGGTGGCACAAATGCACGGCGGCAAGCGGCATATCGGCAAGGTAAAAATGCTTAACCCCACGGCGCAGGTGCTGTTGCAGGATTCGGCGCTGGCCAATAAAAATTATGAGCGTTTGGCGCTGCAAAAACAGCTGGGCGAGCTGGTGGATTTGGAGAAATTTGAGGAGGCCGCGGCGGTGCGTGATAAAATACGAAGCTTGGAGGCCGAATTGCAGCAGGCTGTGCAGCAGGCCAATGCGGCTGACCAAAAGGCAGGTGATGAGCGATGACCATGCAGAATTTAACCGCCCTGCCGTATGTGGCGTGGGTAGAGCCGCAGGATGAGCACCGGATTGTGCTTAGTACGCGTCTGCGTTTGGCCCGAAATTTAAGCGGCCGAAATTTCCCACACCGCTTAAATGATGCCGAGGCGGAGGAGATTTGCGGCAAACTGGCCGCCGCCCTGCCGCAGGACGGAGAATTTGCCGGGGAGGACTGGCAGATTTTGCGGCTGGATGAGCTGCTGGAACGCGAACAGGGAGTGCTGCTGGAAAAACACCTGCTCAGCCGTGATATTTTGCAGCACACACAGGGGCGTGCACTGGCTGTTAATGCGGCGCAGACCCTGGCGTTGATGTTTAATGAGGAGGACCACCTGCGAATGCAGGCCATACTGCCGGGGTTGCAGCCGGAGGCCGCCTGGCAACGGCTTTCTGCCCTGGATGACCGCCTGAGTGAACGGCTGGACTTTGCTTTTGATGACAAATTGGGTTTCCTCACCGCCTGCCCCACCAATTTGGGCACGGGGCTTAGGGCGTCGGTGATGCTGCATCTGCCGGCCCTGCAAATTACCGGCCGGTTGGAGGGGATTTTTGCCCAACTGCCGCAGGCAGGCATGACGGTGCGCGGCGTTTATGGCGAGGGCAGCCAAAGCGAGGGTAATTTATTCCAAATCTCCAACCGCTTGACGCTGGGTCTGACCGAGGAGGAAATTATCAGCCGCCTGCGTCGATTGACCGAGCAGCTGGTGGCGCAGGAGGTGCAGGCTGAAGAATGGCTGCGTGCTAATCGCCTGCTGTGGCTGCAAGATAAAATCGGCCGTGCCTGCGGAATTTTAAGCAGTGCGTATTTGTTAAGCTCTGCCGAGGCCATGCAGCAAATCTCGCTGGTGCGGTTGGGGTTGGCTATGGGTCTGTGTGATAAAATTGATTGGCGGGAGCTGAATTTGCTGATGCTGGCGGTGCAGACGCCGTTTTTGCTGACGGACAGCCGTGAGAATTTATCTGCCGCCGAGCGTGACGCCGCCAGAGCCAAGCTTTGCCGCCAGAAAATGTGCGGTTCAGCACAGGCAGACATTTTATGACAATATTTATATTTATATAGAAGAAAAAAGTTGATAGTGAATTTTAGTGCAGATTGTTTAAGGAGGAAATTTTATGAGCAGCTTATATACCGAACGCGCCCGTGAAGCCTTGCTGTGGGCCTGTAAAATTGCCCGCCATTGTGGCGAGCAGGAGGTGGATTGCCGCCATTTGATGTGGGGTATCTTAAAGAAGCCCGACAGCGTTGGGGCGCAGGTGCTGCATCGGTTGGGCATTACGCAGCAGATGTTGGAGGCGCAGTTTGCGTCCGGCAGCCAGCCGGCAGATAATCAGGACTTTGCGCCCGAGAGTAAGCAGGCGTTGGAGCTGGCCAAGGCCACCGCACAGAAGATGGGTGTAAACTACATCGGCACCGAGCATTTGCTGCTGGGTGTGCTGCAAGGCACCAACAGCGCTGTTAATCTGCTGAAAGAGCAGGGGTTGGAGCCGAACTCGGTGATTGAGACGATAATGCAGGCGTTGGGTTTTAAGCCGATTGGTTCGGCGGTGGGCACAAACGGAGGTGCAGCCTTCCCCAATTTGGAGGGACAGACCGAGGGTGCGGCCGAGACCAATGCGCTGAACAAATTCGGCCGTGATTTAACCGCCTATGCCAAGCAGGAGCGTCTGGACCCTGTGCTGGGGCGTGATACCGAAATTCAGCGGGTAATTCAGATTTTATCCCGCCGCACCAAGAATAACCCCGTGCTTATCGGTGAACCCGGCGTGGGCAAAACCGCTATTGCCGAGGGTTTGGCGCAGCGTATTGCCGCCGGCAGCGTGCCGCAGACTCTGGTGGATAAGCGTATTATCTCGCTGGATATTGCCTCTTTGCTGGCCGGTGCCAAGTACCGCGGCGAGTTTGAGGAGCGCTTGCAGCAGGTGATGGAGGAGGTACGCCAAAGCGGCAAGGTAATTTTGTTCATTGATGAATTGCACACGCTGATTGGCGCAGGCGGTGCCGAGGGTGCCATTGATGCCGCCAATATCTTAAAGCCGGCCCTTGCCCGTGGAGAACTGCAATGCGTGGGCGCCACCACCATTGATGAATACCGCAAGTATATCGAGAAGGATGCGGCGCTGGAACGCCGTTTTCAGCCGGTGATGGTGAGCGAGCCGACCGAGGAGGAAGCTATTGCGATTTTGGAGGGCCTGCGTGACCGTTATGAGGCACACCACGGCGTAAAAATCACCGGCAAAGCCATCAAGGCCGCCGTTACCCTTTCTATGCGTTACCTGCCGGACAGATTTCTGCCCGATAAAGCGATCGATTTGATGGATGAAGCTGCCGCCATGGTTAATCTGGCCGGCCAAACCGCCCCGCTGGATCTTAGAGAGTTGGAAAGCCGTTTGGAGGCCGCTGTTAAGGAGAAAACCGCGGCCGTTGCCGCCCAGAATTTTGAGGAGGCCGCCAAATGGCGTGACACCGAGCGTGAGCTGAAAGATGAGCTGGAAAACCGCAAGGCCGCCTGGCAAAAACAAAGCACCGGCAGCAAAAATGAGGTTGATGTGCCGCAAATTGCCGAGGTGCTGGCTAATTGGAGCGGTATCCCCGTGACTCAGCTGCAAAAAACCGAGCAGGAGCAGCTGCTGCATTTGGAGGATCTGCTGCACAAACGGGTTATCGGGCAGGATGAGGCCGTGCAGGAGGTCGCGCGGGCGGTTCGCCGAGGCCGTGCCGGCTTAAAGGACCCCAAGCGCCCCATTGGTTCGTTCATCTTTATGGGGCCGACGGGTGTGGGCAAAACCGAGCTTTCCAAGGCGCTGGCCAATGCACTTTTTGGCAGTGATGATGCTATGGTGCGGCTGGATATGAGCGAATATATGGAGAAACACACCGTGGCACGGCTGATTGGTGCACCTCCCGGGTATGTTGGCCATGATGAGGGTGGCCAGCTGACCGAGGCGGTACGCCGCCGTCCGTATAGCGTTATCCTGCTGGATGAGATTGAAAAAGCGCACCCTGATGTGTTTAATGTGCTGCTGCAAGTGCTGGATGACGGCAGACTGACCGACAGTAAGGGCCGCACGGTGGATTTCCGCAACACCGTCATCATTATGACCTCTAACCTGGGGGCCGGGGCAACCAAGGCGGCGGCCATGGGTTTTGCCACCGGAGAGCAGAGCAAGGAGCGTGCTGCGTCGGAGTATGAGCAGTTGAAGGCGCGTTCTCTGGACGCGGTGAAGAAGAATTTCCGTCCGGAATTTATCAACCGTATTGACAATATTCTGGTGTTCCGCAGCTTGCAGGCCGATGAGATTGGTCAAATTGCCGGCTTGCTGGCGGCTGATTTGCAGCAGCGCTTGCAGGCGCAGGAAATCACCCTGAATATCGAGGAGAGCGCCGTAGAATTGCTGGCCGAGGCCGGTTTTGATGCCGAATACGGTGCGCGGCCGCTGAAACGCGCGGTGGTGCGTCTGCTGGAAGACCCGTTGAGCGAAAGTCTGCTGGCACAGCGCTTTGTGGCCGGTGATGTTATCCGCTGCTATGCCGAGGACGGTGAGCTTAAATTTACCAAGGCAGATGAAAATTCTGTTGAAACTTCCGCCGAAAATTCTGCTGAAACCTCTATCGAACAGCCGGCCGGGCAGGAAAACACCGCCTCCGTGCCGAATGAAAATATCACCGAAAATTCTACTGATGATAGCAAAGAATAAATAAAAAAACCAAACCACCGTGGCTGATTTTCGGCTGCGGTGGCGTTGGTGTTTATAAAACAGCGGATTATAGCGGATTATATGGAGAGAGATTATGAAGAGTAAGCAGGTTTTTGTTTGCCAGGAGTGCGGTGCGGTTTTTGCCAAGTGGATGGGGCGCTGCACGGCCTGCGGTGCGTGGAATTCCGTTATCGAGGAGTTTGAGGCGGCCCCTGCTGCCGGCAAGCTGATGACCGCGGCGAGCAATAATGTGCCCCAGCCCATCGCCCAGGTTTCTATGCAGGAGTTGGAGCGCATTGATGTGAATATGCCGGAGCTTAATCTGGTGCTGGGCGGCGGTTTGGTGCCCGGTTCGCTGACGCTGTTGGGCGGGGAGCCGGGTATCGGCAAAAGCACCATTTTGTTGCAGCTGGCGTTGGCCGTCAGCAGCAGGGGCGGCCGTGTGCTCTATGTTTCGGGCGAGGAATCGGCGCCGCAGGTGCGCCTTAGGGCTGAGCGTCTGGGGGCGCTGGCCGATGAGCTTTGGCTGCTGAGCGAAAATAATCTGGAAGTGGTGTTGCAGCAGGCCAAAAAGCAGGATTGCCGCCTGTTGATCGTCGATTCCATCCAGACGGTTTTCCTGCCGGAGTTAAGCGCGGCACCGGGCAGCGTTTCTCAGGTGCGCCAATGCGGTAATGAACTGTTGAAGCTGGCCAAAGAGCAGGGAATTGCCGTGGTGCTGGTTGGCCATGTCACCAAGGAGGGTAATCTGGCCGGCCCCCGTGTGTTGGAGCACATGGTGGACACCGTGCTGTATTTTGAGGGCGACAGACTGGCAAATCTGCGGCTGCTGCGGGCGATCAAAAACCGTTTTGGCGCCACCAATGAGATTGGCGTTTTTGAGATGACGGAGAAAGGCTTGGCTGCCCTTGATGATCCCAGCGCTGTTTTCCTTACCCACCGGGAGAAGGCGGTGGCCGGTGCGGCGGTGGGCTGTGTGCTGCAAGGTGCGCGTCCCGTTCTGCTGGAAATTCAGGCGCTTACCAGCCCCACGGCCTTTGGTAATGCACGGCGTCTGGCGTCCGGCCTGGATTACAGCCGCCTGCTGATCATTCTGGCCGTGTTGGAGAAGAAAGTTGGCCTTAATCTCGGCAATCAGGATGTTTATGTCAACATCACCGGGGGCTTGCGTGTTGATGACCCTGCGGTGGATCTGGCGGTGGCCGCGGCAATAGCCTCTGCGTATCTGGACAGGGTTTTGCCTGCCAATATGGTGGCCGTGGGCGAGATTGGCCTGACGGGAGAACTGCGCCCCACCTCTCAGCCGGAGCAACGCTTTCGTGAGGCACGGCGTATGGGCTTTGAGAATGTGGTGACGGCCGGCCGGCCCAATGTGCGGGCAGCCGCCAATAAAGCCGATTTGAAGCTCTACGGCGCAGATGATCTGAAAACCGCCATGAGTTTTATGGGACTGTTGTAATTAAATCTTAATAATCAGGTTGTGCAGGGTTGTCGGCAGCGATGACCCTGCTTTTTGTTGCCTTTTTATTGCATCATAAAATACCCCAGCAAATCCAGCTTATCAATCTCACGGTCACAGATCTCCGTTAAATCAAAGTTCAGCGTGTTGGCCAGCGCGGCGGCATAAAACAGCAGCGCTCCCAATCTCTCCTGCAATTCCAGACGGCAGTTGGGGCAAAGCTTCGTCAAATCATCGCCCGTCGGCAGCGCCTTCAACTGCTTCCAATCGGCGTTTTCGGGCAGGGGCAGCTTATCGGTGCCCAACTTGGCGCAGCCGCAGGTATTGGCAGCGGCCAGCAGGCTTTGCTGCAAGCGCAGACAGTTTATTTGCATTTGCAGCAAAATTTGCAGGGCGGCAGGGTTCACAACCAAATACTCATCAGCTTTCTGTTGCAGGTCAAGCAGCTTGTTCATAATCAAAAACCTCCTTGTCGGGTGGACAAAATCGGGGTGCCAACGGCTTGTCGGTTATAATTTATGCGGCGTTTGTGGCGGTGGTCATAATCTGCCGCAAAATCGCATAATATAGCCCATGATGAGGAGGCGGTTTGATGTATCAGGTGGGGGATAAGGTAGTTTATCCGGTACACGGTGCCGGCGTGGTAGAGGCGATTGAGCAGCGCGAGGTGGATGGCCGCAGCCGTGATTATTACATACTGAGCCTGCCGTTCAGCGGCTTAAAGGTGGCGGTGCCGTTGGATGAGGCAGGCAGACTGGGGCTTCGGCGGTTGATGAGCGCAGGCGAGGCTGACCGGGTGATGCAGATTTTGGAGGGGGTGGCGGAGTCGTCTTTTGCACCGCCCGAAAAATGGAATCATCGCTTTCGGCTGCTGGTGGATAAGATAAAAAACGGCGATGTCTGCGAGCTGGCCGAAATCGTGCATAATCTGGGCGAGAGGGAGAGCAAAAGACCGCTGGGTGCCGGTGAGAAACACCTGTATGAGCAGGCCAGAGAGATTTTGTTCAGCGAGCTTTGGCTGCTGAAAGACGGCACCGAGGCTGCAAGATGCAATTTATCGGCCCGCATAGAAAGCTTGCTGGATGAAAAATAGCTGAATAATCAACAAAATAATATTTTGCGCACGGTTTGGTCTGGCCGTGCGCGCTTTTTTTTGCCGGTGTGATTATTTTGGCAGGATTTGCAGCTGTGCTCATAGAAATAAACTCAGATGGATTATGTATGTTTTGGTATGGTCGCTTGGGGAGGCCTGATTTATGGATAATAAAATTGAAACTTCTGCCCCGCAGGAAAAAACCAAGCTTTCCTGGCAGCGTCGAGTGAACAATGTTCTCTGCGTGCTGTTTTATCTGGCGGTTGGCGTGGGCGTTTTCTGGCTGGCTTTTCAGTTCTCCGAGGGTATGGATTTGATGGAGCGTATGCTGGCCATCTCGGTTACCACTTCCATCGGTGTAATGGTGGCCATTATGATTTTCTCACCGATTTTTAATGCGCTGGCGGTATTTTTCGGGCGGATTGTCAATCACCTTTTCAAAATGCCGCTGCAAGATATTGTTTGCGCGGTTTTGGGCCTGATTATCGGTTTGGTTATCGCCTCGCTGTTAAACGGTGTGGTCGGCAAAATTCCGGTCATCGGTCAGTATTTTGCGGTGCTTTCGCTGTTGTTTTTCTCATACATCGGTATGGTGGTGGCTTATCGCAAGCGCTCCGAGTTTATGGCGCTGTTTAACTGGCGTGCCTGGCAGAACAAAAACAGCGGTGCCGGTGTGCCGCCGCCTGCCGTAAATGACAAGAAAATCCTCGATACCAATGTGATTATTGACGGCCGAATTGCGGATATCTGCCGTTCGGGTTTTCTGGAAGGTCAACTGCTGGTGCCCAATTTTGTGCTGGATGAGCTGCGTCATATTGCCGATTTGCCCGACGTTTTGCGGCGTAACCGCGGCCGCCGGGGGCTGGACATCTTAAACCGAATGCAGAAGGAGATGCCCGGCCGCATTGAGATCATGGAGGTTGATTATCCCGAAATCGCCGAGGTTGATAATAAGCTGCTGCGTATGGCGCAGGATTTGAAGTGCCAGGTGATCACCAACGATTACAACCTGGGCAAGGTGGCGCAGGTGCAGGGCGTTAAAATCCTCAATATCAATGAGCTGGCCGATGCGCTGCGGGCGGTGTGGCTGCCCGGAGAAACCATCTCGGTGAACATTGTGCAGGTCGGCAAGGAGCCCAATCAGGGGCTGGCATTTTTGGATGACGGCACCATGATCGTGGTGGAAAACGGCCGTCAGTATATCGGGCAGCAAATGGCGGTGGAGGTCAGCAGCGTACTGCAAACCTCGGCCGGGCGGATGATTTTTGCCCGCATTTTGGGTAATTGATGGGCAATTTCAGTGAATTTTCAGGGTTAATTTTGGGGGATACATTATGCAGGTTGCGGTGGTGGTGCTGGCGGCCGGCCAAGGGCGGCGCATGGGTGCCAATATAAATAAAATTTTTCTGGATCTGGCGGGTAAGCCGGTGCTGCTGCACTCGCTGGAAGTTTTTCAGCGGGCGCCGCAGGTCAGCCAGATTGTGGTGGCGGCTGCGGCGGATGAGCTTGAACAGATAAGTGCATTGCTGGCGGCAGGCGGCATTACCAAGGCCAAAACTGTGGTGGAAGGCGGCAGTACCCGTCTGCGCTCGGTGGCGGCGGCCCTGCCGTATATCAGCTGTGCGGTGGATTTGGTGGCCGTGCATGACGGTGCGCGTCCGCTTATCTCGGCGGAGGATTTTGCGGCGGTGCTGGCGGCGGCTGGGGATGTTCGGGTGGCCGGTGCGATTTTGGCGGCTCCCGTTACCGATACCATTAAAACGCTCTCTGCCCCCACCGATAAAGGCCGCGGCGAGAATTTGGGGCTGGTCAGCGGCAGTCTGCGGCGGGATTTGCTGTGGCGTGCGCTGACCCCGCAGGTTTTTGCCATTGAGCCGCTGTTGGAGGCTTACTCCACGCTGGATAAGGATTTTACCGATGATGCGGCGCTGCTGGCGGCGGCCGGTAAGGATATTGCCCTGGTTTGGGGCAGCGAGGAGAACATTAAAATCACCACGCCGCTGGATTTGCGGCTGGCTGAGCTGATATTGAAGGAGCGTGAGCAGAATTGCCAAGCAGAATAAATTGCGGTATGCGTATGGGTATCGGCTATGATGTGCATCGGCTGGTGCCGGGGCGTGATTTGATTTTGGGCGGACAAAACATCCATTATGAGAAAGGCCTGCTGGGCCATTCCGATGCTGATGTGCTGACCCATGCCATTATGGATGCTCTGCTGGGGGCGGCTGCGCTGCCTGACATCGGCAATCTGTTCCCTGATAATAACCCTGCTTATAAGGGGGCGTGCAGCGTGGATCTGCTGCGGCAGGTGGTGAATAAGATACAGGCGGCAGGCTATGAGATCGTTAATGTGGACGCTGTGGTGATGGCCGAGCGCCCCAAGCTGGCTCCGCATATTCCGGCCATCCGTGAGAATCTGGCGGCGGCTATGGGCATTTCGGCGGCACAGGTTGGCGTAAAAGCCACCACCACCGAGGGGCTTGGTTTTGTCGGCGAGGGGTTGGGTATTTCCGCACAGGCGGTGGCTCTTCTAAGCCAAATTTAATTACATATAAGGCGGTGCGGCGTGGTCTGCACCGTTTTTTGTTTGCGGCTTGTCAAGCAGGGCAAAAGGTGATAGAATAAAATTGATTAAAAATCGAATAAAATCGGTTTGGGATAGTGGTAAGTGTATTGGCTGATATAATAAGGAAGTGTTTTTATGGCGAACAAAACCTCCAAGAGGAAGTTGAAAAAGCAATTCGCGGCGGCTTTTGCGCTGCTGCCGGTGCTGATTGCGGTGCTGGGCGTGTGGCTGTACCTTGTGCCCGCGGCGGTGCAGCTGGATGAGCCTGTTACTGTGGTGGTCGATAAGGGATTGGGCTCCAAGGCGGTGGCTGCGCGTCTGGCCGAGGCCGGTGTGGTAAAAAATGCCGATTCCTTTGTTTTCTATGTGCGAGGAGAGGGGGCCGAGGGCGATTTGCGCCCCGGAACTTACACCTTTAACGGCAGTGTGGATTATGCCGCCGTGCTGGCGGCCTTAAAACAGGGCAATCTGGCGGAGAACACCCAAAATGTGACCATCCCCGAGGGCAAAACCGTGCCGCAGGTTGCTGAGATTTGGGAGGAGGCAGGTCTTTGCACCGCCGAGGAATTTTTGCAGGCCTGCGCTGATATGTCTTTGCCGTACGATTATCTGCCGCCGACCGAGGATTTTACAGAACCCTATAATCGCTTGGAGGGCTTTCTCTTCCCGGAAACTTATAATGTAAATATGGCTTGGGGGGCCGAGAATCTGGTAAAAATGCAGGTGGCCCAGTTCGATAAGCTGTGGACGGAGGAGCGTGCCGCCCAGGCCAAGGCGCTGGGTTATACTCCGCAGCAGCTGCTTACCGTCGCCTCGCTGATCGAGCGTGAGGCGCGGGTGGCTGATGAACGCCCCCTGATTGCCAGCGTGATCTACAACCGGCTGGATATTGGGCAGGCGCTGCAAATTGATGCCACCATCCAATATCTGCTGGGAGAACAGGTTGACCGCGTGCTGTATGAGCATTTGGAGATCGACAGTCCGTACAACACTTATCTCTATGCAGGTCTGCCGCCTTCGCCCATCTGTTCGCCCGGTATCTCCTGCATTGATGCGGCGCTGAACCCGGCCGACACCGATTATTTTTATTACCGCACCAAAAATGACGGCAGCGGTAAACATAATTTTGCCAAAACCTATGCCGAGCATCTGGCATTTGGCAACGCATAATTCATAATTTATAACTCATAAATGGGAGTGATTTTTTTGCAGAAACCGGAATTGCTGGCACCTGCCGGTGATATGGAAAAATTAAAAATGGCTGTACGATATGGCGCGGACGCTGTTTATCTCGGCTCCAATGATTTCAGCCTGCGGGCGCAGGCCAAAAATTTTACCGATGAGCAGCTGACCGAGGCGATTGATTTTGCCCATAGCCATGGCGTAAAAGTTTATTTAACGGTCAATGTCTATCCGCAGGAGCAGCATTTGGCCGACTTGCGCGCGCTGCTGGTCAAGGCGGCGGGCATGGGTGTGGATGCGTTTATTGTGGCAGACCCCGGTGTGTTCCGTATGGCGGCCGAGGTTGCACCGCAGGTACAGCGCCACATCAGCACACAGGCCAACTGCACCAACAGCCAGACTGCCGAGTTTTGGCGGGAGCAGGGTGCCAGCCGGGTGATTTTGGGGCGGGAGGTCAGCCTGGAAAACTGCCGCCAGATGGCTGCCCGGGTGCCGATAGAACTGGAAATTTTTGTTCACGGGGCAGTTTGTATGTCGTATTCCGGCCGCTGTCTGCTGTCCAGCTTTCTCACGGGGCGCAGCGCCAATCTGGGGGATTGTGCCCAGCCGTGCCGCTGGCAGTACCGCTTGGAGGAGGCTCGCCGCCCCGGCGCTTATATGCCGATTGAGGAGGACCGTTGGGGCTCTTACATCTTCAATAGCAAGGATTTGTGCCTGATTGAGCTGCTGCCGGAGATTTTGCAGGCCGGTGTGGCCAGCTTGAAGATTGAAGGCCGTATGAAGAGTGCCTATTATGTGGCCAATGTTACCCGCATTTACCGTCAGGCTCTGGATTCCTGCTGGGCGGTATGGGAAAATCTGGCGGAGAAATCCGCCGCTGCCTGCCGCCAAAATTGGCAGTTTGATGCCGATTGGCTGGCCGAGCTGGGCAAAATCAGCCACCGCAAATATTTTACCGGCTTTGCCCAAAGTGAACCCGGCGCCGAGGCTTATGTTTACGATACCACATACAGCTTCCGCGGTTATGACTTTGCCGGCGTGGTGCAGGATTACGATGCTGAGCGTAAACGGGTGCTGATTGAACAGCGCAACCTGCTGACACTGGGTGATGAGGTGGAGATAATTTCCCCCAAACTGCCGCCGCTGCCCTTAAAAATCAGCGGGATTTGGAGTGAGGACGGCGAGGAGCTGACCAGATTGCCGCACGCCAGGCAAATCGCCTGGCTGGCCTGCGATACCCCTTTGCCTGAGGGCAGTATCATCCGCCGTGCCGTGCCCGAGGAGCGCCGGCCCGAGCTTTCGGCCTGCTCTTTGCTGCAAAATGATACGGAAGGCGGGTGCAGCTGTAATGAGTGACCGCCAACTGGATTTGACTATGCTTACTCGCCACGCTGATGAGCTGGTGTTGGTTAAGCTGCCGCCCGAGAAGATTGATTACCTCAATAAAATTATTGAGGGGTATGATAATCTGGCCATGGTCAGCACTGTGGACGCCAAGGCCGCCCTGCTGGTCTGCTGGGTTACGGCCGATATGCGTCCTGTTCTGCTGAAACTGCTGGATAAGATACGCAGTGTAAAACTGCAAATTCTGGACGAGCTGCCGGCCGAATATTTACAAAATTAAAAAAAAGCCTGCTTGTGTCATCACCGCCGATGACATTGAGCAGGTTTTGTTTTTATTTGTGCGGGGCGGCGGACAGGCACCAACCCACCATACGGCCATAAAATGTAATATGAATACTCCGTAGAGAGAAAAAGGAGGTCCATAATTATGGCCAGAAAACTGTGTATGTGCAAGGATAAGCCGTTTTATCACGATTGCGAGTGCCAAAGCGGCAATTTGGGGGTAGAGGATATTTTTGATGATGTGATGGTGCGGGCCAGAGAGGCTGAGCTGTTCTACTGCTGTATGGTGGAGAAGGCCCAATGTGAGGTCGATAAAGAGATGTTCCGCCGTTTCAGCCTGGATGAACGCCGCCATTATGCCCTCTTACAGCAGATTTTGCGAGAGCTGACCTGCGAGTGTTATTGCGTGGGCGAGGTTTGCATTGAGGAGCCGCAGGGTTTCTGCAAGGCCATTAAGGTGGCCATCTATAACGAGATGCAGATGAGCAACGATTATGAGAATTTGGCCTGCTACCTGTGTGATATGGCCCAGCGCGAGATTTTGCTCAGTATGATTCAGGATTCGCGTAACCACGCCGAGCGTCTGGCAGAGTTGTACCAGTTTGCCCAGGATTGTGCCTGCCGTAATGTGGCCGGTGAGAACACCGAAAGCTGCGGCTGCAATAACAACTGCTGCTGCAACTGCTGCTGTATGCCCAACTGCGGTTGCTGGATGCCGGGCGGCGAGAACTGCGTGTGCGGCTGCATCCCCTTTATGATGCCGTGCTGTCCTCCCACCGATACCGGTGCTGCTGCCGAGGAGGAAGAAGAGGATTGCGGCTGCAAGATGTACTGCTGCCTGGATGATGACACCTGTCCCTGCGTTTGCGGGCATGAGATGAATATGAGAAAGAGCGGCCGAAACCCTGCCAAGGGCTGTGTAGCAGGGGCAGAGGAAAGTGTCTGCCGCAAGTGCAAGCCGGTAAGCAGCGGTTGGGGTTACCGTTAAGTTTTGATGATGTAATATTGATGATGTAATGTTGATGATGTGATTTTGGTGTATTATATGTGAGTGTGGGCGTGGATAAAACCGCAAAAGCGAGGCTGTATGTGGCCTCGCTTTTGTTGTTTTGTCAGATAATCTCCTGTTCCAGAGCATCAAATTCCGGTGTGGAGAAGAAATCACCCAGCGTCATATTCAAACCGTCGCACAGCTTTTTAATGGTAATAATGGAGATGTCCCGTCGTCGGTCATCCAGCAGACTGTAAACTGTGGAGGGTGTTACGCCGGATATGTTGGCCAGCTCATTGGGTTTTATGCGGTGCTGGGTGCATAAATCACGAAATCTGGCGGCAACTGCGTCTTTTACTGTCATAATATCACCTCTTGATATTAAATTGTAAAAAAAATTACGCAAATGCGTATACGCACTTGCGTAAAAATGGCGTATGTGTTATATTATTAACAGCAATATGGCAAAAAAATTGCCCAAATATTGCAAATATTGGGGAAAAGAGGTGAGAAAACTTAAAATTTGGTGAGGGTTGTGGTAGCATAGGTTGTGTGTGATGTGTAATTGGTTGTGTGGGCCAAAACAGAAAAATTTATCGTAAACGGGCAGAGGGCGCAGCGGCTTTCTGCCCGTTTTCGGCAAATTGTTTACGAAAGTGATGCTAAAAGGTTGACAATTGACGGTGATAATATTACAATAAGTGATATCAAAAATGAATTTGGCCGTTAAAATTCTATTGACGTGTTGGTGTGCAAAAAAAAGTCAGGGGGCAGTTTATGTCTAATACAGAGCAGATGAGAGAACAGATGAGAGAGCAAATCAGAGAACAGATTTTTAATATGCTGTATGAGGCCGAAGGTTATGTGTCGGGCGAGCAAATCAGCGCTGAGCTGGGTGTTTCGCGCTCGGCGGTGTGGAAGCACATTAAAGCGCTGCAAGACGAGGGGTATACGGTG
>JAFQHN010000011.1 GCA_017397935.1 Bacillota bacterium
AGCTCAGGCAGCTCATTTAGGCCTACACCGCTGATTACCGGCAGGCGATAATCGCTCAGCGACTGCTGAATGGCCAGCATTCTGCCCTCTGCGTCTACCTGCACATAGCCATCGATTGTAACAATATAGCCGACAGACGGGCGCTCGGTAATCTGTATTACCAGTTCATCAGGCAGCGCGCGACGGATAGATACCTGTTTGACAAACGGATTGTGCCGCAGCTGTTTCTTGGCCTCACCGGCACCGCACCAGAACAGGTTGTCCCCTTGCTCCAGGCCCGATATGGCAATTACCTTATCGGTACTCAGTGCATCATTTCCCGTAACGGTAATCTGCTGCACCTGAAACACAGGCAGCCAGCTGATTCCGAACAGCAAAAGCACAGCCAGCAGTGTACCGCCAAGCACTTTCATGCGTTTCACACGAATTTTGCGTTTGCGCACCACACGCCCTTCCGAAGCCGGCTCAGCCGCTTCGCGGGCCGTCTCTTCGGCATGATGCTGTACACCGGAATCATCAGGCGATTCCTGCGCTGCTGTTCTGTAATCATTCAGAACAATAATTTTATTTTTTTCCATAGCATCACAACTTTACATTCTTATCTTATTTATTATAACAAAGGTTTCTTTTGCTGTCTATACTATGAATTAAAGATTTTCATCATGTAAATACAAAATTTCCTCTTCCAGCGCAAATCCTGTCTCTTGCAGTACTGTTTTTCTGATACGCTCAATCAGCGCCAGCACATCGGCACAGGCAGCCTGCCCGGTATTAACGATAAAATTGGCATGCTTGTCCGATACCATAGCATCCCCTTGCCGCCAGCCTTTGGCACCAACCTGATCAATCAGACGGCCGGCCGCTTCTCCCGGCGGGTTTTTGAATACACTCCCCGCATTTGGATAACTGGTTGGCTGTTTTTCAATGCGTGCTGCAGTATTGTAGCCCATCTGCTTTTCAATCTGCTCCGCATCTCCCGGCTGCAAACGGAATGTCACCGACAGAATAATCAGTGATTTATCGTTTTTAAATCTGCTGTTGCGATAAGCAAACCCGCAAGCTTCGTTGTCCAGTGTCAGCAAATTGCCATCCTGATCACAGCATAATACTTCTTCAATGATATTAGACATTTGGCTCTGATAAGCGCCTGCATTCATCACCACTGCACCGCCTACAGACCCCGGAATGCCTGCTGCAAATTCAAGCCCGGACAGCCCCGCCCTTGCTGCTTTGCGCGCCAGCACCGGAAGCGGCAGCCCTGCCTCAGCTGTGATTGTATTGCCCGATACAGCCCATTTGCATAAATTGCCGCCTAACACAATCACCGTAGCCCGCAGCCCCTCATCGGACACCAGCAAATTTGACCCTGCCCCGATGATATAATACGGCTTGCCAATGGCTTTGGCTTCCTGCAGCGCTTCCTGCAGCTCTTCTACGGATTCCGGCTGCAGCATCAAATCTACAGGCCCGCCAATGCGCCATGTGGTATAGTTGCGCATTGGCTCATGCTCTTTTCGTTTCATGTTTCATCACCTGCACATTCTATCAATTTGTGCATTTCATAACAACAATTCTATCGTTTCTATCAATAGTTTCTTATAGCATTACAGCTGTTTTAAATCTTCTACCAGCTGAATAGAGTTCTGCCAGATGTTTCCGGCCCCCATCATCAGCACCATATCCCCCGGTTTCACAAAGCCCTGCAGGAATTTGTTCAGCTGCTCCCGTACCACCAAATGAGCCGGACGCTGCATGTGCTGTGCAATGATGTCGCTTTCTGCGCCTTCGGAAAGATCCTCCCCGGCAGCATATACATCGGTCAGTACCACTTCATCGGCTGCATCGAATGCTTCGGCAAACTTTTCAGCCAAAAATTTGGTTCTGCTGTAGCGATGCGGCTGGAACACTGCCACCACTCTGCCATCGTGTACACCCTTAGCCGCTTCAATGGTCGCAGCTACTTCTGTAGGATGATGGGCATAGTCATCTATAATCTGAATATTCTGCACCACGCCCAGCAGCTGGAATCTGCGCCGTGCACCGCCAAATTCTTTTAAGCCCGCTGCCAGTTCATCAAAGGTCATACCGATTTCAAGGCCGGCAGCCACTGCTGCCAACGCATTGCTGATATTATGCATGCCCGGTACATGCAGTCGTAATGTGCCTAACAGCTGTCCATGCTGATACACATCCACCAGGCTTTCGCCTTGCTCCTGGCGCACATTTGCTCCACGCACCTGCGCATCGTCAGCCATACCATAGCTAACCACCTTGCCGGCTGCATATTGCGCCAGCTGGCGTGTTTCCGGACAGTCATAATTAAGCACTGCTACACCGGATTCTCCCGGCAGTTTTACAAAATCAATAAAAGCAT
>JAFQHN010000012.1 GCA_017397935.1 Bacillota bacterium
ATATACGGCAAACTCTGCAAGATCTGTCAATGATATATTCTTCTCTGCCATAAATTTTAACCTCCTGATAAAATATTGATTATTATTTTACAGAAAGACAAAAAATATGTTAACCTTCCAAGCCATCAATGCTTCTGATTGTACTTATACATAAAAATACCCCTGCACCAAAAACGGCACAGGGGCAGTATTCTCACTTATATTTTCCGATTACGCCTTGGCCACCAGTTGAGAAAGCTCACCCAGCTCGGCAGTCAGACCAACCAGCTTTTGCAGCAGAGCCAGACGGTTGTCGCGCACCTTGGCATCGTCAGCCATAACCATTACCGCCTCAAAGAAAGCGTCGATCTGCGGGCGAATAGCCGCCAGCGCCTTCAATGCAGCAGGATAATTTTGTGCAGCCACCGCCGCCGCCACCTTGGCAGCAGCCTCGTCCTCAGCAGCCATAAGTTCTCGCTCGGCATCCACCTCAAACAGCGCAGCATCCACCGCAAACTCACCCTTAACATTCTTCAACAGGTTGGCCGCACGGTTATAACCGGCCATCAGCTGGACAAAATCCTCACCCTGCTTAAAATCAGCCAGCGCGTGCGCCTTGCGGTAATTTACCAGCGGCACAGCCAGCTCCAAGCCGGCCACCGCATTGATAACATCATAAGTCACGCCTTCCTCGGCCAGAATATTATCAACTCTCTGGCGGAAGAAATTGTTCATGGCAGCCAAGGTTTCCTCGGCGGTCATCTCCTGCTTAACGCCCTCATACAACGCCAAAGCCTCGGCGCACAGCTCAGCCAGATCCAGTTCCAGCTCATAGCGCAGCAAAATCTGGCTTACACCAATGGCCGCACGGCGCAGCGCATACGGGTCCTGAGAACCGGTCGGGATCATCTTCTGAGAGAAAAAACCGGCCAGACTGTCCAATCTGTCAGCCAGCGCCAAAGCCACACCGGCCTTGGTCTTGGGCAATTCATCACCGGTAAAGCGGGGCAGATAATGCTCACGGATGGCGGCGGCCACCTGTTCGGTTTCGCCGTCATTTTTGGCATAATATTCACCCATAATGCCCTGCAATTCGGTAAACTCATAAACCGCGTTGGATACCAAATCGCACTTCATCAGCAGAGCTGCACGCTCGGTATCACGCACATCCTCGGCCGCATAACCCAATTTTTCCGCAATCGACAAAGCCAGTTTCTGCACACGGGCCACCTTGGCAGACAAAGTACCCAGTTTCTCATGGAACACAATATGCTCCAAACGGGGTGCGTTATCAATCAGCGCATGGCTGCGGTCCTCATCCCAGAAGAAAGCAGCATCGGCCAGACGGGCAGAAAGCACCTTCTCATTACCGGCGGCCACGATTTCCAAATGCTGGCTGTTGCCGTTACGCACGGTGATGAAGTTGGGCAGCAGCTTTTCTCCGGCTGCATCATAAACCGGGAAGTACCGCTGATGCTCACGCATAGGTGTAACCACCAGTTCTTCGGGGATTTCCAGATATTTCTTATCAAAACGGCCCAACAGCGCCGTGGGGTATTCCAAAATATACACCAACTCAGAGAGCAGATCCTCGTCAGGCTTAACCGTGCCGCCCGCAACAGAGGCCACAGCCTTGATCTGCTGCCAGATTTTCTCACGGCGCACACTCTGGTCTACGATAACATAAGCCTTCTGCATGGTGTCCAAATATTCGGCCGGGCAGGCAATCTCCACGCTGTCCGAGCCTAAGAAGCGGTGCCCACGGCTGATACGGCCGGCAGCAACACCGGCAATTTCCAGCGGCAGCACATCAGCGCCAAACAACAGCACCAGCCAGCGGATGGGACGGGCAAAACGCATTTCGTTATAGGCCCAGCGCATCGGCTTGGGGAAGTAAATTTTATGCACCGCCGCCGAGAGCATTTCCGGCAGCAGTTCAGCGGTCGGGCGGCCGGCAATCTGCTTTACGGCGTAAACATACTCCACACCCTTAATTTCCTTGGTCAGCACGTCGGCAGGCTCAATGCCCTGTCCGCGGCAAAAACCCAGCAACGCCTTGGAAGGCTGGCCGTCAGCACCGTAAGCAGCCTTCACGGCAGGGCCTTTGCTCTCGGTACGGCGGTCGGGCTGCACCTCATCCAGGCCATTGATCAGCAGGGTAATGCGGCGGGGAGTGCCGTAAGTTGCCAATTTCTCATATTGCAAACCGGCCTCGGCCAGGCTTTCGGTCATAATGGTTTTCAGCTGGTTCAGCGCAGGCTCCATAAACCGCGCAGGAATTTCCTCAATACCGATTTCAAAAAGTAGATCCTTCGCCATGATTACGCCTCCTCCGCTTCATTTTGATTCAAGGGTGCCACACCCAGCTGGCGGCGAATTTCCTCGTCACGCAGCATGGGATAACCCAAACGCTCACGCTGGGCCACATAAGCCTCGGCGCACAGCTTGGCCAGCGCACGCACACGGGCAATAAAACTCTGGCGCTCGGTAACGCTGATAGCACCGCGGGCATCCAGCAGGTTAAAGGTATGGGAGCATTTCAGCGCATAATCATAGGCAGGCTGCACCAAACCGGCCTCGATAACCTTGTGGGTTTCGGCCTCATACATCTCAAAAAGCTGGAACAGCATATCCGCATTGGAAACCTTAAAGTTATAGGTCGAATAATCAACCTCATTCTGGTGGTAAACATCGCCGTAGCTAATATCATCCACCCAGTTGATGTCATAAACGCTGTCCACATTCTGAATAAACATGGCCAGACGCTCAATGCCGTAGGTGATCTCGGCACAAACAGGCTTGCAGTCGATACCGCCGCACTGCTGGAAGTAAGTAAACTGAGTTACCTCCATGCCGTCCAGCCAAACCTCCCAACCCAGGCCCCAGGCGCCCAAGGTCGGGCTTTCCCAGTTATCCTCCACAAAGCGGATGTCATGCTCGGCAGGGTCAATGCCAAGAGCACGCAGGCTGTCCAGATAAAGCTCCTGCACATTATCCGGCGAGGGCTTCAAAATCACCTGAAACTGAAAATAATGCTGCAAACGGTTGGGGTTTTCGCCATAACGGCCGTCGGTAGGCCGACGGGAAGGCTCAACATACGCCACATTCCAAGGCTCCGGCCCCAGCGCACGCAAAAAAGTAGCCGGGTTCATAGTGCCCGCACCCTTTTCAATGTCATACGGCTGCAAGATGATACAACCACGGTCGCCCCAGAACTTTTGCAGGTTCAAAATCAACTGCTGAAAATTCATTTTTCTGTCACTCCTTAATTTTTATGGGAGAATTTATTGCAAATTTTATAGCAAAATTTATTTAACAAACTTTTCTACTCTATTATTTTCTACTATATTATATCGACATAGGCGGACATTTTTCAGCCAATTACGCCCAATCCCTCAAAATATTATTGTAGCAATTTACTGCCGCCTTGTCAATATTTTGCCCAATTTCAGTTACCGCGCTCAATCAACTGCCGCCATTCCTCATACTCCCTCAGCGGATTAAGACTTATCGCCTGCTCAATATAATAAGCAGCCAACTCCGCCGAGGCAGGAGGCGTCAACGCCACAAAGAGATAATAAGCCAGCAGAAATGCCAGATGTGCCGCCAATTCCGCCTCATTCCGCGCCGCATAATGCTGATATGAGGCCAACAGCACAAAAAACAAATTGTTCCGGGCGTTGCCATCCTGCGCCGCATAAAAATCATCCAAATCCGCCGTTTGCAGCTTACACGCCACATCGACAGCAAGCAGCGGCTCGGAAAAATCAATCCGCAAATCCATAACACACTACCTTAAACCTTATAATACAGCAGCAAATTTTCCCGTGCCTTTTCCGCCGGGCGCCCCAAAAAGTACGCCAGATAAGCCGCGCAGGCAGCGTCAACCTCCTGCTGCATAGCCGGCGTCACCTTCAAGGTAAAAATCCGCCGCAAATCCCAGTTCAGCAGGCCGTCCAGCAGGCGGCAAGTCCCACCGGATACCGTCGGCAGTTTAAGCGCCTGCCCGTACGCCGCCGACATCCGTGAGCGGCAGCTGTCACACAGCAGGCCGCCCCTCTCCGCACAGGCCGATAACCTGGGCAGCATAGCGCTGCGGCCGCAATACCCACATTCGCCGAAGTTCAGCCGATACCCCAGCTCGGCCAGCAAACGCAGCTCAAAATAACGCAGCAGCAAAAACGGCTCATCCAGCGAGCAAAGCAGCGTCAGCGCCGATACCCCCAGCACAAACAGGCCCTCCTGCGGTTTTTCCTCAGGCAGGGCCGCGTCCAGCAGTTCACCGATGTATGCCGCACAGGCAATTTTGGTCAAATCCTCACGCAGACCGGCCTGCACATCAATCGCCTCGCCCTGGGTTATCACCGCCAACCCCTTGGACGCCGCAAAGGTCAGTTTGGAATAAGAAAACAACTGCGTTGACGCCTTCAAGCGGCTGTTGTTGCGGCGCACTCCCTTGGCCAGGCAGGACATTTTGCCAAAACTGCGGCTGAAAACGATCAGCAGGCGGTCGGTTTCATTGTAATCCCGCCCGCGCAGAATCAGACATTCATCTGTTCTCGCCCGCAAGTCCATCTTCGGCCGCCTCCCCCGTCAATTCTCGCCCCAATATCCACCTATTTTTTCAGCTGCTTAACATCATAACCAAAGCTTTTCAGCAGCATGGGGTCATCACGCCAATCCTTCTTCACCTTCACACGCAGTTCCAAATACACCTGTTCCTCAAACAGATTTTCAATCTCGGTGCGGGCCGCGCTGCCGATTTGCCGCAGCATAGAACCTCCCCGCCCGATGATAATGCCCTTTTGACTGTCGCGCTCCACATAAATAAACGCTTCCAGATACAGCATACCGTTTTCGCGCCGCTGATACTGGTTCAGCACCACCGCCACCGAGTGCGGAATTTCCTCCCGGGTGGCCAGAAATATCTTCTCACGGATAATTTCCGCCATGATTTGCCGCTCCGGCTGGTCGGTCACTTCTTCCTCATCATAATACTTGGGCCCGGCGGGCAATACCTCAGCCAGCGCATCCAGCAGCTCATCCACACCCTCGCCCTCTTTGGCAGAGATTGGCAGAATTCTGGCAAACGGCAGCTTGGCCGCATACACTTCCTCGGCCGCCGCCAATTCCTCATCGGTCAACAGATCCAGCTTGTTCAGCAGCAAAAAAACCGGCACCTTCTGCCCGGCCAACGCCTGGCAGACAAACGCCTCGCCGCCGCCGAATTTCTGGCTGGCATCCACCAGATAACAAATCACATCCACATTCCCAAAGGTGACCTCGGCCGCCTTGTTCATGTAATCTCCCAGCTTATGTTTGGATTTGTGAATACCGGGCGTGTCAAAAATCACCGCCTGCATCCTCTCGTCGGTGTAGATACCCTGAATTTTGGTGCGCGTCGTCTGCGGCTTGTCCGATACAATAGCCACCTTCTGCCCCAAAACCTGATTAAGCAGGGTGCTTTTGCCCGCATTGGGCCGCCCCACCAACGCCACAAACCCTGATTTGAAGCCGACAGGCTCCGCTTTATGGCCAAAATATGCGTCTAAATCCATCTGATAACCACCTATTTTTTTCATTTTACCTGTTTTTTATCTTACTCGCGGCTGATTCCCAGACTATCCAAAATCTGCTGCTGGCGGCCAAACTGCAACTTTTCCTCGTCCTCGCTGATTTCGTGGTCATAGCCCAGCAAATGCAGCAAACCGTGCACAAACAAGAAACAAAATTCCCGTTTTTGGCTGTGCCCAAAGCTTGCCGCCTGTTCCGCCATCCGCGGCAGAGAAATTACAATATCGCCCAGAGTGGCGCCGTACTCAATCTCCTCGTCCGCCTCAAACTGCGGGAACGACAACACATCGGTCGGGCGGTCAACGCCACGGTACTCACGGTTCAGCTCATGTATGCCCTCGTCATCGGTCAGCGTCAGAGATACCTCCAACCCATCGGGCACAGCGGCAACAGCCCTTTTGCCCTGCCCCAGATTTTCGGTGCGTACGGTCTCGGCCGCCACCGCCAACAGCGCCGCCGCCCAATCCTTGGGCAGCAACCAATCAGTTTCATTACCCAGTACCACTTTCATCGCCAAAACCTCTTTTACTTATTTTTTATTATCAGTTTTATTATCCGCTTTGCGTTCAGCCTCTTTATTCGGTTTCTCCGCCGCTGTTTCGGCAGTTTTTTCGGTTTCCTTCTCAGCGTTTTTGTCAGCGTTTTTCTCGGCATTTTTCCTGGCTTCCTCGGCCTGCCGCTGACGCTTGGCCAGTTCCTTGGCCAACTGTTCGGGGTACGGTATCCGATAATGCGACGCCCCTGCCAAAATCGTGGCAAAAGTCGAGGATATCATATCCAAATCACGGAAGGTCAGCGCACATTGATCCAGCTGCCCCTCGGTCAGTTTGCCCTTCACAATATCACGCACCATGCCCTCAATCTGCCCCGGCGTGGGGTTGGTCATAGACTGCACCGCGGCCTGACAACTGTCCGCCAGCATTACCAGCGCCGCCTCTCTGGTCTGCGGAATGGGCCCCGGATAACGGTAGTCCTCCTCACGCACCGGTGCGGTTTCGATATCCGCCGCCTTGGCCGCCTCCACCGCCTTGTTATAAAAGCCCTTCACCAAGCCGGTGCCGTGGTGCTGCTCAATAATGTCAATAATTTCCTCCGGCAGCTTATAACTGCGGGCAATATCAGCACCCTCCTTGGTATGTGATGTAATAATAAAGGTGCTTAGACTCGGCTGCAATTTATCATGCGGATTTTCACCCGGCTTCTGATTTTCCACAAAGAAGTTGGGGCGCTTAACCTTGCCAATATCGTGGAAATACGCCGCCACCCGCACCAACAGGCCGTCAGCGCCGATTCGGTCAGCTGCGGCCTCAGCCAGATTACCCACCAAAATACTGTGATTATAAGTACCGGGCGCCTCAATCATCATCTTCTTCAACAGGGGGTGGTTGATGTTAGACAGCTCCATCAAACGGATACTGGTGGTGATAGAGAACATACTTTCCAGCAGGGGCAGCATACCCACCATCATAATCACCGAGATTATACCGTTCAGCACCGACATCAGCACGCCCACCATCAGCGCCTCACGCTCGTAATTCCACATCAGGCACCATGAAACCGCCACCAACACATAGGCAATACTGATATTAACAGCCGCCAGCGCATAATACGCCCGAGAGCTCATCTTGCTTACCTGCAAAACGCCCACCAGGCCGCCCACCAGCGCCGCAAAAATATACAGCATATGTGCGCCGCACATAATACCCACAAAAATGCTGACGATCAGCGTGGCAAAAATAGCCGTCCGTTTGTTTACCAGCGCCGCCACCAGCATGGCAAAAGCCGGCACGGGGATAGCCAAACCCAGCATCCAGTCGGTAGTCAGCGTGGTATCAAATTTAATCAGCGTAATGACCCGTGCCACCAGCAAGATAATAATAAACAGCAGCGAGATCATATTGATATTGCTGATACCCAGATTATTGTCGCCGCTCATACGGGTGCAATAAAGCTGCAGCAGTCCGTAACAAATCGTCACCAGCATCAGCAGGCCCAGATAAGCCCCCATGCCGCTGCCCTGCCGCTGCAAGCCAACTGCCTCCAATGCCTCCACATCGGCCGCCGTAACCTCTGCACCGCGTTCAATCAAATGCTGGCCGGGGTATACCGTCACCGTGATCGGCTGCACATCGGCAATCGCCGCCGCCACCGCGTCCATAGTGGCCACCTGGTCAAAAACATGGGTAGGCTTAAATTCCAGCAGCTCTTTGGCCTGCAACATAAAATCTGCCGCCTGCCCGCTTTTGGCCGTTGCCGCAATATTACTTTCGCATTGTTTTATAACTTCCGGCAGAGCCTCCTCACCAAACTCACCCAAACCATAAGCCGCACTCACGGCATTTTTCAGGCTGTTGCGCAGATAATTTTCATCGACATCCTTTACCGCCAGAAAATATTCCAACAGCGCCCGGTCGGGCGGCTCAGCCTCGTCCTCACCGATAACCGGCGGGGTCAGCAGCTCATTCAGCGCCGCCAGCTTGCCCTCCTCGGTATCGGCTGAAACTCTGATTTTGTGCAGCGAGTCAAACAGCGTATCCACCTGCACCTGCATACCCACCACAACTTTGTCGTCATACTTATAAATCTGCTCAACCTCACCGGCGGCCATTTGCTGCGCCTGCTCGGTATAAATCTCGCTGACATAGCTGGTTGATGCGCCGAAGTAATAAATGTTACGGTCGGCCACCTCGCCCTCTTGCAGATAAACCCGATCAGCGAGCAGGCTGCTGGCCAAAATCAGAAAGGTCAGCACGATCATCACCAAAAACCAGAACAACCCCATACGGGAGAAACCCTTTTTGGGGTTAATATCAGCAATAGAGAATTTTTTGATCTCCAAAAATATCACACCTCTTTCCCAACCCGAGGTTTAATTTCTTCTTTATATAATGCAGCCGCTTATTTATTCTGCGGTTCATCTGCCTGCTTCTGCCGCAGCCGCTGCTCCTGCCCTGCATAAGCTTCAATGATCTTCTGCACCAGGGGATGACGCACCACATCCAGATCCGTCAGATAACAGAAGGCAATATCCTTTATGCCGTGCAGCACCCTCTGCGCATCCTTCAAGCCGGATCGTGTACCGCCGGGCAGGTCTATCTGCGTAATGTCACCGGTGATAACTGCCTGACTGCCCATGCCCATACGGGTCAGAAACATCTTCATCTGCGGCGGAGTGGTGTTCTGCGCCTCATCCAAAATAATAAACGAGTTATCCAGCGTGCGCCCGCGCATATACGCCAACGGCACAACCTCAATCAAACCGCGCTCCATATATTTGGCCGCTGTTTCCGCCCCCAAAACATCATCCAGCGCATCATAAATCGGCCGCAGATAAGGGTTTACCTTCTCCTGCAAGTCACCGGGCAAAAAACCCAGCTTCTCACCGGCCTCCACCGCAGGGCGCACCAGCACCAGCTTTTTAACCTTACGCTTTTTCAGGGCATCCGCCGCCTTCACCACCGCCAGATAGGTTTTGCCGGTACCGGCCGGCCCAATACCAAAGGTGATGTCATAGCGGTCAATAGCCTGCAAATAAACATTCTGCCCATAAGATTTCGCCCGAATCTGCTTGCCCTTGGGTGTGGTGTAGATAACACGGCTCAGCTCCTCAGCGCTGCCCTGTTCGGCACCGCCCATCCGCTGCTCCCACAGCGCGATCTGATAATTAAGCGCCACCCGGTCCAGCTCGCTGCCTTGCTCGGCCAGCTTAAACAGGTTTTGCAGCACCGCAGCCGCCCTCTCCACCGGCGTTTTCTCACCAAAAATCAGCAATTCCTCACCGCGGGGCACCAGCCGCACCTGCAAGCCGCCCTCCAACAATCGCAGCAGTACCTCGCCGTTATCCAGCAATTTAACCAACAGCGCATTGGTCAGACGCAGATTTTTGCACGCCTCGGCTGAGGGTTGGCGCAGCGGCACCGCCCCCATGCCCAAATTCGCTTCTTTGTTGTCAATCATACCGTTATTATTCAGCTGATTATTCATATTTGCCAAGCTTTTTCCTCCAAAATTTGCCGATTTTTCATCAGTTTTTTCTCATTACCGGCGTATTTATATTATGCTTTATACCGTTGTCTGTATTCAATATACAAGGTTTTGCGTGTCACACTCATCATTATTATATCACAGCTTAACGGCATTTCCAACCATAAAATGCACATAATTCATCATCTGCAAATTTTTACACACTTTGTGCAAAATTATTATTGACAAATCCAAAACTATTCGCTATAATTCATGCCATAGTAAAACTTGGTATAAATTGTAGGACAGTAAAACGGTTGAGTTCCCAAGCAACTTATTTTTCATTTTGCCCATACCCCGACTGATTATTGCCCTTGCTGTCCAAGATTTTGCAGCAAGCGGCTTTTTTGCTTTTTAATCAATTTGTACCCGGCTTACCAAATTATTAAAACTTCTCAGGAGGTACTCATTATGAAAAAAGTATTCAAAATGCTGGCGATGTCCATGGTTTCCGTATTGGCGCTGACAAGCTTTGCAGGCTGCGGCGGCGAGGATGCCAAAACCGACACCACTTACAAAATCGGCGTTATGCAGTTGATGGATCATGAGGCGCTGAATCTTGCGCAGGACGGTTTTATTGCAGCGCTGACCGAAAACGGCTATGTTGACGGCGACAACATCACTCTGCTGCTGGAAAACGGCCAGGGCGATACCAACAACCTGTCCACCATCGCTGATAAATTTGTAGCCGAGAATGTTGACCTGGCATTTACTATTGCCACTCCGTCCACTCAGGCCATGGCCGGCAAGACTACCACCATCCCGATTGTTGCCACCGCCGTTACCAGCTTCACCGAGGCCGGTCTGGTAGCGTCCGATGAACAGCCCGGCGGCAACATCACCGGCACCACCGATATGAACCCCATCTCTGACCAGATCGATCTGCTGCTTACTCTGGCGCCCGATACCAAAACCGTTGGTTTCCTTTACACCGCGTCCGAGGATAACTCCGTTTTGCAGTGCAAAATTGCCAAGGAGTATCTGGAAGCAGAAGGCATCGCAACCGTAGAGCGCACCATCACCAACACCAATGACGTTCAGCAGGCAACCACCGCCATCGTAGAGGAATGTGACGCCATTTACATCCCCACCGATAACAACTTTGCCTCTGCCATGCCCACCGTTAATGAGGTCACCATGTCCGCAGGCATCCCCGTTATTGCCGGCGAATCCAACATGGTCAAAACCGGCGGTACTGCCACCGTGGGCATCACCTATTACGGTATCGGCTATCAGGCCGGCTTAATGGCAATCGACATTTTGGCCAACGGCGCTGACCCGGCCACCATGCCCATCAAAGGCTCCTCGGAGTTTGAATATTGCCTGAACGGCGATGTTATGGATGCTCTGGGTATTGCAATCCCGGCTGATCTGGCTGAATTTGTTTACCGCGCCGAATAATTACCCGCTTACAATTTAATCAGGGCTTACCAAACAGCATGGGCCGGCATTCGCTTGTCGGCTCATGCTTAAAATTATTGTTGACTTTCTGCGATATTTTGGTTATAATTTAGCTTGTAGTAACTGGGTATCACTTGTAGGCATCCCAATCCGGTATAATCAAAATTGCAGCATCACAAAGTAGTACATAAATGTAGTACAGTAAAATGGTTAAGCTTCTCAGCAAAACTCTGTGTTTCAGCAGGCTTTTGGTAATGTGCTGATGGCCCTTGCTCGCTTGGCGTTTTACGCTTATCCGCGGCAAGAGGCTTTTTTTAGTTTAATCCTACAATTTATTACAGGCTGGCAAGCAGTACCGGTTCAACAAAATTATTATATTTTTCAGGAGGTTTTTATACCATGAAAAAAGTACTGAGATTGTTGTCCTTGCTGTCCATACTTTGTTTAGTCTTTACCGGCTGCGGCAGCGAGGACGCCGAAAACCCCAACGCCGAGTTCAAAATCGGCATCATGCAGCTGATGGATCATGAGGCACTTAATCAGGCGCAGGACGGTTTTATCGACGCGCTGGCCGATAACGGCTATGTTGACGGAGAAAACATCACTCTGCTGCTGGAAAACGGCCAGGGTGACACCAACAACCTGTCCACCATCGCCGACAAATTTATGGCCGAGGAAGTAGATCTGGCATTTACCATCGCCACTCCGTCCACTCAGGCCATGGCCGGCAAAACCACCAGCATCCCGATTGTCGCCACCGCCGTTACCAGCTTTACTGCGGCCGGCCTGGTACAGTCCGATGAGCAACCCGGCGGCAACATCACCGGCACCTCTGATATGAACCCTATTGCTGACCAAATGGAGTTGCTGCTGACTCTCTGCCCCGATGCCAAAACCGTCGGTTTCCTTTACACCGCATCCGAGGATAACTCCATTCTCCAATGCAAAATTGCCAGGGAGTATCTGGAAGCCAAAGGTATTGCCACCGTTGAGCGCACCATCATCAACACCAATGATGTGCAGCAGGCAGCCACCGCGCTGGTAGAGGAATGTGACGCCGTTTATGTTCCCACCGACAACAACTGCGCTTCGGCCATGCCCACCATCAGCGAGGCCACGATGACCGCAGGTATTCCGCTGATCGTCGGCGAAACCAACAACGTTAAGGCAGGCGGCACCGCCACCGTAGGCATCACCTATTACGGTCTGGGCTATCAGGCCGGCTTGATGGCCATTGATATTCTGGTTAACGGCGCTGACCCGGCCACCATGCCGATTCAGAGCAGCAGCGAGTTTGAATATTGCCTGAACGGCACCCTGCTGGACCAACTGGGCATTGAGATTCCCGCTGAATTGCAGCAGTACGCCTTCTATGCTGAATAAGCTTTGATTAGATTAGTACCGTTTTCATTAAAAAATTCCCGTAAAAAAGAGGTCTTTTATGCTTAACATTATTTTAGGTGCAATCGCGCTCGGCTCTCTTTGGGCCGTTATGACAATGGGCGTTTACATTACTTACCGCCTGCTGGACATCGCCGATCTTTCGGTCGAAGGCTCTCTGGTAACAGGTGCGGCCGTTGGTGCCGTCTGCATTACCGGCGGCATGAATCCGTGGCTCGCCACCATTATGGCTCTGCTGGCCGGCATGGTTTGCGGCCTGGCCACCGGCCTGCTGCACACCAAACTGCGTATTCCGCCGCTGCTGGCCGGCATCTTAACCATGATTGCGCTCTATTCCATCAACCTGCGTATCATGGGCCGCGCCAACATCACCCTGCTTCATGTAGACAGCGTGTTTACCCCGCTGCAAAACCTGCCCTTTATGGCCGGTTTGGAGGCGCAGGGTATCATGACCAAAAACGTAGCCATTCTTATCTGCGGCCTGCTTATCTGCTTTGTGGTTTCGGCCTTCCTGTACTGGTTCTTCGGCACCGAGATCGGCTGTTCCATCCGCGCCACCGGCAACAATCAGCAGATGGTGCGTGCGCTGGGTATCAACACCGACACCATGATCCTGCTGGGCCTTATGCTCTCCAACGGTCTGGTGGCCATGTCCGGCGCCCTGATTGCCCAAAACCAGTCTTACGCCGACGTGCAGATGGGCACCGGCTCCATCGTAATCGGTCTGGCCTCTGTTATCATCGGTGAGGTTCTGTTCGGCAGCACCAAATCGTTTAAGCGCACCCTGCTGGCCATGACGCTGGGCGCCATTACATACCGTATCATCATCGCGCTGGTACTCAAAGCAGGTATGCCGGCCAACGATTTGAAGCTGTTTACCGCCATCACCGTGGCTATCTGTCTGGCTCTGCCGCAAATCAAATCCTGGGGCCGCAAATTGAAGGGAGGCCATAACTAATGCTGAAAATTGACAACATCTACAAAACCTTCAATATCGGCACCATTAACGAGAAGCACGCGCTCAACGGTCTTTCTCTCCACTTGCAGCCGGGTGATTTCGTCACCGTCATCGGCGGCAACGGCGCAGGTAAATCCACTATGTTAAACGCAATCTCCGGTGTCTGGCCGATCGACTCCGGCTCCATTGTCATCAACGGCAACGATGTCACCGCCCTGCCGGAATACAAACGCGCCATCCATCTGGGCCGTGTTTTCCAGGATCCCATGCTGGGCAGCGCCGCCAATATGCAGATCCAGGAGAATCTGGCGCTGGCCCTGCGCCGCGGCAAAAAACGCACCCTGCGCTGGGGCATCACCGCGCAAGAGCGTGAGCAGTACCATGACCTGCTGAAAACCCTTGATTTGGGGTTGGAGGACCGCTTGACCTCCAAGGTTGGCTTGCTTTCCGGCGGACAACGGCAGGCTCTCACCCTGCTTATGGCCACGCTGACCAAGCCTGACCTGCTGCTGCTGGATGAACACACTGCCGCGCTTGACCCCAAAACTGCCGCCAAGGTACTGGAAATCTCCGACCGCATTATTGCCGAGAACAAGCTGACCGCGCTGATGGTGACCCACAATATGCATGACGCCATCACCCACGGCAACCGCCTGATCATGCTGAAAGACGGCCGAATCATTCTGGATATTGCCGGCGAGGAGAAAAAACACCTCACCGTAGAGGATTTGCTGGCCAAGTTTGCCATCGCAGCCGGCGAGGAAATGGCCAACGACCGTATGCTGCTGGGCTGAATCACCTAAAATTTAAGCAAAAACAACTCCGCTGATAACAAACCGTCAGCGGAGTTTTTCTGTTCTTATTCAGTTTTACGCCGAATTGTTTATACGAGTATACCCGTTTGGTTGACAATTATCATCAGCGATTAAGGTAAATCCTGGGCAGCCGCGGCAGCAAAGAACTAAGCACCTCATAGCTTATGGTGCCAATGCGGGCAGCAATCTCGTCAGCGTCAATCATTTCCGCCCCCTGCGCCCCCAGCAGCACCGCTTCATCGCCCACCCCGGCCTCGATACCGGTCACATCCAGCATAAACTGGTCCATACACACCCGCCCGATAATCGGCGCACGGCGTCCGCCCACCAAAACATAGCCGTTGTTGCTGTTCAGGCGGCTCCAACCGTCGGCATAGCCCAACGGCACGGTGGCAATTTTTGTTTCTCTCTCGGTGACAAAAGTGCGCCCATAGCTGACGGATGTGCCGACAGGCACCGTTTTCACCCATGTCAGCCGTGCCTTCACGCTCATCACCGGCGTCAACTGCAAAATCTCACGCCGCACCTCATCCGAGGGATAATAGCCGTACAAAGCAATACCGGCGCGCACCATATCCTGCCGGGTGTGGGGCATTTCCAGCAGGGCCGCACTGTTGGCAATATGCTTGCAGGGCACATCCACCCCGGCAGCAGCCAATGCCGCCGTAAAGCGATTAAATACCGCCAGCTGCTGCTCAGCATAGGTTTTGTCGGCCTCGTCCGCCGCCGCAAAGTGAGAAAACACGCCAACCACCCGCAGATTAGGCAGGGCCGCAATTTGCAGCGCCTCATCACGGGCCGCCGCGGTGTCCGCCAGACCGATGCGCCCCATGCCGGTATCCAGCACCAACTGCACAGGCGCATAAACGCCCAGCCGGGCGGCCACATCGTTCACTTCCTCGGCCATAGCCAGCGAGAACACGGGCAGAATAATTTGCTGCCGTACCGCCTGCCCCACGCCGCCCAACAGCGGAGAAAGCAGCATTATCGGCACCGCCCCCAACTCAGATTTCAGTTCCAGCGCCTCGCCCAGCGTGGCCACCGCCAGACAGTCCGCACCCTCGGCCAGCAGGCACTTGGCCACCTCCACCGCGCCGTGCCCGTAGGCATCAGCCTTCACCACGGCGGTTATCGGGCAATCCGCCCCCACCACACGGCGTATCTCCGCAAAATTGGCCCTAAGCGCCGCCAAATCCACCTCAACCCAGGCAGGGCGGCACATTTTGGCTGCCGCAATTTCCTTTTCCCAACACATCTTATCCATGCAAACGCCCCACTTTATCCATAAAACATCGATGATTATCGCAAACCAAACCTACTATTCTGTCGATTTATTCAGGTTTTTGTCCTGCCAATACCACCATTTCAACTTTTCCGCCTCGTGCACATCATTCTCGGCATAATATACCGCCAGACGAAAAACATACAGCACACAACGGTCGGAATAGTGCCCTTTGACCGCCGCATCCGCCTCATATAGCTGCTCCGGATTTTTACCGCGCAAATCGGCTTGCGATTTAACACCAATCGCCAGCAAATCCTGCTCAATACTCGGCCCGATGCCCGGGATCTGCCGCAAATCAGTCAGAAATTTCATCCCCCGTCACCTCATGCGCCGCCAGCAGCCGCTTATAAGCCGCCGGAAGATGCCGCACAATATCCAGCGCCGTCATGGCGTACTGCGTTTGTGCCGCCGCTGCCAAATCCCCGGCCAGCCCATGCAGATAAACACCAAAAGCCGCCGCCCGCAGAGGCTGCATACCCTGCGCCAGCAAACCGCCAATCAAACCGGCCAACACATCTCCGCTGCCGCCGGTGGCCATGCCTGCGTTGCCCGTGCTGTTTTGATAACAACGCCCGTCCGGGGCCGCAACCAATGTAGCAGGGCCTTTAAGCACCACCACCGCCTGATAATCCACCGCCGCACGCCGCACCGCCGATAAACGGTCAGCCTCAACATCGGCCACGGTGCAGCCCAGCAGCCGCGCCATCTCACCGCTGTGCGGAGTCAACACGGCCTGCCGCGGTTTAATTTTGGCCTCAGCCAGCGCAAACAAGCCGTCCGCATCCAGCACTTTATCACCGGGCAGCGCCGCCAAATCAGCCACCAGCTCCACGGTTTCGGCCGCACGCCCCAGCCCCATGCCGATGACGGGAATTTTGCCCGCCCAGCGAGCCTGCAACGCCGCAGCAGAGGCCGCCCCCAGACAGCCGTTGGGCGCATACAACGGGCACGAAATCACCTCCGGCGAGAGCGCATCAATGCCGGCAGGAGCCGCCAGCGTCACCAACCCGGCACCGGAGCGCAAAGCCGCCTCGGCCGCCATACGGGGTGCGCCCGGATACGCCGCCGAGCCGCCCACCACCAGCACATGGCCAAAATCACCCTTATGCGCGTGGGGAGATCGCCGCGGCAGCCAACCGGCCACCAACTGTTCATCCAAACGCACAGGCAAATGCACAGGGTCAGCACCGCCATACAGCGGCACAAAACCCTGCGGTGCCACATCGGCCATAATTGCCGCCGCCCGTTCATCCGCCGCATTAGACAAAATTACCGCCGCCAGCACCTGCTCCCGGTCATGGGTAATGCTCACAAGAATTTGCCGCACGCCTGCCGCCGACAATTTCTCCTGCCAAGCCTCGCCCAGCCTGATTTGCGGCGCACCGTTGGCATCATGCACCAGCTCTGCCTGCCAAAACAAGCCCTGGCTGTCATCCAGCAGGCCGCTTGCCGCCTTAAAAAACGCCTCTTTGGCCGCAAACGCCGCCGCCAGCGCCTCATCCTCGCGCCCGGTGGCCGCCGCGTAAGCCAACTCCCCGGCGGTAAAGCGCCGCGCCGTGCCTGCTCTGGCCGCCATATTCTTAAAGCGGCTTTTCTCAATTAAATCTACGCCCAGACCCAGCAGCATTCTTGCCGCCTCCCTTTTGCGTCTTTTTACCTTCTTTGTTCACAAATTTTTTTTCGAATTTCTTATCTAATTTCTTGTCAGAATGTTTGTCGGATTTATAATCTTTCTTGCCGTCTTTTTGGTAATCATGGGTTTTAGCAGGCGTTTTATCCGTAAATTTCCCCTGCTTATCACCACCCTGCCCCGATTTGCTGCGACGGCGGCTGGAATTAAACTTGGGCGGCTGACCCTCCGGCGGCACCAGATATTGACGCCCCCAGCCAATCAAATCCTCTCGCCCCAGCTTAATAAGCGCCGCACGCACCAGAGGATAATTCTCCGCCTTGGCAAAATGCAGCAGCGCCCGTTGCATATCACGCTCGGTGCGGCTTCTGGCCACATAAACCGGCGACATATCATCGGGGTTCAGGCCGGTGTAATACATACAGGTGCTTTTGGAGCCGGGCGACGGCAGGAAAAGCTGCACCTGCTCCGGCTGATACCCGCCGAATTTCATCTCCAAGGCCAGGCCCAGGGCGTCTTGCAGGGTGCTGCCGGGGTGCGCCGCGATGAAGTACGGCAGCAGATATTGCCGCTTGCCGGCCTCCTCGCTGGCCTTATTAAAGCGCTCCACAAATTTGCGGTAAACCTTATAATCAGGCTTGCCCATGGCCGCCAGCACCCGCGGCTGACAATGCTCGGGCGCCACCTTCAAATGGCCGCTGACATGATTTTCGGCCAGTTGGCGCAGAAAATCCGGCTTTCTGTCCAGCATGATGTAATCATAACGAATGCCCGAGCGAATGAAAACCTTCTTCACATTGGGCAGCGATGAAACACGCCTCAGCAGGCTGATGTACTCGCTCATATCCGGCTTCAAATTTTTGCACGGCTCGGGGAACAGGCATTTTTTGCCGCGGCACGGCCCCACTTTTTTGGCCTTATCACAGCCCTGCCCACGGAAGTTAGCCGTAGGCCCGCCCAAATCGTGAATATATCCCTTAAAATTCTCTTTCTCGGTCAGGCGCTTGGCCTCACGCAGAATACTCTCGGCGCTGCGGTTCTGGATCACCGGGCCTTGATGATGACCGATGGAACAAAACGCACAGCTGCCAAAACAGCCGCGGTGCGAAAGCAGCGAAAACTCCACCTCGGCAAAGGCCGGCACGCCACCCTCGGCATCATAAGAGGGGTGCCAGCGGTTCTTAAACGGCAGCTCATAAATTTCATCCATTTCCGGCGTGGTCAGCGGCCGCTGCGGCGGATTAACCACCAGCCATTCATCATCATGGCGTTGCAGCAGCGCTTTGCCGTCATAAAAATTCTGTTCCAAATCAATGGTATGGAAGGCCTTGGCAAAAGCGGTCTTGCTGCGGCTGACCTGCTGCAAGCTGGGCAGTTCCAGCGTACGGCGTTTGGGCAGCGCGCCACCCTGCGGCACACGGTAAGCCAGCCCCGGAATATGCCGGCAATCCTGCGGCGTACCGCCGCCGACCAGCACCTCGGCCACAGCCTTCAAGGTAAGCTCGGCCATGCCGTAAACCAGCAAATCGGCATCACCCTCCATCAGCCAGGAGGGCTTTACGCTGTCCGACCAAAAATCATAGTGGGCAAAACGGCGCATACTGGCCTCCACGCCGCCCAAAATCAGCGGCATCTGCGGGCCAAAAGCCTCTCTGGCCAACCGGGAATACACCGCCGCCGCATAATCGGGACGCCGCCCGGTTTTGCCGCCGGGAGTATAAGCATCCTGCCGCCGCGGCTTTTTGCCGGCCGTGTAATGGTTGATCATCGAATCCATATTGCCGGAGCTGATAAGCACACCGTAACGGGGACGCCCCATCACCAGCAGATTATCGGCACTGTGCCAGTCCGGCTGGGCCAAAATGCCCACACGGTAGCCCAAATGCTCTAACCAGCGGGCGATAAGCGGCGAGCCAAACGAATAATGGTCCACCACCGCGTCACCGGTGATAATCAAAAAATCCAGATAATGCCAATCGCGCAGGTTCATGTCCTGACGGTTCATCGGTAAAAACATAATCCAAACCTCATTTTATCTCAAAAATTCCTCAGTAAACTATTTGATACGCAGGGGCTTGTGCGCCAGATAATCGCTGCTGATCAGCTGAAACTCAATGCCCCAATGCTGTCCCTGCAAGGCAAAATCGCTTTTGACACCGTGAAGGTGGCCGTAGAAACAGCGCGAAACCTTATGCTGCCTAAGCAGCTCGATCAGCTCATTATAATCCCGCTTATCGTTGACGGGCGGAAAATGCAGCATAACCACCTTCTCATATTGCGCACCGTCGGGCAGCGGGTTGGCCGCCGCCTTTTTCTCGGCATCTTTAAGGGCCAAATCCAGGCGTATCAGCTCCCGGCGATAAATCTTGGCCGCCTCGGTATCAAAATCCGCACTGCCGGGGCAATACCAGCCACGCGCAGCCGCCACCGCCATACCCTCGGCCAGATAAGCCTGATTTTGCAGCAGCGTAACATTGGGCGGCATGGCTTGCAGCGCCTTGGTTTTGGTATCCCACCAAAAATCATGGTTGCCCTTGGAAATCACCAGCCGCCCCGGCAGCAGCGCCAGATAAGCGGCATCGTGCGTTATCTCGGCCAGATTCATGGCCCAGCTTAAATCACCCGGCACAAAAACCGTGTCATCGTCCGCCACCGCTGCGATAAAATTTTCATACAAACGCTCGGCATGATGCGCCCAATCTCCGCCAAAAACCGACATCGGCTTGTATAAATCTGC
This sequence comes from Bacillota bacterium, assembly GCA_017397935.1. Lineage (GTDB taxonomy): Bacteria > Bacillota > Dehalobacteriia > UBA4068 > UBA4997 > Avidehalobacter. The sequence continues at coordinate 19,804 of JAFQHN010000012.1, forward strand.
CGCCTGCCCCGGCTGATACGGCGAGGCCAGTGACAAGTGAAAATCAGAAATTACCCAAACGGCCATAAGCCCTCCTTATAAAATCACACGGCACCGGGCGTGGGCACCAGCAGATGGCACAGCAAAAACCACAGCGCAATATGCCCAAAAAACGCCGCCGTAAACACCGCCCAAAAGACAGGCTTGCGCGTTTTGTGATGAAAAAGCTGCATACCGGCCAGGCCGCCCAGGCCGGCGGAAAGCACACCAAGCAACAGCAGGCGCTTCTCCGGCACACGCCACCAGCCTTGCAGCGCCGATAATTTGTCCCAGCCCATCAGCGCAAAAAGCACCAAATTCAGCACTATGTAATAAATTCCGGGCAGCTTGGCTGCCGCTTGTGTCAAAGTTTCCAGCATCTTTTCTTCTCCTTAATCAAATTAACTGTAAAAAAAATTGTATATTCAGCACTTAATTATACCATACTAAGCCTGCAAATATAAATAGTAAATTTTATTCTTGTACCGCCCAAACTGATTTTGGCGGGCAAGCCACAAAAAAAGGAGGCATTCTTATGCTGAGATTTAACGCCATCGACTACATCGCCCAACTGTTGGTGATTGTCGGTGCAATTAACTGGGGTTTGGTCGGCTTCCTCAACTATGATTTGGTCGGCGCGATTTTTGGCGGCGCAGCCTCGGCCATCAGCCGCTGCATTTTTGCGCTGGTGGGTTTGGCCGGCCTGTATGTCATCAGCTTTTTGTTCCGCAAGGACAACAGCCAACCTGCATAATCCTGCATAACCAAGAAATCAATCAAAAAGCACCTGCCGCAATTACTGACAGGTGCTTTTACTTTTACTTAGGTTCAGAATAATTGACCGGGCAATTTCAACTTTTGCTTAGGCGCAAACTGCCTGTCAAATTCCTCAGCCACAGTCTCATCCACATAATAACCGGTGGGGGTATGATAAACACCGCTCACTCCATCCAGAAAACCGGGTTGCAGCTCCTTCAACAAAAAATACGGCAGCAATTCAGCGTCAGGCTCGCCATGATAACGAATACCGCGCGTGCCGGCCAGCACAAAGCCACTTTGGCCGTAAAAATCAATGTTGCCCTCGATGCAAACGGCACCGGCCCCCATTTGGGCGGCTCTCGCCAGCGAATAATCCAGCAGCACTTTGCCATATCCCTGCCGCTTATACTGCGGGGCAATTGCTATCGGGCCAAAGGTCATAATCGGCAGCACCCGACCGTCATCAGCCGCAATTTTGGCGCGCATATACATCACCTGGCCGATGATCTCGCCGTCTTTTTCCAACACTAAATTAAGCTCCGGCACAAAATCAGCATCATTACGCAAACAATGCAGCACAAAATGCTCCAAGCAACCGGGGCGATAGACATTCCAAAAAGACTCTCTTACCAGATTTTCCACCATCCAATGATCGGCAGCGGTTTCCAAACGAACAAGACAATCATAACCGTTAATTTTAAGTTTTTCCGTAAAGTTTTCCATAATTTCCCCCCTGATAATGGTCAAAATGACAATTTTTCACACATTTTATCGGAAGGTTGAGAGAATTGCCGCCAACCTCCCGGTCAGCCCGCAATCTCCAAGGTGTTGTTTTTAATCAAACAGCATACTCCTGCCAAACAATTTTTGGCTCAATTTATTCCGTGCGCCTGTTGCCAGCCGCCTCGGTAACTTCATTATAGTTGTTATCCGCCGCTTTTGCAAGCAAATTCTCCGCAATTTCGGTTAAGATTCCAACAATTCGCTGCGGCGCAGCACCTCTTGCGCCAACGGCCACCGCAAATATTCGCCGTCGGCCAGCAAACGCAGCGCATCCTGCCGTGCAGCCTCCACCAACCGCAAATCACGCGCCAAATCGGCATATTTCAACGCTGCCAGGCCGCTTTGCCGTGTACCCAAAATTTCACCAGCACCGCGCAGACGCAAATCCGCCTCGGCAATCACAAAGCCGTCATTGGTTTCGGTCAGCGTTTTGATGCGCTCTCTGGCCACCTTGCTCCGGGCATTGTTCAGCAAAATGCAGTAGCTCTGCTCGGCACCGCGCCCCACACGCCCCCGAAGCTGATGCAGCTGGGCCAAGCCAAAGCGCTCGGCGTCCCTAATCAACATCAGCGTGGCGTTGGGCACATCCACGCCCACCTCAATCACCGTTGTCGCGACCAAAATCTGCACCTCGCCGACGGCAAAACGGCTCATAACGGCGGCCTTCTCCTGCGGTTTCAGCTTGCCGTGCAGCAAATCCACCCGAAAACCGTCAAATTCCTGCCGCAAGCGCTCCGTCAGTTCAATCGCCGAGGCCAACTCCAACTTTTCGCTTTCCTCCACCAGCGGGCAGACAACATACGCCTGCCGCCCCTTGGCCAGCTCCTGCCGCACAAAATTATGAGCCCTCTCCTCCAAATCATAGCTGACGGCGAAGGTTTGTATCGGTTGGCGCCCCGGCGGCAGTTCATCAATCACCGATACCTCCAAATCACCGCAAAATGTCATGGCCAGCGTGCGTGGAATCGGCGTGGCCGTCAACACCAGCACATCCGCCTGCTCGCCTTTTTTCCGCAGGGCGTTGCGTTGATTCACCCCAAAACGGTGCTGTTCATCCGTCACCGCCAGCCCCAAATCGGCAAAAATCACATCATCGGAGAACAGCGCGTGGGTGCCCACCAGTACATCCAACTCGCCCGCCGCCAGCCGCGATAACAACTCCCGTCGCTCGGCCGCAGGTGTATCGCCCGTCAGCAGCGCACAGGAAAGGCCCAATTTGGCCAGCAGAGGCTGCAAGTTCTTAAAATGCTGCCCGGCCAGAATTTCGGTCGGGGCCATCAGCGCACCCTGCCGCCCCGCCTGTCGGTTGTGATACAGCGCCGCCGCCGCAATAACGGTTTTGCCGCTGCCCACATCCCCCTGCACCAGCCGCCGCATCGGCTCGGGCCGCCGCAAATCATCAAAAATCTCCGCCATAACACGCCGCTGTGCCCCCGTCAGCGCAAAGGGTACCGCCTGCATAAACTCATCGACCAGCACTTGGGGCGCCGGCAGCTGAGGCCTTGGCCAAGGCTGCTCCTGCTGCGGCAAACGGTTGGCCAGCACCGTCAACTGCGTCACCAGCAACTCCTCATAAGCCAGACGCTGCCGCCCGCACTCCACCTCGTCCTCGCTCTGCGGAAAATGCAGCTGATACAGCGCCTGCTTCAAGGGCAGCAGACCGTTTTGGGCCAGCAAATCCTCCGGCAGGCCGTCCGCCAGATACGCCGAATAACGCTCCCACGCCGTCTGCACCAGTTTTCGCATACTTTTCTGGTTAAGATTGGCCGTCAGCGCGTAGACCGGCAGCAACCCCGTATCGCTGGGGCGCACCGCAAATTCGTAATCCTGCACATTTATTTCACGCGCCGCAAAACGCCTCTCCACCTTGCCGAAAACCACAATCTCACGCCCGGGCAGCATCTGCTCCTGCAAATGCGTTTGATTATACCACACCGCGGTCAGGTTGTCGGTGCCGTCGGTCAGCAGTACCTTCAATATAGTCAGGCGGCGGTTGGGGCGCAGCATTGTGTGGCTGAGGATTTTGCCGCAGACTACCGCCTCGCCCTCCTCCACATCGCACATCGGCAGCGGCCGGGGGCGGCGCTCATAATCTCGCGGCAGGTTAAAAAGCATATCACGCACGGTGTAGATGCCCAGCTTTCTAAGCAGCGTGGCGCGTTTGGGCCCCACACCCTTCAAATATTCAATCGAAACGCCCAGATTGTCCGGCTTTATCACCTGTTTTAGCTGGGGTTTTGCAGTATTTTCCTCCGGCCACTCACATTCGGCCAGCAAAAAAGTAATCTGCTGCCAAAGTTCGGCTCGCTCGGCCAATGCCGCCTCCTGATAATCCTCGGCCAGGGCGGTCAGTTTACCGGCCGCGTTCCGTGGCAAATCTGCCGCCAAACCCACCAGCCACGCACCAAAACCGCCCAGCACGCTGCTCTCTAAAAAACCCTGCCGCTGTTCCAGCAGCAAAACCTGCGCAATTTTCTCCGGCATATCAGCCACCGCCAGCACCTCCGCATTTATCACCAAATTATGCACAAATTATCAGCAAAAAGGGACACAGACCGCCGGCCCATGTCCCCCAAAAATTCCATTACAATGCCCGACGACCGTAAAATAAGCTATCCGCCAACGCCAAATTGCTTATTCCACCGCCATCAGATAATGATATACAGCCTGTCCGCCGAACTGGGCCTCCACCTCGTAATCGGGGTAGATTTCGGCCAGCTCTGCGGCCAGCGCCTCGGCCTCATCAGCCGTTACGCCCTCGCCGTAAAGCAGAGTGATCAGGCTGGTGTCCTCGCCGAACATCAGCGGAGCCAATGCCAGCACGGCCTCGTTGATAGTCGGCTGCACCACCGAAATTGTGCCGTCCAGAATACCCAGAATGTCGCCCTCATGAATATCCTGTCCGTCAGCCGAGGAATCACGCACAGCATAAGTAACCTGCGCATTTCTCACCACCGAGAACGCCTCGGTCATCGCCTCGGCATTTTCCTCGGCGGTTGCATCGGCATCAAAGTCCATCATCGCGGCAATACCCTGCGTGATATGTTTGCTGGGCACCACCACCACCGGCTTTTCGGCCAGCTGACAGGCCTGGTTGGCCGCCATAACGATATTGCTGTTGTTGGGCAGAATTACCACCTGCTCGGCCGGCACAGACTTAATCGCGCGCAGAATATCCTCGGCGCTGGGGTTCATGCTCTGGCCGCCGCTGACCAACGCCGCCACGCCCATCTCGGTGAAAATCTGATCCAGACCTTCGCCTGAGGAAACCGCAACCACGCCGCAGCAGGGCAGTTCCACCGTCGGCATATCAGCCAAAACCTCGGTCACAGCCTCGGCCGCACCGGCCAAAATTTCATCCAGCTGCGCCGCATTATGTTCATCCTCGGTGAAGAGGGTTTCACGGTGCTGGTCCTTCATATTGTCAATCTTCAAATCGTGCAAAGAGCCGAATTGCAGCGCATAGCTTAACACCGCACCGGGGTTGGCCGTGTGAATATGCGTCTTAACCACGCTCTCATTGCCCACGATAACCTGGCTCTCGCCCATATCCTGCAAATGCGCACGGTAAGCGTCAACATCAATGTTTTGGCCGTGGATGAAGAACTCGGTGCAATAATGGTTGACCAAATCAGCGGTATCGTCCTCCTCGGGCTGGGCCATAAAATCAACCTTGCCGCCAACAGCCAGTTCAACCTCAAACTCCTCGCCGCGTACACCACGCAAGCCGCCCTCAAAAATAGCAATCAAGCCGCTGGCGCCCGAATCGACCACGCCGGCCTGCTTCAACGCCTGCAACTGGTTGGTGGTATTGGCCAGCGCAACATGACCCTCGGCCAGCATAACCTCCAACAGGGCGTCAACCGCCATTTCGGGCGTATCGGCCACCGCTTTATCAGCCGCCTCCGACATCTTGCGGGCCACGGTGAGGATAGTACCCTCCACCGGCCGCATAACCGATTTATAAGCCAGCTCTACACCCTTTTGCATGGCACGGGCAAAATCAGCCGCCGAAACCTGCTCGGCACCGTCTAACCCCTGAGAGAAGCCACGCAAAATCTGGCTGAGAATTACACCGGAGTTGCCACGCGCACCCAACAGCGCACCGTGCGCCAAAACCTTGGCCACATCAACAACTGTTGTTTGGGCCGGCACATCACGCACCGCCGAGGTCATCGTCAGCCCCATGTTGGTGCCGGTATCACCGTCAGGCACGGGGAAAACATTCAGCGCGTTGATTTTCTCTTTATTGGCAGTAAGATTGGCCGCACCGCCAATAAAAAAGGCCGCAAACTCTTTAACCTTCAAAAAACTGTTCAATATCAAAAGCCTCCTTAATCCAGTACGCGTACACCCTGCACTACCAGGTTTACGCCATTAAGCCGAATACCCAGGTACTCTTGAACATTGTACTGAATTCTCTGAATTACATTGTTGGCAATCTCCGAAATCTTCGTGCCATAACCTACAATAATGTACACATTAACCTGCGGTTGTCCGTCTTTATCCAAAATTTCAACACCACGGCTGAACGAATCCTGGCCGAGCAGCGTTGCCAAGCCGTCCTTCAAGGTTTTAGAGGACATTCCAACTACACCAAAACAGTTTGTGGCCGCAAGGCCGATATAGGTGGCCAAGACATCACGGGAAATCTCAACGGCACCCAAATTATTATCCGATACACGAATCATAATAAACACCTCCTAATATCCTCATTCTATATTATAACCTAATTGCAGCAAAATTCCAACTATAAATTTTACAAAAAATCATCTAATCACCACCAAAAAAATCTTAAAAAACGGTCAAAAAACTTTATGCAAATAAAAATAAAAAATTTTACAAAAAACACTTGCAACCGCAGGTTTTTTTTGCTAAAATAGAAAAGGTTATTCCCTTGGTGTCCTAACCGCTTAGAATGCCGGGGCTTAACAAATCTGAAAGGTCATATTGCCTGTATAAAAGGAGGTGGAACCCATGGCAAAATGCGAAGTTTGCGGCAAGACTATGCAGACCGGTATGAAAGTCAGCCATTCTCATATCCGCACCAAGCGCAAGTGGAAGCCCAATTTGCAGAGAGTCAGAGTGGTTGTAAACGGCACTCCGCAGAGAGCAACCGTATGCACACGCTGCCTGCGTTCCGGAAAAGTTCAGCGGGCAATCTAATTATAGCAAATTAAACAGCAGCTTAACATGGGTTGCTGTTTTTTTGTGCCCCGGCGCCCGCCCCGCCATATAATACAGCAGCGCTTAACACCGCAAGGAGGCCCTGCCATGCGAACCGAGGAAGAAGTTTTGGCACTTACGCTGGAATACGAGAACCGTTTGGCCGCTGCCGTGGCCCGCCGGGAGCACCACACCCTGCTTAATGAGGACAGTGAACTGCTGATATTATCGCTGGTGGATAAGCTGGAGGTGCTGTTTTGGCTGCTGCAAAAGGATTTACCCTGCGATAACGCCACCGAAGCTGCCGCCAAGCTTTATCATTAAAAAATATTGCCCGCATATACAAAAAATTACCCCCGAAACAGACTTCGGGGGTAAAATTTTGCATAAATTATTTGTCTTTATTGGCAGCAGCGATAACCTTGTCAGCAATCGGAGCCGGAGCTTCCTCATAGCCATCAGGCTGCATGGTAAACTTGCCGCGGCCCTGGGTCATCGACTTCAAATCAATGGTGTAACGGGAAAGCTCAGCCAGCGGGATACGCGCGGTGATAACCTGCACCTTGCCGTCCTTCTCCATGCCCATAATGCGGCCACGGCGAGCGCCGTTAACATCGCCCATGATGTCGCCGGTATATTCATCGGGAACACGGATCTCCACGCTCATGATAGGCTCCAACAGCACCGGCTTAGCCTGCTCAAACGCCTTGCGGAAGGCGATGTTGGTGGCAATCTTAAAGGCCATTTCCGAGGAGTCAACATCGTGATAAGAACCATCAGTCAAAGTTACCTTGATGTTGGTAACGGGGTAGCCGGCCAGCGTACCCTCCATGATAGCTTCCTTCATGCCCTTTTCAACAGCGGGGATGTACTGCTTGGGCACCGATCCGCCAAAGATTTTTTCCTCAAACACAAATTCCTGGTCATAGCAGGGTTCCAGGTCAATGAAGACATGACCATACTGGCCGTGACCGCCGGACTGCTTCTTGTGTTTGCCTTCAACACGGGTAGCCTTGCCGCGGATAGTTTCCTTATAGGGCAGAATACGCGGAACAGTATCCACCAGTACATTAAACTTGCGCACCAGGCGTTCCAGCGTGATGTCAACATGGGTGTCACCCATACCGGTAAGCAGGGTTTGATGAGTAACAGGGTCCTTCACACAATGCAGAGTGGGGTCTTCCTCCAAAATCTTCTGCAAAGCAGCACCCAGTTTATCTTCGTCGGCCTTGCTCTTGGGCTGAATAGCCACGGTGTAGGTCGGCTGAGAGAACTCGATCGGCAGCAGCTCCTGCGGCTTATCCTTCATGCACAGCACATCATTGGTGCCGGTGTTGGCCAGCTTGGCAAATACGCCGATATCGCCCCAGCAAAGCTCGGTAACAGGCACAGTACCCTTGCCCAGCATGGTGGCCAGGCCGGAGATTTTTTCTTCCTTCTCTTTGGTAACATTGTAAAGCGCAGTTACAGCGCCCAAATTACCCTGATATACCTTAAACAAATTCAGTTTGCCCACAAACGGGTCGGTAATGGATTTGAAAACCTGCAAGGCCAGCGGCTTGTCGGCATCCTCAGCAGGCAGACAATCAACCGGCGAGGGCAGATAAGAGGCACAGAAGCCCAGCAGAGTTTCAATACCCAGGTTGTTAAGCGCCGAGCCGCACAGTACAGGTGCAAACAGGCCCTTGGCAATAGCACCGCGGAGACCGACTTTGATTTCGGCAGGGGTCAGCTCTTCGCCTTCCAGATACTTCATCAGAATTTCGTCATCACCGTCGGCAGCATATTCCATCAGGCGGAAATGTGCATCCTCAACATCCTCGGCCATTTCTTCGGGCATCGGGATTTCGGTGGTTTTGCCGTCCTCAAACAGATAAGCCTTCTTGGAGAGGACATTTACCACGCCCTTAAAGCTATCGGCCTGACCAATGGGCAGCTGAACCGGCACAGCGGCACGCTCCAGGGCATTACCCAACTGATTGATACAACGATTGAAGTCAGCATTCTCGCGTTCCATCTTATTGATGAAAATGATGGTGGCCTTGCTCAATTCCTTGGCGCGCTCAGCCATCAGCTCGGTCCCCACGCCCACGCCGGAAGATGCGTCAACCGTCATCAGCACGTTCTCACACACAGGCAGGGCCGCATCAACTTCGCCGACAAAATCCAAAAACCCCGGAACATCGAGCAAATTCAGCTTTACATCGTTCCACTCACAAGCCAGCAGAGAAGTGTTAACGGATACCTTCTTCTTAACCTCTTCGGGGCTGTAATCAGAAACCGTATTGCCCTCAGTCACCTTGCCCAGACGCTTTACTGCGCCGCATTGAAAAGCAATGGCTTCGGCCAAACTCGTCTTACCGGTCCCTTGGTGTGATGCAATAGCGATGTTACGAATGTTCTCTGGTTTATAAACCTTCATGAAACTTTCCTCCTTACTACAAGATATTTTATTTTAAGATTTTTATATTATCAGATGTCACAGGCATCTTAAAAATAATCTATCAAAAACAACAATGTGAATAAGGGTAATCAGCCGGCACGGTTTTTTATTATAAGCCGCCATCCCGGCTGATAATTTTTTAATCATATATTGATAATTATACTTTTTTCGCAAAAATCCTCTTAACAATCCATATTTATTTTGCAAACCGCGCATAAAACCGCCGCCAAAACATAAATTTTTCTGCATAGACGAAGGTAGAGGCCCCATATTCGGCCGGCCCCAAGGAGTTGACCGCCGTGCAGACCAAGTTTAACAACCTGTTTTGGAGTGCTGCCATACTGTTGGTCTGCAACTTTATCTCCCGTGTGCTGGGCTTTGTATATAAGATTATTCTGGTGCGGCTGATCGGTACCGCCGGCATTGGTGTCACCGAGATGACAGGGCCGGTGTATTCGTTTGCGCTGGTGGCCGCCTCCATGGGCATACCGCTGGCGGCCGGCCGTCTGCTTGCGTTGGAGATCGGGCGGCACAACCACCAAAACCTGCGGCGCATACAGCGCACGGCCATGATACTGCTGTTGGTGCTGGGCAGCCTTACCACCGTCATTTGCTTTTGCTTTGCCCCCAACCTGCTGGCCCGCTTTGGCAGCGCCGAGGGCGCAGTTTATCTCCGTTATCTTTGCCCGGCCATACTGCTGGTCACCGTCTGTTCGGGGTTTCGAGCGTATTTTCAGGCCACCAAGCAAATCGGTATCATCGGCATCTCCCAGAATTTTGAGCAAATTGTCCGGGTGGCGGCCGGCAGCCTGCTGGTTTATCTGGCCCTGCCTTACGGCCTGGGTGCAGCGGTAAAAGCAGTAGCCCTGGCCACGGTGCTGGGCGAAGCCTGCGGCCTGCTGTTCATTTTACGGGCATATCTTGGCCAGCGGCCGCACAACCCCCTGCCGCCCACCATCTCCCGTGCCGATACCGTACTGCGGCTGTTTGCCTTTGGGGCGCCCGTTACCGTGCAAAGACTGCTGATGTCAGCCATTTTAATGCTGCAAGCACTGCTGATACCTCTGGCCCTGCAAAAAAGCGGTTTATCCCCTGCCGCCGCCACCGATGCCTACGGCAACTTTTCGGGCGTGGCACTCTCTCTCATCCACCTGCCGGGCATTTTTACCGCCACGCTGGCCATGGCGCTGCTGCCTTCCATCGCCGAAAGCGACAACAACCCCACCATGTTAAACAGCCGTATCAATCAAAGCCTGCATATCACCGCCGTTATTGCGCTGCCGTTTATGCTGCTGTTTTACCGCTTTGCCGATGAGCTTTGCAGCTGGCTGTTCCATGCACCTGCGGCGGCTGATTCGCTGCGCATCCTGGCCTCGGCGGCCTTTTTCATCTACGCCCAAACCGCGCTTACCAGCATCTTGCAGGGCATGGGCAAGTTAAAAGCCCTGTTTGCCGGCCTGATAATCTCCGGCGGGGTATTTCTGGCGGCCGTCTGGCTGCTGGTGCCCATCTTTGGCATTACCGGCGCCGCCCTGGCCGAACTGCTTTTTGCCGGCACCGCCTGCACGATAAATTACGCTTTTCTGCGGCACTTTACGGCACTGCGGCTGCAAGTTACCAACATCATCATTAAACCACTGACAGCCGCCTGTTTCGGCGTTATAACAGCAAGAACAGCAGAGATATTACTCCCTGCTGCTCTCAATTTGTCATCATATACCAATTTTGTCATAATCTGTGCCACCGGCAGCGCGGCTTATCTGCTGCTGTTGGTGTGGCTGGATGGCCTGCCGCGGGTTTTCCGCCATTATCTGCGGCCGTTATTCATCAAAAAAGCCAAAAAGTCTTAAATTTTAGTTCAATGCACCGAATTCAGCCATCGGCCAGTAAATAAAGAAGGCCTTGCCCTTAACATTTTCAATCGGCACAAAGGGGTCCTTCCACAGGTGGGCGTCAAAGCTGTAATTGCGGTTATCGCCCAGCAGCAGCACACAGCCCTCCGGCACCTTCACCGGGCCAAAATCATAGTTCATCGGGGCGCTGATGTAAGGCTCATCCAGCGCCTCGCCGTTAAGGTACAACACGCCGCCGGTAATGTAAATTTCATCCCCCGGCATACCGATAACACGCTTCAACATATCCTCGCCCAGGCCCACATCCTCGGCAATACTGGCAGTGGGCTCAAACAGCACAATATCCTGAAACTGCGGCTCGCCAATATAATAACCGATGCGATTGACCAGAATACGGCTGTTTACCGGCACCGTGGGCACCATGGATGAGGTGGGAATCATACGGTTATCCACCAGAAATCCCTTAACCAGCAGCGAAATCAACAGCGCCAGGCCAAAAATAATGATAATTTCCTTAGCGCCCTGAAAAATTTTTTGCAGCATTATTATCTCCTCATAAAACACACTATCTGTTAAAAATTCAGTTCAATATTATACCCAAATCAGCGGCCCCAAATCAAAGACATCGCCTCGGCACGGGCCTTCATATCCTTCTCAAAATGGCCGCGCACCGCCGAGGTCACCGTCATCGAGCCGGGTTTCTGCACACCGCGCATGGTCATGCACATATGCTCAGCCTCAATCACCACCAGCACGCCGCGGGGGTCCAGCGCCTCCATCACAGCGTCAGCCATCTGGGTGGTCAGACGCTCCTGCACCTGCAAACGGCGGGCAAAACCGTTGGCCATTCTGGCCAGCTTAGAAAGGCCGGTGATTTTGCCGTCCTTGGGGATATAAGCGATGTGCGCCTTGCCGTAAAAAGGCAGCATGTGATGCTCGCACATCGAGTAAATGGCAATATCCTTTACCAGCACCAGTTCACCGTGTTTATCGGTGGTAAACTGCTTATACAGGTGCTGTTTGGGGTCCTCACGCAGGCCGGACAAAATCTCGGCATACATACGGCCAACACGGGCCGGAGTCTCCAACAGACCTTCACGGTCAGGGTCCTCGCCCACCGCCAGCAAAATCTCACGCACAGCCGCCTCAATTTTGGCCTGGCGTTCCTCGGGCGAAAGCTCCAACTTAAAATCGGTCATCATAATCCTCCATCTCTGCGGTACTCCGCAGAAGTTATTATCATATTTTGGTTCACATCAACTGCAAACCCATTATATTTTATGCTTTTTTGGCTGTTAAGTCAAGGGGATTAGCTTCGGTGTGCAGTTTTTCTGCATAAATTTCAGCATATCTACTTGATTTTTGCATTTACTTATGTTATATTTACTGTTAGTCGGTCGGGCTATGAGCTATGCGGGTGTAACTCAATGGTAGAGAGTCAGCCTTCCAAGCTGAATACGAGGGTTCGATTCACTTCACCCGCTCCATTTTTTCAATTTAATATGCGCCAGTAGCTCAGTAGGATAGAGCAACGGCCTTCTAAGCCGTGGGTCAGGGGTTCGAATCCCTTCTGGCGCGCCAAAAAAGTTGCTTATTTTTTGATAAGCGGCTTTTATTTTTCTCCCAACCTTTCCTCACAAAAATAATTGAGAATAAAAATTTAACAATTTTTTTTGTTCGCAATCCCTCCCGCCAATACCAGAAAAGCTGCTTATTTTCTGTAAGCGGCTTTTCTTTTCCCTCAACCCTTCCTCACAAAAATAATTGAGAATAAGAATTTAACAATTTTTTTTGTTCGCAATCCCTTCTGCCAATGCCAAATAGCTGCTTACTCTTGATAAGCAGCTTTTGTTTTTCTCCAAAAACTATCTATCATAAAAATTCAAGCCCCCGCCAACACCTCGGCAGGGGCTTAAAATTATTCGGCCAGCTTCAACAGCACCGGCAGCATTTGGCGCAAAGCCTTGGCACGGTGGCTGATTTCATTTTTGGCAGCCATATCCAGCTCGGCCATGGTATGTGTGCCGTCCTCCATAATAAACAGAGGGTCATAGCCAAAACCCATGGTGCCGCGCTCCTCATAGCCAATGCGGCCTTCGCAGGTGCCGTTGGCAGTAAAGCTCTCGCCCTCAGCAGACACCAACGCCAGCGCGCAGACAAAACGGGCCGTGCGCTCATCGGGCGGACAATCGGTCATCGCAGCCAACAGTTTGCGATTGTTGGCATCATCATCCTTGTCCTCGCCGGCATAACGGGCACTGCGCACCCCGGGCTCTCCCTGCAAATAATCCACCGCCAGCCCCGAATCGTCAGCCAGCGTCCAAAGTCCCGTTGCTTTGGCCGCAGCCGCCGCCTTAATATAAGCGTTGCCCTCAAAAGTCGGCGCATCCTCGGGCGGCAGCTCCACCTGCGGATAATCAGCCAGCGAGCAAACCTGCCAACTGCTGTCCGCCAGCAGCTCCTTAATCTCAGCCACCTTATGTTTATTTCCGCTGGCAATCAACAATTTCATCGCCAAATCCCCCTTACAGTTTTCGATAATTTACTCAGCCAGAGCCTCGTTTTGCAGCTGCATCAGCTTATCCACGCCCAATTCCGCCAGATCCAGCAGCTCATTCAGCTGCGCACGGCCAAAGCTGTTATGCTCGGCAGTACCCTGCACCTCCACCAGCTCAAAATTATCACCCTTGCGCAGCATGATCACATTCATATCCACATCGGCGCGGCTGTCCTCCTCATAACACAAATCCAGGCGCGGCTCACCGTCAATAATACCCACGCTGACGGCCGCCACCTGCCCCAGCAGCGGCAGTTCACCATCAGGCAGCCAACCCTGCTGCTGCATATAACGAAGTGCCTGCACGGTAGCAATATACGCACCCGTAATAGAGGCCGTTCTGGTGCCGCCATCGGCCTGCAAAACATCACAGTCAATGCGGATGGTGTACTCACCCAGGCGGCTCAAATCCACGGCTGCCCGCAGGCTGCGGCCAATCAACCGCTGGATCTCGGTGGCGCGTCCGTCCGGTTTGGCGCCGGGGCGACGGTTACGCTGCTCGGTGGCACGGGGCAGCATGGCATATTCCGCCGTCAGCCAGCCCTCGCCGCAGCCCTTCATAAAAGGCGGCACACCCTCCTCCACCGTGGCCGTGCAAATAACCTTGGTGTTGCCGGTGATCATCAAAGCAGAGCCCTCGGCATAAGGCATAAAACCCGGCTGAACGCTGCAAGCGCGCAGAGAATCCGCCGTTCTGTTATCAATACGCATAAAAATCTCCTCCCCAATTATCACAAAAATACCCATAAAAAAGAAGTCCGCTGACAAAAAAACTGACGGCGCAGCATAGCCGGCCTTGCCCTTTTGTCATCCAACGGACTTCTGCTGCTTATTCTGCCCTGCGGCCGGCTGATTATACTCACAAAATTCTGACAAAAATTTCTGCCGCCCACAGCCACCTTTGATACATAATCCACCCCGTACGCAGCCATAATAGCATTGTGGTTGCCAAACAATTAAAAAAGAGGTGAAAACACAATGGTAAACAATCGTATCAACAACCAGCAGAACAATCAGCAGTCTAACCAGCAGAACAACCAGAAGTCCAATCAGCAGTCTAACCAGCAGAACAATCAGCAGAACAACCAGAAGTCCAATCAGCAGAGCAACCAGCAGAGCAACAGAAGCAACAACAACTGCCGTTAAATCAGACGGTAATTCCCCTGAAAAAAGTAGTTTTCTAACCCGAGAATAACAGGCAAAAATAATAAATCGGTATTTAACATACCGATTTATTATTTTTTTATGCCTATCCGCCGTCGGGCGGCATTACTGCAATTTATTCTTTATATGCACGGGCGGCAGCAGTCATCTGCTTGCGGCAGCGCTTAACCTCGGCGCCGTACTGGTTGTTTACATTGTTGCTAAGATTCAGCACCGGTGCATTGGCGGTAATCATAGCGGGGATCAGCTGATTGATGGTATCCGGAGTGGCGGCCACAAAGCCGATGTAAAGATTTTCATGCATCCATTCGGTCAACTTGGCTTCGCTTTCGGGTGTCAGCGCATAGTTGTCAAAACGGTCAACATCCTCCGGGTCATTACTGCGCGGCTTGGCCTGCAAATCATACTTGTAAGCCAGCAAAGCAGCCAAAGAACGGCGCAAACCGGTGGCACCGGTGTCCTCGCCCCACAAATGGCGCGGAATCTGGGCGGTGGCGTCCACATACAGCATAGAGGGGCCTTCCACCTTGTTCAGGCCCAAGCCCAGCTCTCGTCCGGAATAAAATACCGCAAAAATACCTGCGGTTTCGGAAATTTTTGCCAGGTAATCGGACGGTACCTCATCCAGTTTTTTATTGTTGGCTTGCAGGTTCAGAGTCATCTGCTGGGCAACCTGCCAAACAACTTGTTCTTTTTCAATCATGTCATTCGACCTCCCTTGATATATTCAGGCTTTTTATTGCATTTTTAGGTTTAATTGCCGATAATCGACAACTTTTGTACCTTATAATTACCAAAATTCAATTTTTATTGGGCATCGGGCAAAAATAACTCACCCAAATACGGCAGACCACGGAAATATTCCTCATAATCCAGGCCATAACCCACCAAAAATTTATCCGGCACCACCATACCGGCAAAATCAACCTCCAACGGCTGCTTTCTGGCCTCCTTTTTATCAAAGGCTGCGCAAAGCTTTAAGCTGGCCGGTCCCCGTTTACTCAAACGGTCCAACAGCAGGCTGAGCGTCAGTCCGCTGTCGATAATATCCTCCACCAGCAGCACGTGCTGCCCGGTAATATCCAATATCAAATCCTTGTAAATAGTTAATTCTCCGCTGCTGGCCGTGCCCACATAGCTGGAAACCTGCATAAAGTCTATCTTGGCCGGGGTTTTAAGCTCTCTCAGCAAGTCAGCATGGAATATCTCTGCACCCTTCAAGATGCAAACCAGCAAGATCTCAGGTGCCCCAATCTCGGCATAATAAGCGTCAATCTGCGCGGCCACAGACTTCACCATCTGCTGCAATTCTTCGGCCGAGGTTATTTCCTCAATCCGGCAGTCAGCAGGGTTAAATTGCGGCTGGTTTGACATGAAAACACCTCCCGAAGTCAGTTTCAGCAAAAATTTCGTCAAAAATTTCATCCTGATTTTTTATAAATTTTTGTCTGCTGTTATTTATTCTCCCATAATTGGCAAAACCCTGCTAAAATTCTCAGGCTTTTATGTATTTTCTCAAAAACTCTCACATATTTTTTTGACAGAAATGCGGTTTCCGCCGCCCATCTGTTTTCAGGAGGGATTTTTGTGAGAAAAATCAAGAAATTTTTATTGCCCGCCGCTGCCGTGCTGATGATTTTGGCCGCAGGCATCATGCTGTACCCCGCCTTAACCGCCCCCAAGATGCCACCCGCCGAGCTGGCCGCCGTGGCCGTTGACAACCTGCTTTCCGCCGAGAGCCTGACATTCTCCACCGAGAGCAAGCTGCTGCTGAACAATGAAATCACCCCGCTGGGCAAGTTAAACGGTGAGATTTGCGGCGAAAATTACCATGTGCAGGGCGAGGTGCTGGGCAGCCGGGTGAATATTTATCAGCTGGGGCAGCGGACGCTAAGGCAGGACAGCCTGACCGAACAATGGCTGGATTTGGCCGACGGAGAGCTGCTTACCAATCAATCGCTGCTGGGAGACCTTGACCCGCGTACAGTTTTTCATCTGACTGCCATACTGGATGCCACCGCTGCCGATACCGAGGAGATTGACGGCGAAAAGTGCTTTAAGCTGGGCTTTACGCCCCAAACCGCCGATGGCTATTATGAAAAATACTTTGATGATCTGGCCTGCACGCTGTGGATAAATGCCCAAAATCAAATACGCCGCGCCGAAATTTGTGCCAACGCCCATGCCGGCAGCCAAAGCAGCACCCTGACGCTGACCTGCGATTTTACGGATTATAACGCCACGCCGGAGATAACGCCGCCCGTTGTGGCCCCGAATCAGCAGCAGCCTGCCGCATAAAAATGTGCCTAAAAACATATCAAAAACCGACCGAACAGCGTACGCCGTGCGGCCGGTTTTTTTTGGGTTTTGGTCAATTGTTTACGCGAGTATATGCGTTTGGTTAACAATTACTGATTAAGATGTGGCTTAATAATTTTGGTTTTCATAAGCAGCATCCTGCCGTTTTATCTGCTCCATCATCTGCTTATACTCAGCCTCATCGGGGATAATATAACGTTCCTCGCAAATCAGGCGGCCCTCTGCATCATCCTTGTAGGTCACCTCATAATAAGGTACAGCGCAGGCCTCCTGCCAGATGTCATAATAACGCACCAAGTCAATACGGCCGTAACTTACGCTTTGCTTCATAAGCTCGGCAATCTCGGCGGCGTTGTTGGCCGGCGTCAGCACCCGTCCGGATTTATACGGAATACCGTTTCGCATCGTCACGCCCTCAACAAAGCCGGTTTCACTCTCATACGGCTTATATACATCGGCAGTTACGGTAGTTTCAGCGGCCTCATATACGGTTTTTGCGGTAACATCGCCGGTATATTCCGTCGGCTGGGGCAGATATTCCACCACGCTGACCAGACGGTACAAATCCTGATTGGCGGTCAGCGCATCATCACCGTAATACTTTTTGATAAGCTGAATGGTGCGCGGCATACCGGGATAAACGCTGACATCCATATACCAGCTGTTGGTGTAATCCCGGCCGTACTCGGTTTCCTCCATACTCTCATAGAAGTGCAGAGTAATGTTGGCCACCGGCACACCCGTCAGCAGCTCTTCACCGGAGAGTGCGGCAAATTCCTCGGTGAAAACCTGCACAAACTCTTTGCCCTCGGCGGCGGTCATTTTGCCGGGCTCATAATAATGGGCGTCATTTATACCCAGATTATTCAGCTCTGCGGGGAACACACCGTAATCATCCAGCTCATCATTATACATAAACAGCTGGTTCTGCCATTCATCGCTGCCCAGCAGCACACGGTAAGCATCGGCATTCTCAAATATATCGGCGCAGTTCACGCTTCTGGCCACCTGTCTGCCGTTGTCAAGGGTATAAACCACTTCTACCCACCGGCTGCTGGACCAGTTGTAATAGTCGCCGTCCTCATATTCACGGTAGCCGTATTGCTGCGGCTGAGAGTTAAGAATACTTACCAGCGCAGCCACATTCTCCGGCTCGGCAAAGCTCATCATATTGTGTTCTTTGATATAATCATCAATGCCAAACTGCCAGTAAGAGTTTTCATACGGATTGTAGCCATAATAACGGTAGTCATCATAGCTAAGCGACAAAATATTGCCCTCTACATGAACAGCGGCCACCCGGTCAGCCTCGGCCTGCCAGGCATCAAATTTGCCGATGTCAAAAGCATAATAACCCAGAATTGCACTGACCAGCACAATGCAGATACCCACCTGCGGCCAACCGCGGCGGATGGCCCGGAAATCGCTCTTGATGAAAATTTCCAGCAGCTGAGCAAAGAATGTGGTGGCAATAACTACGCCGAAATACAGCCAAAAGAGATTCTCATTACCGATGGCATAGAACATAATACCGCCCAGACAGCCGCACAGCAG
The DNA here is from genome assembly GCA_017397935.1 of Bacillota bacterium. Taxonomy (GTDB): domain Bacteria; phylum Bacillota; class Dehalobacteriia; order UBA4068; family UBA4997; genus Avidehalobacter. The sequence continues at coordinate 38,420 of JAFQHN010000012.1, forward strand.
CACATAAGGATATTTGAAAACAGGACGCTGCCAGCCAAATGCCAGCGTAGAACCGGCACACTCGCTGCTGCGCTTTTTATACAGCCACAGCGCCGCCGCAACCGTCAGCACCAGCAGCACAAAGCCTGCCAGCCAATCCTGCCAGAAGATATGCGTACCGTACTCCCAATCATAACCGGAGAAGCTGATCCAGCAGTAACGCACCAGCACAGAGGCGCGGGTCAGCAGGTTGTTCAGTACATCGGCTCCGTACAGATAATGGGAATAGAACACATCGCTCAGCAGCTCTCGCAGCAGGCCAACCGCCGGTGCCAGGCCGTAAATACCCACCAAAATCTTCAAGGCGGCGGGCATACTGCCGGCCAGCATCATCGCCAGCGTTGTCAGCGCAAACATCAGCATATAAGCCAGAATGTTCAGCAGCACAAACTGCACATAATCCGCCAGCACCAGATAAGGCAGGATACCGGCCATGGCCATCATCAGCAGGTTTAACAGATGAGCCAGCGCATACGGCGCCAAAAACACCAGCAAACCGGCCAGCATATTGGCCGCAAAATACTTCTCTCTGCGGATGGGCAGGCTGTGGTAAAAATCCACCTGCTGCCGTACCTGCAAATAACGGAACAGCGTGAAGGCTGCCAGCGCCGCCCCCACAATGATAATCATGCTGCTGCCCACCTGGAAAACCTGCACCAACTCTTCTACACGGTTGTTATTGAAGTAACTTGCATTATCAGCATATACATTCCACAACATCGCCGTCATTACGGGCAGGTTGAGGATAAAACCGATCAATGCCAGCAGGGGCAGCCAAATGTGCCTTTTGATAATTTTGGCGGTAAGCTGGCCCAGGGTTACACCGCCGTTTGCCGACTGTTTATCAGATAAAGAGTTTTTTAAGGTCATAACCGGCCACCTCCGTTTCCATAATAAAGAATTCTTCCAGCGTCAGCGGCAAAACTTCCATGAAAATGGGGTTAGCCGACGCCACCCTGGCGGCAATTTCTTCATGCGTGCCGCGGGCAATAATGGTGATCAGCGAGCCTCGGTTCTCCTGCACCACAATGTTGAGGCCAAGGGCGTTGATGTCGGCACCCTCGGGCAGTACACATTGAACCTTACCGGCGCCCAGCTTCATATCGTCGATGTCTTTTTCCAGCAGCACGCCGCCTTTATGCAGCAGGCCCACATGGTCGCAGATGTCCTCCAACTCTCGCAGGTTATGAGAAGCGATAATCGGGGTCAGCTCACGGTCAGCAACCTCGGCCGCGAACAGACTTTTAACGGTATTACGCATTACAGGGTCCAGACCGTCGAAGGTTTCATCGCAGAAGATGTAATCGGTGCCGGCGGAGAGGCCCAGAATAACCGAAAGCTGCTTCTTCATACCTTTACTGAAAGTGTTTACCTTGCGCAGCTGGGGCAAGTCAAAGCCCTCCATCAGGCTGCTGAAACGCTGAATGTCAAAATTGGGATAAATGTTTAAGTAATAACGGGCGACTTCCAGCGGAGTGGTGTTGGCAAAGAAATACTGCTCATCCGAGATGTAATACAGACGGCGTTTAACCTCCAAATTCTCCCACACGGTTTGCCCGTCAATGGTCAACACACCGGTATCCGGCTTATAAATGCCGCTGAGCAAGCGCAGCAGCGTACTTTTGCCGGCGCCGTTGGTGCCCACCAGACCAAAAATTGCGCCCTTGTTAATGTTAAGGCTGATGTCATTAAGCGCCAGGACATCATTAAATTTTTTGCTCACATTTTGTGTCACTATCATTTTACTATACCCCCTTCATCAAACGCTCTGGCCGCATCCTCCAAAAACTGCTCTCTGGTAATGCCGAAGTTTTTCGCCTTCTCTACCAGATGTGCCAGCTCCTGCCGGTTGCGGTCCCGGCTTATAGCTTGCAGGGTATCCTGCCCGGAGGCCAAAAAACTGCCCCGACCCGGCACCGAATACACGATGCCCTTCTTTTCCAGCTCGCTGTAAGCACGTTGGATGGTGTTTGGATTGATTGCCAGCTCTACCGCCAGACTACGCACCGAAGGCAGTTGCTGATCAGCCGCCAGCAGGCCGTTGACCGCCAGCTCCTCGATTTTTTCCATCAACTGCTGATAAATCGGGCGTCGGTCTTTGTAATCAATCGTTATCATCTTCGCATCCTCCTTTCCTGCCTCAAATCTTTTACAAAATTTTTGCTCACACATAGTCCAAAAGGCCGAGGTATCACATCCCCGGCCTTGATTTTAATGCAGGTGCGCATCTGCCATATCTTATACCCCAACACAACCGTACTCTCCACAAAACCGCCATACACATCACATCCTGCGGCACCTACATCCAAACCGGACATCACACTATCACTTTTTATAAACTATCACACATATAAACTATCACAAATTTATGTAAAATACTGTGCTTTGGCGGCTATCACAACTGTACCAAGCGACCCAACTGTATCAATGCAGTTAATACACTTGGTACAGTTGTAATATAACATTCTTTGCCAACCTTGTCAATAGGTTTTGGTAAAATTTTTCGGCATCTTTATAAAAAATAAGGTGACAACTTTTTTGGCAAGTCATCACCTTGGTTTAATCATCCGGTCTGGTCTGTCAGCGGCAGGGTAACGATGAAGGATGCACCCTCTCCCGGACGGCTGACAACCTCAATATCGGCCCTGAGCAGCGAGATAATGCGCTTTACCATGGCCAAACCCAAGCCGTTGCCCTCGGTTTTGTGCGAGGTGTCGGCCTGATAAAATTTCTCAAAAATCAGGCGCTGTTCGGCCTCGGATATGCCAACACCCTGGTCGGTTACCGTCACCACCGCGGCAGAGGGCAGTTTTTCCAGCAGCACATCCACACGGCCGCCCTGCGGGCTGAATTTGATGGCGTTGCCCAGCAGATTTAACCACACCTGCATTAACAGCTCATCGCTGCCGCAATATTTTACCTCGGGCAGTTCCAGATTCAGCTCAATATCTTTTTTCTGCCACTCATCCTGCAACACCAGCAGGGCCTGCCGCAAATGCTCATCCAGCATAAAGCAGCTTGGCTGCACCTTAACTGCGCCGTTTTCCAGCTTGGAAAGCTCTAAGATGTTGGTGGACAGCGTGGAGAGCCGTTTGGCCGAGCTATGCACCAACCGGGCATACTGGCGGCGCTCCTCGGGTATCAAATTCTCATCTTGCAGCAGGGCGGCGCAGCCCTGGATGGAAGCCAGCGGCGTTTTGAACTCATGCGAAACATTGGCCACGAAATCATTACGCATCTTATCCAAATTACCCAGCGATTCGATCATCTGGTTGAGGGAGGCTGACAACACGCCCAGCTCGCTGCGGTCATCGGTCTCGATACGAACATCAAAATTACCCTGCCCCACCAGCTTAATGGCGTCCAGAATATGGCGCATGGGCACCATCACCAGCCGGTTGATGGCCACCGTCATCAGCAGGCTGAGCAGCATACCGCCGGCAACTATGGCAGCCAAAGTAACCGTCCGCGCGTTTTCCTGGCTGTCGAGCCACCCCTTGGCTTCCGCAAAAAACAGGATACAGAACATAATCAGCAGCAGCGAGCAGCTGATGCCGAACACCAGCAGCAGAGTGCGCAGATAAATTGTCAGCTTGGGGAACACGCCTTTGCCGTAAAGCGCCTTCATAAATTTCTGCCCGCGCTCCAACCCGCTCACCGCAGCACCGCCTTATAACCCAAGCCACGCACCGTAACGATCTCAAAATCCTCGTTGCCCTTAAAGCGGTCTCTCAGGCGGTTGATATGCACATCCACGGTGCGCTCGTCCGTGGTTGAATCCATACCCCAGATCTCATCCAGCAGCTGCTGGCGGGTAAAAATTTTGCCGGGATAAGAGAGCAGCTTGAACAACAGATAAAATTCCTTCTGCGGAAGCGGTTGTTCTCCCGACGGAGAGGTTACCGTCAGCGCATCGTAATCCAGCATGGTGTCACCCACCTGCAAGCGGTGCTCGTTGGCAATTTGGGCGCGGCGCAGCAGGGCACGCACCCGCAAAATCATCTCATTGATGTCAATGGGCTTAACCATGTAATCATCCACACCGGCCAGGAAGCCTTTTTGCTTGTCGGCGTAGCTGTCTTTTACCGTCACCATCAAAATGGGCATATCATAATTGCTTTGGCGCAGCAGCGTGGTCAGCTCGATGCCGTCCATGTTGGGCATCATCACATCCGAGATTATCAAATCGGCCTGCTCGTTTTCCAAAATTCGCAGCGCATCCTCGCCGTCCTCGGCCAGCAGCGGCAGATAACCGTTGTGACGCAGCACGCTTTCCATCATCTTCCGCAAATCGGCGTCGTCCTCTACCACCAAAATTTTGAACATGGAAGTCCCTCCTTTTTTCTGTATTTTATCCTGCCAAAATAAACTTAATATTAAACCTCTGCCTATATTTTAACATATCCGCCCGGTATTTGCCAAGATGTGCTGCTAATCACCTGTATTTGGGGGATAAAAAAAGCGCTGCACCCCAAGTTTCCGGGGAGAGCGCTTTTAGCTGCATATTTATTTCAGATTTGTTTCGGCAGTTCGCCTTTTATCACCTGCGGCAGGCCGCAAACCACACGCACCACACAATCAGCCTCCTCTGCCAGCAGCGCGCACAGCCGCCCCACCGATTTACGGAACCGCCGGCCCTCCTCCTGCATGGGGATAATGCCGCAGCCGACCTCGTTGCAGATAACAACCTGCTTTTGCGCCAGAACCCTGGCCAAAGCATCCACCGCCGTACGGTCATAATCAGCCACCAACTGCTCCACACCGAAAATTACCGGTGTTTCGGCCGCCAAATCGCTGCTCATCTGCCCGGCAGAATAGCCAAGCTTGGCCGCCAGGGTGCGTTTACCGGCAGCCTCACCGCCCACAATTAAAATCATTCCGCCGCACCGCCTTTCATCAACACCGGTATGCCGCAAACCAGCTCATAAACCGCATCGGCCCGCTCGGCCAGCGCTGCATTTATCTGCCCCAACGCCCGCACATAAGCCTGCGTCAGCTCATCAGCCTGGGCATAAGCACCATCGCTGCCGACATCATTGGTAACCACCAGCAGGTGTGTGCATTGTTTGGCCAGCGCCGCCACACCGGCCAGCACTTTATCTACGGGATTATAGAAGGCACCGTCAACAAACATCTCATTGGCGGTCAGGTGGCAGATACATTCCAGCAGGGCCGTACCGCGCGCAGGCAACACCAAACCGGCCAAATCACGGGGGCGTTCAATGGTGATAAAGCCCTGCGCTTGGTGCAGGCGGCGGTTATAGGCAATCTTCTCCGCCCCACCGTCACCCTCGGTTTGCAGGGCGGCAATATAATAATGCGGCGCAGGCAGTTGCAGGCACAAATCCTCGGCATAAACACTTTTGCCGCTGCCGCTGCCGCCGGTCAGCAGAATCAGCATATTTTTTCCTCGATTATATTATCGGCTGTGTTATCGTCCGCCGCCCATTGAGAGAGCATTTGCCGCATCCACGCCGCCACATCCATATTGTAAACGGGATTTAAGTTCTTGGCGGTGAGTACCTCGTCAATCGCACCGGTGGCCACCGTTTGGCCGTGCCGCAGCAGCACAGCTGCCGTACCAAAGGCCTTCACCAGCGACAAATCATGCACCACCGAAACAACCGCCCGCCCCGGTTTTTGCAGCCAGCGTTCAATCAGCGAGAACACCTGCTTTTGGTAGACCAAATCAAGGTGGTTGGTCGGTTCATCCAGCAGCAGCAGACGGGGCTGCTGGGCAAAAACCTGCGCCAGAAAAGTCCGCTGCAACTCACCGCCGGAGAGGGTGAGCACCGATTGTTTGCGCTGCGCCGCCATACCCGTCAGCGCCAGCGCCTCCTCCACGGCCTCGTCATCGTCATCGGAACGGTTGGAGAGAAGCCCCGGCGCATAAGCATAACGCCCCAGCCGCACAACCTCCTCCACCGTGAAGGCATAGCCCACAAAATGCGATTGCGTAAGCACACCCATACATTGAGCGCGGCGAACAGGCTTCATTTTGGCCACATCCTCGCCCTCAAACAGCACACGGCCGGTATAATCCACGCCCTGCGTAATTGCCGAAAGCGCCGTGGATTTGCCCGCACCGTTGGGGCCCACAATCATCAGCCAATCGCCCTCGGCCACGGTAAAGCTTAAATCCTTGACAATGTCAAGATTGCCCAGCCGCACCGAAAGCTTTTGCACATCCAGCATATCAGCCATTTTTACTGCCCCTTTCTGGTGTTATAGAAGATGAACACAAAGACCACCGCACCCACCAGGCTGGTGACCACGCCAATCGGCAGTTCTTGCGGATTAAGCAAAATGCGCGCCACCAAATCAGCCAGCAGCAGGAAAACAGCGCCGCCAAACAACGATGACGGCAGCAGCCTACGATGGTTGGGACCCACAATCATCCGCACCATATGCGGCGTAACCAGACCAACAAAGGCGATGGTGCCGCCAATGGACACGCAAACACCAATCAGCACCGAAACCGTTATCAGCACCACCAGCTTGGTGCGCCGCACATTTACGCCGATATGCCGTGCATTATCCTCGCCCACGGCAAAAGCATTCAACTCCTGTGCCGAGGCCAGCAGCACACCGCCGCAGACCAGCAGCACCGCCGCCAGCACCGCCGCGTTCTCATAGCTGCTGCCCTGCAAGCTGCCCATTGTCCAGAATGTGATCTGCTGTACCTTATCCGCCGCAAAAGTGACGATCACACTCATTGCGCTGGACACAAACATCGAATATATCACACCGATTAAAATAATGGTGTTGGTGGCCAGCGAATAATCCAGCTTATACGCCAAACCCAAAATTATCAGCAGCGAGCCAAGGGCAAACAGAATAGCCATGATCATGGTGCCGGCAAAGGGCACCGCGCTGAAATTTAAGCCAAAGGCAATAGCAATCACCGCGCCCAACGCCGCACCGGATGATACACCCAGTGTCGAGCCGTCGGCCAGCGGGTTTTTCAGCAGGCCCTGCATGGCCGCACCGGCCAGCGACAGCGCCGCACCCGTCAGCGCCACGCACAGCACCCGCGGCAGGCGCACCGTCAGGATGATTGCAGGAGCCAAACCCTCGGGCTGCGGCTGGCGCAGCAGCGCATTTGATATGACGGTAACAGTTTCAGACAGGGGGATATTTACGCTGCCGACGCACACACACAGGCACAGCACCGCCATAAAAACCCCGCCAAAGCCAAGGTATTCCCACCAGCGCACTTTATCAAGCCGTTTATTCATCAAAAAAACTCCAAATCAAAAAATCCCAATAAGTAATTATTCTGCCCCCAGAAGAAAATCATGCAGCAATCTTGCACCCTCTGCCAGGCGGGGGGCCGGACGGGAAAGCTCATCATTTTGCAGGCTGAGAATAGCACCGTTTTTAACCGCCGTCACATTCTGCCAGCCTGCACGGCTCAAAATCTCCTCCTGCGGGGTGGGGCCGTCACCAAAATACATGGTGATGGTCACAATATAATCAGGGTTACGCTGCAAAACCTGCTCCTCCGAAATCTCCGCCCAACCGGAAACATCATCAAAGCAGTTTTTGGCGCCCAGCATCGCACAAATCTCATTCATAAAGGTGTCGGCGCCGGCCGTCCACAAGCCATATTGCAAGGGAGAAACCTCAAAATATACGGTTTTATCGCTGTTATCCGCAGCATTCTGGGCAACCTCATCAAATGTCGCCTGCATATCCGCCACCACAGCGGAGGCTTTATCCTGCTTACCCACCAACTCACCGATCAGCTTAATAGAATCATAGACCTCGGCAATATTCTGGGCATCGCACACCACCACCTTGATACCGGCAGCCTCCAACTGAGCAATCTGCGCATCGTCCTGCGCCATATCAGCCATCAGCAGCACCTGCGGCTGCAACGCAATAATCTGCTCGATATTGGTGTCATAACCGGACTGCACCGAGGTAACTTCCAGCACCTCAGCCGGATAATTGCAATATTCGCCGCGGCCCACCAGCGTATCACCGGCGTCCAGCGCATATAAAATCTCACAAACTGAGGCCGTCAAAGCCACAATTTTGGTGGCAGGCTCATCCAGCGTGACCTCCCGGCCCATCATATCAGTCACGGTAACAGCGGCATCACTATTATCCCCGGCGGGCGTTTCTCCTCCGCAGCCGCACAGGCAGGTAAGCAGCAAAGCCGCCAACAGCAGCACGGCAATTTTTTGTTTCAGCACATTCATCCTTGTTCTCTCCTTTATCAGCATAGAAAATAATTCTTAATAGTCCGGCAACAACATTTCAAGCAGGAATAAAAAATGCCCCCGAGAAAACTCAGGAGCAAGCCAATTATACAGCAATAGGCGGGCATAATATGCCCGTTTTTCCACCTGATCCCAGCAGTGTTTTACACGCAAGCAGGTCTCCCGGCTTAGCATCATCCTAATAAGGCGTCTTCCCATCGGTTTCCCGACAGTGACTTATTGCCTGTTCGTCAGCTTCACGGTTGCTGGGTTAGCCCAGAAATTTCATCTGATTCCCTCGTAGTGCGGCAGCAAATGCCTTCAACGGTACCTCTCGGCACAAATGCGTGTTCTATTCAGTTATCTACTATTATACTATTTCCACGCCAAAAGTCAATTTATTACGCCGTATTTTTGCAAAAACCAGCAGTTTGGTCTACGAAGCATGGATTGTTTTGACTATATAAATCGGTTAAAATAAATAAAAACCCCATTTTGTATATAACAAGGAGTGAACAACTATGGATAATGCAAAAATCGGTGAGCTTATTAAGAAACTGCGCGATGAGCAAAATTTGACCCAACAGCAGCTGGCCGATAAGTTAAATATCAGCAATAAAACCGTCAGCAAGTGGGAGAACGGACTGGGCTGCCCCGATGTCTCGCTGCTGCCGCAATTATCCGCGATCTTCGGTGTGGATACCGCCGATTTACTGGCCGGCCGACTTAACACCCAAAATGTGCTGTGCGGCAATCTGCAAAAGCTGCAATTTTACATCTGCCCCAACTGCGGTAATTTATTGATGGCCATGGGCGAGGCCAAAATCAACTGCTGCGGCAAGACCCTGACCGCTGCACCGCTGCAAAAAGCCCCGGCCGCCAAGCAATTAACCGTGGAATTGTTGGAGGACGAACTGTTCATCACCTCATCTCACGAGATGACCAAGCAGCATTACATCGCCTTTATCGCCCTGCTCTCCGCCGACACTCTGCAACTGAGAAAACTCTACCCGGAGTGGGAGCTGCAAACCCGTCTGCCGTGTATGCCCCGTGGTCAGTTGCTGTGGTATTGCACCAGGCACGGTCTGTTCTACCAAAATTTTTATTATAAAAAACTGCCGCAGCATAACGGCAAATAAAAAGGATTTTGCACTTATTGCCCGAATTTAGTATCCAAACAATCAGCAATAAATAATCAGCAGGGAGGACAACGATGAATTTTGCTAAATTGACCGATAACCTGACCAAACGCGGCTGGGCCGTCAGCACCTTTGCCAATAAAGAGGACGCCGCCGCTTATCTTAACCAGCAAATTGACGGGCAGACCGTGGCCTTTGGCGGCTCTATGACGCTGAAACAAATGGGGCTTTATGAGCAGCTCAGCGAACATAACAAGGTAATCTGGCATTGGAAGGCCGCCCCCGGCACCGAGGATGAGGTGCGCCATAACGCCCAACACGCCGCAGTTTATCTGTCCTCCGTCAACGGCGTGGCTGAAACCGGCGAGCTTATCAATATCGACGGCAACGGCAACCGCGTTTCAGCAATTCAATACGGCCCACAAAAAATATATCTGGTAATCGGCAGCAACAAAATTGCCCCCGATTATGAACAGGCACTTTGGCGCGCACGCAATATTGCCGCCCCCAAAAACGCCCAACGCCAGCACCGCAACACCCCCTGCGCCATCAACGCTGACCGCTGCTATGACTGCAACAGTCCGGAACGAAGCTGCCGTGCCCTGTCGGTACTGTGGTGTCCTCCGCGCGGTGCCGAATATGAAATTATCCTGATTGACGAGCCGCTTGGCTATTAAAATTTGCCATAAAAAGCAACAACCCCTCATAGCGAGGGGTTATTTTATTGCCAGAAATTATCGCAGCCGGAGCAGAATCAACCGAAACCGTAATTTACCAGCCGCCACTTGCCGCCCGCCTCTCTTTTAAGCTCCCATGTCCAGCCGGAATATGTGCTGTTGGCATTCAAAGAGCCGTCACCGCCATGTTTGCCTACCTCAAAAGAAGATGTAATTATTATAACCTCATCGGCCCCATAATGCTCCGCCAACTCGGCAAACTCCTCCTGGTGTTCATCGCCAACATAGCCAGTTTCGGTAAGTGTACAATCAAAAAAACTTAGCTTAAAATATGTACGAACAGTATTGATAGCAGACTCAATATCCTGCTCGGAATAAATTGCGGAGGTCTGCGGAATAACCTCGGCACCGGATATATTGCCGCCCAACATATTAAACAACAACAGCCCTGCCACGCAGCAAATCAAAAATTTCTTCACAACCATACACCCCATTTCTCAATTTTCTCAATAATAAAACACTATCCACTAATATAATCATAACAAAATATTAGCATTTTCGCAATGACCCATAAATCAAAAAAAGCCCCACCCTCAATACTGAGGGAAGAGCCTGTAAATGGGCAAAAAAAAATTCTGGCGGCGTCCTACTCTCCCAGGGAAAACCCAAGTACCATCGGCGCTAAGGAGCTTAACTGCTGTGTTCGGAATGGGAACAGGTGTGACCTCCTCGCTATTGCCACCAGAAACTATTTAACTATCTAAAA
>JAFQHN010000013.1 GCA_017397935.1 Bacillota bacterium
ATCCGATTCCATAACAGTCTCTTTACGCTCCGCCAGAAGATGAAGAATTTTAAGCAGACACATATGCGCCTCAAACTGATACCTGTCTGCTTTGCGCGCACATTCACAATACTCTCTGAGCGCCTTTTCATAATCTGACATAGGCTTTTCCATACCACGCTGCTCTTGTGTTGCCATCACAGGGGCAGCGTGTTCATTTGCAAGCTCCATCCTTTTCACCCCCTCCCTTTATACGGCCTGAAATATGTTGCATTTCTGGGACGGATTACGCAAAAAAAATTTCCCCTTTGTCATACGCCTCTGTTATACCCAAGATAGCACATATACAATCAGCTTGTTCCAATGTAAAACTTGATTTACCATTTATTTTGCTATTCATTGTATTTGTTCCAATACCCAGCTCATCTGCCAGCATTTTTTGTGTATAACCTTGCTCTGCCATCCTGCCCAGCAATTTATTCTTATTAAGCATTTCCATCCCTCCTTGTTTGTCGCATTTCTGGGTCAACATCATATTATCACTGTTTTACATTTGTGTCAACCCATTTTCGCAACTTTATTTCATTTTTTTGCAATTAAACATTGCAATTTTGATACACATTATTATATAATAGGTCTGTAATAGACTTGCGAGGTGAAATTAGTGGATAAAAGAAGATTACGAATAAGAGAGTTAATGGAACGATTGGAAATGTCATATAGACAATTAGCCGAACGCACAGGTATTCCCAGTTCTGTATTACAACGATATGTTACTAACAACACGAACAAAATGTCAATTGACTACTTTGAGCAAATTGCCAACGCCCTTGGAGTTTCACCACTATATCTTATGGGGTGGACAGACGATGAACATTACACCATAGATAAAACTGCTCCGCCAAAGGATGTTTACACCTACGCCGAGCAAACGCACATAAAAAAATACCGTTCTCTGTCACCCAATGGGCAAAAAACGGTAGATAATATGTTAGACAATTTAGTAGCCTTAGAAGATTCTATGTCTGAAAAAGAAAAAATCGTCCCAGAACAGTCATCAGACGGCAAGGCAATGTAGTCTATATAAAGTTTCAATAGCATTGAAGGTGGTACAGATGATTGAATCCATCTTTGATTGGATTTTCAGTTTTGCATTTGAATTTAGATATATCATTCTCTTTTCAATAATTATAGGCATTATACTTTTATGCCTTGATTATCGAGAACGCAACCGCAGCTACGCAAAATTGGCACAAGAAACCAGAATATTGCGCCAACAAATTGCCGAATTGCCACAAAAAGAAAAGCTATTAAGGCAAATCGATGCCTTAAATTTTGATTATGAACAGCTACAAAGACGGTTTAACAAAGAGCAAAGAAAAGCAGATAAATTGATTTCCGAAATCAAGGCCTGCAAAAATAAAAACGAAGAACTCACTCTCCAAAACGATGAATTCACTTTTCAAAACGGAGAACTCATTTTTCAAAACGAAGAACTAACTCTTCAAAACGAAGAACTCACTTTTCAAAACAAAAAACTCACTTTTCAAAACAAAGACCTTTCTCAGCAAAATACCGACCTGCAAGATTTTTTTACCAAGCACAATGTAGAACAATTGGTTAAACAAAATGAGGCTCTACACAGTTTGGTTGAAGAAAAGCTTATGCAATATCCTTGGCTGGCCAAAGAATATGCCGATTATCAGTATATATTTGAGGAACGTCAATCCAAGATATTGGCTACCAAAGCCAATCCGGCCATTAAAGCAGCAGCACAACTAAAAAATATTGCCAAAGAAAAACGCGAGTTGCAACAACTTTGTAAACTGCAAGAGTATCAACTCAATTTTTATGAAAAAGTTTTTCCATGGCTGGAAGACATCAAAGAAACCGATATTTACGAAATATGGCAATCAACTCAAAAAACTGCCGAATATGACGAAACAGACGAGTACCACACATTAAGCAAATGGCTTTCTCCGGAAGAGTACGAAAACCTATCTACCCAAGAAAAATACCAGCTGGCATTAGACCGTTATCAAAAACGCCATAAATCAAACTGGGAGGTAGGCATTGAATTTGAACGATATATTGGCTACAAGTTTGAAATGGCTGGTGAAAATGTTAAATATATCGGCGCAACCAAAGGTTTAGAGGATATGGGACGAGACTTAATTGTTGAAAAGCCAGATAAAATTAGAGTTATACAATGCAAACGATGGGCTCAACACAAAACTATTCACGAAAAGCATATCTTTCAACTATATGGGTCAATGGTAATGTTAGGCATAAACAACCCACAAAAGCCGTTGGAAGGCTTGCTTATAACAACCGCTCCATTATCACCAACAGCCCAACAATGTGCTGATTATCTTCACATTAGAATAAAAACTATAAATCCTGAGTCCCTTGCCAATGGCTACCCTGTTATCAAATGCAATATATCTCGCAAGGACAACACCAAAATCTATCACTTACCGTTTGACCAACAATATGACCGAGTTGTTATTGAACCAAGCAGAGGAGAGTTTTACGCTCATACCATTGCCGAAGCAGAGGAAGCAGGTTTCCGTAGAGCCTGGAAGCATATTTGCTAAACTACACCGGCAAACTTATATCATCGTCAAGACAGCGTCCTTGGGTTGCCTGGCAAAATAAAATGGTTGTTTCCAAAATGTAAATAGTTCAACAACATGGCTCACGCTTAGCTCCCCAATAAAACCAGATAGAAAGGTTACATCCCAAATGAAAACAATATATGACCAAATCGCCGCCCTCGGTCAATCCCTTGGTGCCGACAATTAACCGGACTTAACCGGACTTAACCGGACTTAGCCGGACTTAGCCGGACAAAATATATATTTTTCTTGACAATTTAATGAATTTTAGCATATAATACAGAGGGTGCTGGGGCATTTAGCTCCGGTGCACAAATGGAATATACCGCTCCTTGCGTGTATGTTTTACCTCCGCGGATGACGGGGTAGCAAAAATGTAGAATATCATCCACTTGTATGTGCACCATTCCCTCCTTATGCTATCTAAGGAGGGAATTTTTTATTCTCCTATGAAGATTATTACTATCAACAAAGACATTGCCGCTGCTCTCAGCGCTCTGGATGACGAATTTCTGTTTAACAAACAAGGCCGCCCCTGTTTGCTTATCATTAGGCTGAAATATCGCAACCGCAAGATGAACTTTGCAGTCCCTTTTCGCTCCAATATTCCACCTGCTGAGCAAAAAGCAAACTATTTCCCGTTACCACCCAGAAGCACAACCAAACCCAAGCACCGGCACGGCCTGCATTTTACAAAAATGTTCCCAATCGACAAACAATATACCCAAAAATTTAATATTGCCGGCAATGCAGACTACATACTGTTCAACAGCATCATCAGCAAAAACTCACAGCAAATAGTCAAGCAAGCCCAGACCTATCTTGATAATTATGCCAACGGTACCCAAACACCTTATGCTACAAACATAGACGCTATGATGGACTATCTTTTCCACAAAGAAGAATCCAACCTGTAAGAAGGTGTTATCCTGATGAAGAGCCTGCCTTATGGGAATAACCACACATAAAGTTAAACAAAAAAAAGGCCTCTCACCCTGCGGCAACAGGATGAGAGACCACATAAGAGTGATTTGAGATATACTCCCAAAACCAACATCATCAGTATATCACAATCACTCCGTATTTTCTACTGTATTTTTCAAGAAAAAAGGAGTGTTTTTTTATGACCAAAAATCAAACCATCCAACGCTTTGCCACCGTGGAGCTGGCCAACGGCCAAAAAAAGCGCATCGCTGCCCGCGGCAAAACCGAGCGAGAAGCCTTACAAAAGTTAGCTAAGCTCCAAGCAGAATATGCAGCCGGCATTCGCACAGCCAATGGCAACACAAAACTCCGCCTCTGGTATGAGCAATGGTTAGAGATTTACAAGCTGCCCAGCATCACCATAGCCAGCGCAGATAATATCCGCATAGCCTTTCGCAAATACTTTCTCCCTCTTCTGGGAGAAATGCCCATTAGCAAAATCAAGCCGCTGCACATCAAACAAGCCGTAAATCAGTTCCAGGGCCTCTCCAAAAGCTACGCAAAAAAGAATTTTGCCTTCCTCAAAGAATGTTTCGATGCAGCACGTGCCAACGGTCTTATAATTTCCAACCCCTGCGCTGATGTCAAACTGCCCACCGTCAAGCCGGCCGAAGAACGCCGAGCCTTAACCGAGCAAGAGCAAAAGCTGTTTCTAACTGCCATCAAACAGCATAATTACGGTCTGCTGTTCGGTATATCTTATGCCTGCGGCCTGCGCCCGGGCGAGGCCCGTGCTCTTCGCTGGTCAGATATTGATTTCAAACAAAAGCTGGTTCACATCACCCACGCCGTAGAGAACAAAACAGATAACCTCAAAGCTCCCAAAACAGCCGCCGGCATCCGCACCGTTACCATCCCCAACTGGTATCTGGCCGAGCTCGCCAAACGCCCAATCCCCATCAACCGGGATGCCTTTATCTTCGGCAACGGTCGTACCCCTATTAACGAACGTCTCTATAAACGTTCCTGGCACAGCCTAATGCGCACTATGGATATTTTGAACGGCGCAACCCTATACCGCAATCAAATCATCAAAAGCACGCTGGATAACCGGCTCAGTCCATATTATCTACGCCACACATACGCCACCAAGCTGGCCGAACATAATATCCCCCTCAAAGAGGCGCAACGACTGCTTGGCCACACCAAGCCGGAGATGACTCTCCGCTTTTATCAGCATTGTACCGAAAAAATGCAGGAAGAAACCAAATCCGTTCTCAGAGATATAATATAGTGTTGCAGGCGTGTTGCAGCTGACCTCATCAAAAAGGACAAAAATCCACCGTTATTCCCTTAAAAAAACACACAAAAAAAGACCTGCAAAACGCACAATCAATGCTTTTAGCAGGTCTTTTTATATGGTCGGAGCGACACGACTTGAACGTGCGGCCTCTACCACCCCAAGGTAGCGCTCTAGCCAAACTGAGCTACGCCCCGTGACACCATTACATTATATTGTTATTATTCGGTTTTGTCAAGGGGTTTTGCAGAAATATCGCAATTTTTTACAATTTTTTCTGCAACCCCTTGTTCCCAGCCCCAAAATTAAACCTGCTGCACCAATTCGGCACAGGCAAAGGTCTGGTGCACCTCGGTAATACGCAGCAGCCGCTTCTGGCCCACAAACTCCGCACCGTCACGCACCAAAATAACATAGCCGTTAATGCGGCAGATGGCATCGGCCTTGTTGGCGTTGTGCTTCTCACACAAAAAGCAATCGCACAGCTCGCCTTCCTCAAACGGAGCCTGGTTCAGCCTGGCCAAATCTCCCGAGAAAATACGCACCACATACTCGGTCATTTTCAGCTCAGAGTTGCCCTTTACGCACAGCTTTTTGCCGAAACGCTTTTCCAGCGCCGCCTTGGTTTCGCCCGCCGGCCCCATAATATAAGAAGAAATTATGGGGTTGGTTTCAATGGCAATCGCCGGCTCATCCGTACGGGCAGCCAGCTTGGCCAATTCATCCAAAATATCCACAAACACGCTTTCCTCCGAGGCCACAGTGCCTTTGCCGCCGCAGAACGGGCAGGAGCGCTCAAAAACCTCTTGCAGAGTATGGCCGTTCTTCTTGCGTGTCATCTCCACCAAACCAAGCTGCGTAAAGCCCAGCACATTGGTCTTCACCCGGTGGCCGGACATCGCCTCGCGCAGCGCATCCAGAACACGATTGCGGTCATCCTCCTCCTTCATATCAATGAAGTCCACGATGATAATGCCGCCGATATTCCGCAGCTGCAACTGACGGGCCACCTCCTGCGCCGCCTCAATATTGGTGCGTAATACAACATCAGAGAAGGTCTGCGCCGAATTGCCGACATACTTGCCGGTGTTCACGTCGATAATCGTAAACGCCTCCAAATGCTGGATGATAAGATAGCCGCCGCATTTCAGCCAAACCTTGTCGGCCAGCGCCTGCTTTAACTGCGCCGGGATATTATACACCGCCATCACATCGTGCTCGGGCAGGGTAATTTTGCTTTGATATTCGGGCGCAATCGCATTAACCACGCCCGCCAGATTTTCCGCCGTCTGCTCGCTGTTCACATAAATATGCTCAATCTCGCCGTAGAAGGTATCACGCACCACCCGCTGCAATAAGCCCTGGTCCTGGTACAGCAGGGACACCGCCGAGGTTGCCGCACTTTTGCCCAGCAGCCATTTCCACAGCTTCAACAGGGCACGCACATCACGGGCCAACTCCTCCTCGGCCACCTCCATGGCAGCGGTGCGTATGATGGCGCCCATACCGCTTGGCAGCAAATCACGCATCAAACTTAACAATCTCTGGCGCTCGTCCTCGTCCTCAATACGGCGGCTGATAGTAATGCAGGGCGAGGTGGGCAGCAGCACCAAAAACCGCCCCGGCAGCGTGGGGTTCATGGTAAGCCGTGCCCCTTTGTTGCCGGTGGGTTCTTTCAGCACCTGCACCATAACCTCCTGCCGCGGCCGCAGCACCTTGTTTATCGGCAGCCCCGGTTCCATCAAGTTGCCCTCGTCGTCCAGCTTGTGCGCCACCACATCACGCAGGTGCAAAAAGCCGTTCTTCGCCTCACCAAAATTCACAAAAGCCGCCTGCATACCGGGCAGCACATTCTCCACCACCGCCTTGTAAACATTACCGACAATGGTGCGCTGATATTCTCGCTCAACATAAATTTCCGCCAAACGGTCATCGTCCAGCAACGCCACCAGGGTTTCAAATTCGTCTTGTTTCACAATGATATTACGCTTCATAAGCCAAACCCCGTCATCTTAAAAATTCTTCCAACCAAAATAACCAAAATAACCTTAAAATAAACCAAACCAAAACCAAATTTTACGGTAAATGACGCTCGCCGTTGTTATCAACCACCCACAACTGCTTACGCACCGTCTTATAAGCCAAATCCGGCGGCATAATCGCCCCGATAACCTCCATCGGCTTCACCGCGCCCTCCGCATTAAAGGGAATTTCCAGCTTCAAGCTGTTGCCCTGCATTTCCAGCAGGCTGACACCGGCCTTAATATCAATCAGCTTCTCGCCCTTTTTGGGGTGGACACGCACAATTTCCAGCTTGTCCGCCTCGGCAAAAGCCTGCACATTGGCCGCAAGCTCAGCCAGCAGCTCGGCATTTTCCTCGCAGATAACCTCATATTCCGTCAAATTGATAACCGCCATCAGCGCAGGTGTCGGCCCCTCATTCAACATACGGCCACCCTGCACACGCACCGCATCGGGCAGCGCCTTGTTCAGCTTTTCGATAATTTCCTCGGGCGGCAGTTCTCTTTGCAGCTGCAAATCACAATACTCAGCCATCCCCTCAATGCCCACACCGCGCGGCGGGCCAAAGCTGATTCTCGGGTGCGGATTAAAGCCCTCGGAATACGCCACCGGCAAACCGGCCCTAAGCAGAGAACGGGTAAACAGTTTCAACAAATCCAAATGAGAGAGAAACTTCAACACGCCCGTCACACTGAAAGAAAAACGAAAGGTTGCCATTATTCCGCCTCCTTTGCTGCCGCAGCCGTCACATAGCGGTTGTCGCAGTCCAACGCCTGGCACACACCGCAGCCGCTGCACGGCCCCTTGCGGCAATCCGCCGTAGTCTGCGCCCGGCCGGCCTTCTGCCACTCATGCCACAGCCAACGCTTGTTGGCACCACAGTCAATATGCTCCCAGGGCAGCAGCTCGTCCTTATCAAAAATACGCTCCGCATAGGCAGCCGGGTCAATACCCACATTAGCAAACGCCGTCAGCCACGCCTCATAATCAAAATGCTCATGCCAGGAATCAAACTTACAGCCCAATTTATGCGCTTCCAGCAGGGCGGCACCCAAACGGCGGTCACCACGGCTGAAAACACCCTCCAAAAAGCTAACTTCAATATCATGGCAGTTCAGACGCGCCCCACGAATAGGCTTAAATGCCGCATACAGCAGCTCCCGCTTGCGGGCCAGCTCCTCACGGCTGTTCTGGCCAAACCATTGGAAGGGCGTATCACATTTGGGCACAAAGAACGACACGCTGACGGTAATGCTCAGCCGACGCTTTTGGCCGCTCGCCCCCATCTGCAAAATGCGCTTGGCCAAATCGGCAATACCCAGCAGATCCTCATCGGTTTCATACGGCAGACCGGCCATAAAATACAGTTTGAACGACGACCAACCACCGGCCAGAGCCGAGGATACAGCCGCAAAAATATCATCCTCATTTACGCCCTTGTTGATGATGTCACGCAGGCGCTGTGTGCCGGCCTCGGGTGCAAAAGTCATACCGGATTTCCGCACCGTCTGTATCCTCTCCGCCAAACCGACAGAAAGCGCATCCACACGCAGGCTGGGCAGCGAAACACTCACCCCATCGGCGGCATGGTCGGCAATCAAAGTATCAATCAAAGGCTCCACACAGGAGTAATCCGCGGTAGAAAGGCTGAGCATACCCACCTCATCATAACCGGTGCAGGCCAGCGCCTTGGCCGCCTGCTCACGCAGAACTTCCAGCGATTTCTCACGCACAGGGCGGTAAATTATCCCCGCCTGGCAAAAACGGCAGCCACGGTTGCAGCCGCGCATAACCTCAATCACGGCACGGTCATGCACGATCTGAGAAAACGGCACGATCTGCTCACACGGGAAGGGTACGCTGTCCATATCCTTAATGATGCGCTTGGTAACCTTGGCCGGCGCAAAATCTGCCACCTGCATCTCGGTCAGGCGGCCCTCGGCATCATACTGCGGCTGATAAAATTTGGGCACATAAATACCGTTAAGCTTACAGGCCTTCCGCAAAAATTCATCACGGCCAAGGCCCTGTTTGCGGCACTCGGTGTATAAATCCAGCAGTTCCCGCTCGATTTCCTCGCCCTCACCAATCACAAACAAATCAAAAAAATCCACCAGCGGCTCAGGATTATAAGCGCACGGGCCGCCGGCCAACACCAGCGGATACTCCCAATCACGGCGGTCAGCAGCCAGCAGCGGAATTTCCGCCAGTTCCAGCATATTCAAAATATTGGTGAAGCTCATCTCATATTGCAGCGTCACGCCCACCACATCAAAATCACGCACAGCATGATAATTCTCCCAGCTAAACAGGGGGATGTGCTGCTCGCGCATCAATTTTTCCATATCCACCGCAGGCGCAAAACTGCGCTCAAAGGCATACTCCGGCCGACGGTTTACCGCCTCATACAGCACACGCATCCCCAAATGAGACATACCAATCTCATACAAATCGGGGAACAGCAGCACCATGGTGGCCTCACACTTGGCCCAATCCTTGGTAATCGCATTATACTCGCCGCCCAAATACTGTGCCGGCTTGTCCACATAAGGCAGCAGTCGGCCCTCAACCTCTGCCACCCAGCTTTTTACAGGTTCTCGCAAAATTATCGCTCCTCAAATATCGCCAAAAAATCGCAATATTATATATATTGTAACTAAATTTTATTCGGCAGAGGGTTGCGCTTTTCCTTTTTTATTTTGCTATTTTTGCTTTCAGTTTTATCACCGCTTCTCATCAGCACCTGCGATATATAAGCCGCACCCTGCCCCTGCCGCAGCCGCCCCAGCAGCCAATCCCCCTCAATCAGCCGCCCGTCATATATCAGCCAATTCCGCCGGCCGGGAGAAAACCGCCGCACCGCCCGGTAAATCGGCACATCCCGCCGCAGATAAATCACCCGCCGCGGACGCAGACTTTGCCCCACCGTGGCCGTCAACGCCGCCATGTGCAGATACGACAGGTTTTCCTCCTCTCTCAGCGCCAGCAGATACAACCAGCCTGCCCCCAATAACAGCCAGCGGCTAAGCCCAAAGTACGCCACGCACAGCACCAGGCACAGCGCCGCCGACCTTGCCCCAAACAGCAGCGCACGGGATACCGCCAGCCAGCCAAACAGGCCGCCCGAAAGCCCCCGCAGTATTTTTCCGCCGTCCAGCGGCAAAATCGGCAGCAAATTTACCACCGCCAGCACAAAATTTACCTGCGCCCCCGCCTGCCAACCCAGCCACAGGCACAACCGGCACATCAACAGATTAACCAACGGCCCTGCCGCCGCCGTCACGGCCTCCCGCCAACCCTGGCAAGCGGCATCGGTCATCACGGCCACCCCCAGCCAGCCACGCCCTTTTAATCCGCCCGATAATCCCAGCAACCGCAGCATCAGCAAATGTCCGCCCTCATGCAGCAGCCAACCTGCCAGCAAAGCCGACGCCAACTCTGCCCAGCCAGCCGTGATAAAGGGTGAGAGCGCCGTCATTTCGGCCCCTTTACAAACAAAAACGGGTCATACGGCTCGCCGTCCTGCAATACCTGAAAATACAGCATCCCGTCGGTGATCCGCCCCACGACCTCGCCCTGCCGCAGCACATCACCCACCGCCGCCTCCACCGCAATCTCACCGATATAAACAGTTTCCAGACCGGCCGTATGCTGCAACACCACGCGCTCGCCGTCAATAACCTCCGTCACCTCCCCAATCGCTGCCGCCTTGATTGGCTGCTCCTTCTGGCAAAAAATTTGCAGACCAAGCAGCGGCAGGCCCTCCGCCGTCACCTCACCAAAGGCCCCCTGCATCAGGCCGCTGGTCGGCAAAATCAGCACCGGCAGGCCCTCGTCATCCACCACCGCCGCCGCCAGATAAGCTTCGTCCGGCTGCTCACCGATAACATCATCAACCTCATCACCAACAACCTCATCACCGCTGACAGCTTCATCATCACCAACAACCTCATCGCCAACATCATTCAAATCAGCCGCCTTGTCCTCATCGGCCGGCTGTTTTATCTCCTGCCAGATGTCCAGCAGACCGTTTACAGCCATAGCCTGCTGATTATCCTGCCGTGCCAGCGCCACCACATAGCGCACACCCTCGCCCAGCTCCGTTTCCTGCTCATACCCCCAAACCACGCCGCCAAACAGCAGCAGCGCTGCCAGGCCCTGCCACATCAGCCGCCGCAGCCAGCCGCCGGCAGCTCTTGTCTCCGTCCTCCGCGGCGGATAATCTCCGCCCGTAAACAAATCCCGGTTTGCCATAATTGCCCTCCCCCAAACTACCAAAATCAACTGCCAAATTCACTACAATATATGCCAAGCCTTGCCCGATTAGACATCCAAACAGACGCAAAAAAAAGCCGCCTGACCGCATTTACGCAGCCAAACGGCTATTCATCTGTCATTCAAATTAAAATCGGTTGTGCGGCACATTTTGCAGCACCGGCTTGATGATAAGGCGCTCAATACGGCGGTTGACATAAGTCCAGCGGAACTCCTTAGCCAGCGAAATCGGCTTTAACAGCACCGAATCCACCCCGGCCAGATTCGCCCCCAGAATATCCGTCAGCAGCTGGTCACCAATCATCAGCGTCTGCCGCTGCTCCACACCCAGCAGCCGCATCGCCCGCTTGTACCCCACCGGCAGCGGCTTTCTCGCCTTGCTCACAAACTGCAAACCAAGCTGCTCCGCCAGCGGCCGCAATCTCTCCGCCGAGTTGTTGGAGATAATGCACCCCTGCAAATTGCTGTCCGCCAGGGCGGCAAACCAGGCCACCACCTCCGGCGCAATATCCGGTGAATTCCAGGTGGTTATGGTGTTATCCACATCAAACAGCAGCGCACGGTAGCCCAGCCTCTCCAACTCGGCCAAATCCAGCAGCGCCAGGCGGTCATAGTAAGCCCGCGGGCGAAACAATCCCAACATCAGCAGCACCCAATCTCAAACATTCTTTCAATTTCACAGCCCGGCCGCCGCCAGCAAAGCCTGAACAGAGCCGTCCATATACTCAACCATCACATCAGGCTGCAAGCCAAAATACAGCGTCAGCACCAGCAGCACCAGCATGGGCACCAGCTCAAACCAATGAATATCATGCACGCCCTGCATATTCTGCGGCAGCGTACCGTACGCCACCCGCTGGAAGGCCCACAGATAATAACCAACGGCCAGCACCGCACCCAAAGCCACCAACAGCACCAAAAGGCCAAAACGCTCAAACACGCCCAGCATCACGCTGAACTCGGCAAAGAAACCCATAAAACCGGGTATGCCCATCGACGCAAAGAACGCCAGCACCATCACCGTCATCGCCACCGGCATTTTGCCGTACAGGCCGCCCAGCAGGCTGATTTGACGGGTGCCGCAGTTGTGCTGGATAACACCGCAGGCCATAAACAGCATCGCAGAAATCAGGCCGTGTGCCACCATCTGGTAAACAGCACCAAGGATACCGGCCTCATTCATAGCCGCCAAACCAATCAGCACAAAACCCATGTGGCTGATGGACGAATACGCAATCAACTTCTTCAAATCGTCCTGCGTAAAGGCCGCATAAGAGCCATAAACAATGCTGAGCAGCGCCAGCACCACCACCACCGGGGTATAAAGCATGGCCGCATCCGGGTTGATAAGATAAGCCACACGGATAAGACCGTAGCCGCCCATTTTCAGCAATACGCCAGCCAGCAGCACAGATGCCGCCGTAGGCGCCTCAACGTGGGCATCGGGCAGCCAGGTATGCACCGGCACCACCGGCAGCTTTACGCAAAACGCAAACAGCAGCGCCGGAAAAACCAACAGCTGGAAGCCAACATCAAAGCCGGCCGCCGTAATCTCCGGGATAAGAAAGGTATAATGTCCCAGAATCTCGCCCGCCTTAAAGAACATGGCGCCAATGGCCAGCAGCATGATCAGCGAGGCCACATGGGTATAAATCAAAAACTTCATCGAGGCATAGCTGCGGCGTGCACCGCCCCAAATGCCGATCAGGAAGAACATCGGAATCAGCACGATCTCCCAGAAGATATAAAACAGGAAGAAATCCAGCGCCGAGAACACACCCAGCACACCGGTTTCCAGCACCAACAGCAGGCCAAAATAAAACGGCGCACGCTCGGTGATATTCCAGGAATATACCACCACCAAAAAGCCCAGCAGAGCCGTCAGCAAAAACAGCGGCAGGGATAAACTGTCCAAACCAACCGCAAAAGAAACGCCAAACGCCGGAAACCACTCGGTGATCTGCGCAAACTGAAAATCCGCCAGCGCCGGGTCATATCCCGCCAAAACAAAGCCGGAGCCAATCAGCACCGCCAGCGATGCCGCCAGCGCAATATACTTGGCCACGGCCGGCTGCTTATGCAGCGCCAAAATCAACAGCGCCCCCAACAATGGCAAGGCAAGCAAAACAGTAATAATACTCAATTTGTCCACTCTCCTTTGCTCATCTTACCACAAAGCCACAGCCGCCGCCGATGCCAGCTCGGTCAGCATATTGGGCAGCAGACCCATTACCAGCAGCAGCGCCACCGTCAGCCAAATTGCCCAACAATCCGAGCAAAATCCCTTCTTCGGGGTCATAATCAGCTCAACCTCCACCGGTTTGGTATACATCTCACGGATAACCCGTGCGTAATATACCAGCGAAAGTGCACTGTTCAACACCAAAATAACCGCCAGCACCGTGTACCAGCCGCCCCTGCCAATGGCCGATACCACCATCAGCATTTTGCCCCAAAAGCCCAGCAGCGGAGGCACACCGCCGTACGATAACAAAATCAGCATCAACGCCGCCGAAACCCACGGCAGCTGCTTGGCCAAGCCACGGAAGTGACTGAGCGTTGTGCCGCCCTTATGTTTGGCCACCAGACGCAGCGCAAAAAACGCACCAATCGTCATCAATGCGTGCGCCCAAATGTGCAGAAACGAACCTGCCACACCCATCACCGAACCGACCGCAATACCCACAGGGATATTACCGGCGTGCGCCACGCTGGAATACGCCAGCATACGCTTAACATCGTTTTGCTGCAGAGCCATCACGTTGCCCACCGTCATGGTAACGGCACACAACACGCCCAGCAGCAGGGCAGAAACCGGCGACCAGAACACAAAAGTCACCAGCACCAGCTTCATCGCCACAATAAACGCACCCTTTTGCGTTACGCCGGAGATAAAACCGGTGGTAGCCTCCGATGCGCCCTCATAAGTATCGGCCGCCCACATATGCATGGGCACCATGGCCATTTTGTAGCCAAAACCCACCAACAGCAGCACATAAGCCAGCGCCGGCAGCGGATGCACACCCAACACCGCAATAACCTCAGCCGCCGCCATAATATCCAGTGACCCGGTAAAGCCGTACAGCAGAGAAAGTCCGTAAATAATCACCGCCGAGGAAAAAGCGCCCATCAAATAATATTTCAGCGCTGCCTCCTTGCCCCTGGGATTGTTCGAATCAATCATCGGCAGGGTATAAGTCGCAATACTGGCCAGCTCAAAACCAATGGTCAGCGTGATAAAATCCGTCGCACTCGGAATAATAATCAAACCCAGCATAGCCACCACCAACAGCGCATAATACTCACGCGCCTTGGGCAGGGTTTCGGTAAAATCGTGCGAGCCGATAATGTTAATGCAGCCCATAGCCAGCAGCATAACCTTGGCAAACACCGCAAAATTGTCCATGCGGTACGCGCCGCCCATAATGTCGGCCTCGATACCCCATAAAGCCGCACACATCAGCGTATCCACCGCCAACGCCACCGCGGCCAGCGCCCAGGCAAAGTTGTGCGCCTTCTTGGGCAGCAGCATAATTATAATCGCCACCAACAGCAGCAAAAGCTCAGGCAGCAGCAAAATCAACTGGTCGAGAGTCAAAGAACTCATTTAACGCACACCTCCCAACAAGTCGATAATATACGCCGTACCCTGGCCAATCATATCGGTAATCGGCGCGGGATACACACCCAGCACCAGTACCAGCACGCCCAGCACCACCAGCGGCACCGCCTGAAACCACTGCACATCGTGCGGTTTTTTCTCAATCAAATCGCGGCTGGGGGTGCCAAAATAAGCTCTCTCCAACGCCCACAGATAATAAGCCGCCGTCAAAATCATCGATACCATCGCAATCACGGTCAGCAGCTTGTTCACCGAAAAAGCCCCCATAAACACCATCAGTTCAGGGATAAAACCCAGCAAACCGGGCAAACCAACCGAGGCAAAGAAGCTAAACACCGTCAGCGCCGAAAGTTTGGGCAAAACCGTGGCCACGCCGCCCAAATCACCGATACGGCGGGTACCAACACTGTGCTGCAATATACCGCAGACCATAAACAGCATGGCCGAAATCAAGCCGTGGGCAAACATTTGCAGCACCGCACCGTTAAACGCACGCTCCTGCATCATCGCCAGGCCAAACAGCAACAGACCCATGTGGCTGACGGACGAATAAGCGATCATCTTCTTCAAATCGTCCTGCGCTATCGCCAGCAGCGCCGCGTACAGCATACTGATGACGCCCAAAACCGCCATCGGCAGCGCATAATGCACGGCCGCCTCGGGCAGCATCCCAAATGCAATACGCACCAGACCGTAGCCGCCCATTTTCAGCATTACCGCCGCCAAAAACACCGAGCCGCCGGTCGGAGCCTCAACATGAGCATCGGGCAGCCAGGTATGGAAGGGCACAGTCGGAATCTTCACGGCAAAACCGAAGAACAACGCCGGGAAAATCAAATATTGCAGCCCAACCGGCAGCTGCACATAATCGCTGATGACCAGCATATTAAAGGTATAATACCCCAACTGCTGTTCTGCCGCAAAAAACATGGCAAAGATGCCCACCAGCATTATCAGAGAAGCCACGTGCGTATAAACGAAGAACTTGATCGCCGCATAACGCCGACGCGGGCCGCCCCAACCCAGAATCATAAAGTACATGGGGATAAGCACAACTTCCCAGAACAAATAGAACAGGAAGAAATCCAGCGCTGAGAACACACCGAACAAACCACATTCCAACAAAAACAGCAGCGCAAAATATGTACGCAGGTCCTTGTGCTCATCAAACGATAACAACACCACCAGCGGCGTCAGCAGGCTGGTCAGCAGCACCAGCGGCATACTGAGTCCGTCCAGCCCCACCGTATAGGTGATACCAAAGGTCTTGATCCAATCCATATAGGTGGCGTACTGGAAGTCTCCGCTGGCCAGGTCATATTTATAACCCATCAGCATGATGATGTTCAGCGCCAACGGCAGCAGCGAAAGCACAAACGCCAAACCCTTAACCAAGCGGTCACTCTTGGCAACGGTCCCGGTGATAAAAATTATCGCAGCGGCCAACAGCGGCAGGAAGATAAGCAGATTTAACAGGTTCACAGGAACATCACCCCTCCCATCGCCGCCAGCAGCAGGGCAACCACGCCCACCAGCACCAGCGCCAGATAACTTTGCATATTGCCCAGCGCGTACCGTCTAAGATACACACCGCAGCCGCTGACCACAAAACAGAAGCCGCGCACCAAGCCGTCCACCACATGATAATCAAACCAGCGGCAGAAATCAGCCAGCTTAACATTCGCCCTGGCCACCAGATTAACCACGCCGTCAACCGCATAACGGTCACCGCAATCACCCAAATTGGCCAAGCCAACCGCCACCAGAGCAGAGATTTTCTCATACAGGCGGTCAATATAATATCTGTTCAGCAGCAGCTTATGTACCGGAGAGAAAGCCGCCGCAATTTTGGCAGGGTCAATCACACGGAAGAAATATACCGCAGCCGAAGCGCCCACGCCCAGCGCCACCGCACACACAGATACGATCATCGGCAGGTGTGTGTCGGGGGTATGCATCTCGCCCGTCAGCAGCATGGAAACCGGCTTGGTCAACGCACCGCTGCCCAGCGCAAACACCGAAAGTACCGCCAGCGGCAAAATCATCGGCAGCGGGCTCTCATGCCCATGATAATCGCCCAGCTTAGGCCCGGTAAACGCCACAAAAAACAGGCGGAACATATAAAACGCCGTCAGCATACTGGTAAAGGCCAGCAGCCAAAAAGCCACCGGCGACGCATGATAAGCCGCCAGCAAAATTTCGTCCTTACTCCAAAAACCGGCAAACGGCGGAATACCGGCGATGGAAACCGTCGCCGCCAGAATGGTCAGGCCCGTTACCTTCTGGTACTTCAACAGGCCGCCCATCTGATAAATGTCGTTGCTGCCGGCACAATGGATAGCCGAACCGGCCCCCATAAACAGCAGCGCCTTAAAGAAGGCGTGGTTCAGCAAATGCAGCACCGCCGCCACATAGTTCAGCGAACCCAGCGCCACCACCATAAAGCCCAGCTGGCTAAGCGTGGAAAACGCCAAAATCCGCTTAAAATCACAGTTTACCAGCGCCATCAGGGCGGTGCCCAGCGCCGTAACCGTACCAATAACGATCATAAAATCGGTTGCCGCAGGTGCCGCCGCCAACAGCGGAAACAGCCGCGCACACAGATAAATACCGGCCTTAACCATGGTTGCCGCGTGGATAAGCGCCGAAACAGGCGTGGGGCCTTCCATGGCATCGGGCAGCCAAACGTGCAGCGGGAACTGCGCCGATTTACCGATAACACCGCCAAAGATGCAGAACATTGCCACCGTCAGCCACATTCCATCAAAATTACCGGCTACCACCGCGTCAATCATCACCTGATAATCAAAGCTGCCAAACATATCAAACAGCAAAATGATGCCGATAAGCATGATAACATCGCCCACACGGGTTACTAAAAATGCCTTTTTGGCCGCCGCAGCCGCGCTGGGTTTAATAAACCAAAAACCAATCAGCAGATAAGAACACAAGCCCATGATCTCCCAGAAGATGAAGGCTTGCAGCAGGTTGTTGGCCAGCAGCACCGAGAGCATGGCAAACACAAACAACTGCACCTCGGCAAAAAACCGCAGCAAACCCTGCTCATGCTCCATATACCCGTAGGCATACAGCAAAATCAGCGTGGCCAAAAAAGATACCAGCAGCAGCAAAATCAATGACAAATTATCCAGCAAAAAGCCAAAGCTGATGTCATCAAACCAGATAAAAGACAGCTCATACCGCCCACCGCCAAAAATCTCAGGCGCACAGGCCGCCGCCAAACAAAATGAAGCCACGGTACCGCAGATACCGACAAATGCAGATTTTAACCCCAGCTTATTGCCAAACAGCAGCGTCAGCAGCAGACCCGCCAACACCGGCATGGGTATCAACCAAGAATATTGCAGCATTTTTCTTCTTCCAATCTTCTTATATTATTCCAACGGATATTTTAATATTTTCAGCCGTTTTACCCGGCAATTTCCTCATCAGCCACGGCCTCGGTGGGATAAATTCCGCTAAGCTCCTCCACCACAGTCCATTCGCCGCCATGCACAAATGCCCGCACCACATCGTGGTAAGATTTATCAACCAGATTTTCAATGCCCACATTGTAGCTTAAATTTATGCCGTCCAGCTCCACCTGGCCAAAATCGCCCAGCTCCTCAATCATGCCCAATGAGGAATCCTCGGCGTGTTCGGCGGTATCGTATTCCTGCGATACACGCATATATTGCAGCACACCCTGCTGCCAATGCAGATAAAACATGGTGTGCAAAATGCCCTTGTCGTTCTCGCCTTGCTCGAAATATTTTTCCACCACCAGGTCGGCGTCATCGTTCTCGGTCACCGTCATGATCTCATCAATTTCTTCTCTGTTAACGACATTATTGGCAATCGCCTCACAGCCGGCCATAACAACCAGCATCAACATCAGCAAACAGCATACCGGCAGCTTCAATCTGTTCAATTTCATCATTAAATCCTCCCCGCTTAACCACGCAGCCTTTGGAACTGTTCCAAATCAACAGTACCACGCTGACGGTACAGCGCCAAGCCAATCGCCAGACCAATCGCCACCTCGGCCGCAGCCAGCGCCAGCACAAAAATCACCATCACGCTGCCCGTGCTCTGGCCAAAATGCTGTGCAAACGCCAGAAAGTTAATGTTGGCTGCATTCAGCATCAGCTCAATCGAAATAATGGCCGCAATCAGGTTGCGCCGTGTCAGCACGCCCAGCAAACCAACGGTAAACAGCAGCGCACCCAGCAGCAAATAATGCGTCAAGCCCAGATTAAACACAAAATCAATGCCCCAGCGCACCATTTCACCCAAATCAAAGGCGGAAATCAACTCCCCGGCCTTGTTCAGCGCAGGCAGCACCAGCTGGTCTTTTATCTTAATCAGCAAATCAAAGAATATCTCAAACATAACAGCACCTCTTACTTATGCCCTGCTATTCGGCCTTTTTGTCAGCCTTGTCATCCGCCTGCGTGGTGATAATGGCCGCCACCAAAGCCGCCAGCAGCAGCATGGCCATGGCCTCAAACGCCACAGGATATTGGTTCAGCAGGCCGTCCGCCAGTTCAATATACGGCACAGGTTCAATGGCTGCGGTTTCTCCCGTAAGCGGCAGGCCGGTAAAATGAGTAAACATAATCACGCCAAACAGCGCCGCCCCCACCAGCACGGCAGCGATTACACCGCCCAGCCATTTATGAGACCACAGGTTGGTGCGGCTTAAATCACCGCTTTTGTGGTTGATAAGCAGCAGCGCCAGCACGATAAGCACCGCCACGCTGCCAGCATAAACGATAACCTGTACGCCGCCGATAAAATCCGCCTGCAAGCTGAAAAATACACCGGCCACACTCAGCAAGCAACCAAGAAAAGACAAAAATGTGTGGAACATATTACGCAGCACCAGCGTCCCCAGCGCAAAAATCGTCACCAGACCGGCCAGCGCAAAAAAAGTCAAGGTTTGCAGCATTATTTGTCGCCCCCTTCCTCAACTTTCGCCGCAGATGCAGCAGGTGCCGCAGGTGCGGCAGGCTTAGGTGTAATCACCGGTTTGGGCAGCGGCGGTTTCTCGCCGTATTTGGAACGCGGTGCCTCCATATTGCCGTCCGCCAGCAAATCCTGCGGCACATCCGATGCCAAATACACCGCCGTCTCAAAATCCTGCGTAAAATGCAGGCAGCCCTTGGGGCAGGCCTCCACGCACAGACCGCAATACAGACAATACTGGCGGTCCATCACAAACTCGGTGCAGATTTTTTTATTTTCCTCATCCTTCTCAAACTTCTGGCGAATAACCTTGTTGGGGCAGGCCATGGCACACAGGCCGCAGTTAATGCAGGCCTCCTTATCCAGGGCAAAGCTGCCACCGCGCCAACGGTCAGGAAGATTAGGTTTTTCTTCGGGATATTTTTCTGTCAGCCTTTTGCTTGCCGCCTCTTTGCCGGTAACCATCAGGCCCTTCAAAATGCCTTTTCCGAACATCTTGCCACTCCCTCATTATCTCAATCTATATTATATTAAGCAGTAATTTTTCCAAATTTATGCCAGCAGATAAACCACCACGCCGGTCACCAGCACATTGGCCAGCATCAACGGCACCAGCACCTTCCAACAAAATGTCAGCACATGGTCGGCACGGATACGCGGAAACGACCAGCGCACCCAGATAAAAAAGCTCATAATCACAAAGGTTTTCAGCAAAAACCATACCCAGCCCGGCAAAAAGGGCCCGGTAAAGCCGCCCAAAAACAGCGTGGTTGCCAAACCGGCCGCCACAAACATATTACAGTACTCCGCCAGATAAAACAGCGCATACCGCATACCGGAATACTCGGTGAAAACACCGGCGGTCAGCTCACTCTCACCCTCAGGCAAGTCAAACGGAGCACGGTTACACTCCGCCAGTGCCGTGATAAGATAAACCACAAAGGCCACCGGCTGCAAGCACACCAGCCAGATGTTTCCGGTCTGCCAATCAATAATCTGGTTCAGATTAAAAGTCCCGGCTACCATGATAACGCTGAGAATACACAGCGCCTGCGGCACCTCATAGCTGATAGCCTGGTTAACCACACGCATCGCGCCCATCATCGCAAACTTGTTGTTGGATGCATACCCGGCACACAGCACCGGCAGGCTGGCCAGCGTCGTCACCGCCATTATGTAAACCACACCCAATTCCAAATCCAGCGCCGTCATCCCCTCACCAAAGGGCATGGCAGCAAGCGCCAGCATCGGCGGCACAAAAGCCAGCAAAGCCGCCAGCAAATGCACATTTTTATCCGCACCGTCGGGCACAATATCTTCCTTCATCACCAGCTTTATCGCGTCACCCACGGTATGAAACCAACCGTTGGGGCCAAGTCGGTTGGGGCCGGGCCGCCGTTGGATATAACCGGCCAGTTTACGCTCCCAGATTACATAAAACAGGGCGCAGAACACGCACACAATGACGATACCCAGCCAATAAACCGCCACCATCGCCACCTCGGCCAGACCAACGGGCAACCCCAGCAAATTCAGCAGCCAGACAAACAAAGCCCTGCACAAATCGGCAATATTAACAAATATATTGTTAACAAATTCCATAACAGTATCCTCAATCCTCAAATAATTTCGGCAGATTATTCAGCAAAATATTAAGCATCGATCTCGCCCAGCACAATGTCAAAGCTGGCGATGATCGTCACCAGGTCTGCCATCTTATGTCCGGGCATCAGCTCGCTGTAAATCGCAATATTATCAAAAGAAGGCCGGCGGAAGTGTACCCGCAGCGGGTTGGTCTTGCCGTCAGATGCCACCATGCAGCCCATAATTCCCTTGGGGTTCTCGGTCTGGGCATAAGCCTCACCGGCCGGCACACGCAGCACCTTGGGCACCTTGCCCATGATCTCGCCGCCCTCGGTTTCCTTCAACGCCGCATAAATATCCTTGATAAGCTGATAAATTACCTCGCACTCCTCCATGCGCTGCACATAACGGGCATGGCAGTCACCCGCCTGCTGTACCGGCACCTTAAACTTAAAGCGGTCATACAGGCAATACGGCGCATCCCGCCGCAAATCATAGCTTACCCCCGATGCACGAAGATTTGCGCCCGTCAGACCATAAGCCTTGGCCTGCTCGGCAGTTACCACGCCCACACCCTTGGTACGGTGAAGGAAAATCTCGTTCTCATCCACCAATTTATGATACATCTCCAAAAACGGCGGAAACTCATCCAGCAGCTTTTGCAGTGCCGCATCACATTGTTCATTCCAGTCAGCCTGCACACCGCCAAAGCGGATATACCCCTGCGTCATGCGTGCGCCGCACAGGGCAGACATCACTTCCAGCGCATATTCACGCTGCTGATACGGATAAAACACGGCCGAAACCGCACCCAGGTCCATAATATAAATGCCAATGCCCACCATATAAGAGGCCAATCGCATGATCTCGCAGCTAAGCATACGCAGCAGGCTGGCACGCTCCGGGATTTCCACCCCCAGCAGCTTCTCCACCGCCAACGCATACGGCAAATTATTATTCACCCCGGCCAGATAATCCAGACGGTCGGTGTAAGGCATACCCTGCACATAAGTACGGCTTTCCAGCAGCTTCTCCATGCCGCGGTGCAGATAACCGATCTGCGGGTCGGCAGAAACACAGGTTTCGCCGTCAAAATCCGCCACGATCCGCAAAACACCGTGGGTACTGGGGTGCTGCGGGCCCATATTCAGCGTATAACGCTCGCTGTTCACATTCAAGTTTTGCATCAGTCCAGCCGCCTCCTGCCCTGGTATTTGGTCGGCTGATGCACAAAATCCTTGCGCAGCGGCCAGCCCTCAAAGCCGTCCCACATCAAGATACGGCGTAAATCGGGGTGTCCGGCAAACTCAATGCCAAACATATCATAAACCTCGCGTTCCAGCCAGTTGGCTGCCTTCCATACCGCACACAGGCTGTTTACCTGCGGCTCCTCACGGCTTATTTCCACTTTCAGCGTGATCAAATCCCCGTTTTGGTAATTCCCCACCTGATAAATCAGACGGAATTTGCCCTCGGCCAGATAATCCACCGCCGTAATGTCCGCCAGAAACTCATACCCGGCGCTCAGCAAATACTCAGCCGCAGGCAGCAAAACCTCCGCCTGCACCATATATTCGCTGTCGGTGTTCTCAATCAATTCAATTTTATCGGCAAAGCGGGCGGCAAATTCGGCTGCCACCTGCTGTTTGCCTGCAATTTCCACATTATTTAACATCACGCACCACCTGCTGTCTTTCCGGGTGCAGCAACTTCGCTTTCAGTTGCAGCATACCATCAATCAAAGCCTCCGGTCTGGGCGGGCAACCGGGAACATAAACATCCACCGGCACCACCTTGTCCGCACCGGCCACCACCGAGTACGAATCCACAAACGGGCCACCGCTTATCGCACAGCTGCCCATGGCGATGACCCACTTTGGTTCGGGCATCTGGTGATACAGCAGCTCCACCGCAGGGCGCATTTTCTCGGTAATCGTACCGGCCACGATCATCACGTCCGCCTGTCTGGGAGAGTTACGGAAAACCTCATAACCAAACCGAGACATATCAAAGCGGCTCTGCGTCGTACAAATCATTTCAATCGCACAGCAGGCCAGACCAAATTGCAGCGGCCAAAGCGACCAGCCCGTGCCCCAGCGGAACAGTTTATCCAAACTGGTCAGCAGGATACCGCGTTTTTCCAGCTCCTCCTGCGTCAACAAATCGTGTGAATTATTAGGATCGCCCTCCGGCATACCGCCGCGCTGCGGAAAGCGCACATTAGTTTTCAATGCCATTTCAGCACGCCCTCCTTCCAGGCATAGGCCAAACCGGCCGTCAAAATTACAATAAACACAAACATCTCAATCAGCGCCGCCAAGCCCATATCGCCAAAGCCCAAGGCCCACGGCAGCAAAAACATCATTTCCACATCAAATAAAAGAAAAATCAAACCGGTTAAAAAATAAGACGGTTTGAAGCGCACCCAAGCATTACCCATGGGCGGCATACCGCACTCATAGGTTGAACATTTCTCCTTATAAGGATTTCTCGTTTGCAGCAAACGGGACACCACCAGCGCCGCACAGGCAAAAAATATTGCCCCCAAAAACAAAATGCCAACTGATGCATACTGTACCAGCATTACTTTCCCCTCATTTCCTGTCTAAATTTTTACAGCAAAAATTTTTGATAATTTCTGCCTGTATATCCCCATTTCTGCGTCTGTTCGGCTCTTATCAAACCGTTTTTAAGCACCACAAACACTATATCTTGTGTTTTTGGCCAAAAAATCACCCTCTGCAAAAATAAAAATATTCATTTTATTATATAATATTCCAAACAAATAGTAAATAGCAATTTGTGGTCTGCGGCATAAAATACAGCAAAAATACAATATGCAAAAGGGAGTTTTTCACCATGGCAATCAAAATTTTTATTGACCAGGGACACAATCCGCAAAACCCCAACGCCGGTGCCGAGGCAGGCGGCGTGAGAGAACAGGATGTCAATTACACCGTCGGCATTATGCTGGCCGATATGTTAAACCAAAATCCCAACTTCCAGGCCTTAACCTCTCGCAATTCCCCCGATGAACAGCTCGGCTATGATACCATAAGCAGCCTGGCCGCCCGCGTACAGGCCGCCAACAGCTGGGGCGCCGATTACTTCATCAGCATCCACTGCAACGCCAGCGAGACTTTAACCGCCAGCGGCAGCGAGGCCTACGTTTATCGGCTTGACAGCGAAGCCGCCGTCCTTGCCGAATATCTGCTGATCGGCCTCAACAACGCCACCGGCCTTGCCAACCGCGGCGTGTTCCAAAACACCGGTCTTTATGTGCTGCGCCGCACTTATATGCCCGCCGTGCTGGTAGAATTGGGTTACCTCACCAACCCAACTGACCGCTTCCTCCTCACCACCGACCCTCAATCCTTCGCCCGCGGCCTGTATAACGGCCTGTTGACTTACTTCGGCTTGGCTTAATCCGCCAATTCCTGCCGCGCCACCGGCTCACGCTCGCCCAACAACATCAGCCGTGCCGAGAACTCCGGCAGACACAGCACCCGTGCATAATTCAAAAACAACACCTCATCCACGCCGCTCTCCTCAATAATCTCCACCGCATTAAAACGGCTGTTGCGGGGGTCGATCACGTGTATCTCATCATAATGCGCCGTCAGCCAGGGCAGCACCGTGTTGGCGTAAGAGTCCTTGATGACGGCCAGCTTACGGCCGGTTTGCGCCCCCGTTTCCAGCTTGATATACGGCAAATCACCGCCCATAAAAAAGGCATATTTGTTCGTCTGCCCCAGATACCAGCTTTTATACACCCCCGTCGAGGCGTGCGGCTGTCCGCTGTTGTCCCAATATGTATATTTCACATCATACGGCATCTGATAATAATACAGCCTGTCCAACCTGCGGGCCAACTGCAAACTGCCCGTCGCCCCCGCAATAGAGCCTAAAAAGGCTGTTTCGCTGTCGATAAGCGGCCAGGCGTCCTCTGTCAGCGGCTCCAAACCAAGCGCCTCGGCCACCTGCGTATAAGCCAGATACCCTGCCCGAGCCGTCCAATGGTGGTCGCTGCCAAAATACAAATATTCATCCTTGTGCGCCGCCAGCACAGGGTATAGTTCAATCGACACAAAACGCTCATCCAACCCTGCGGCGGCCTCCTTAATCAACTGCTGCTGGTCGGGGAAAAGTCCTCCCATATCCTCCGTCAGGTCAAAAGCTGCCGCCGTGGGTGCCAGCACCGAATACAGCCTTACATCCGGCGGCAGCTTGTCCGCCATGCCGTTCAGCGCACTCACATACATTCCCCGGCTTACCGCGCTCAGCCCTTCAAAATGCGCATAACCCTTGCCGTCCACCACCAAAAACTGCTCATACTCCTCGGCCTGTCCGGTGGCATACCCTATCTCGGCCTGCTGCTGTCGCTCAGCCGCCGTTGTTCCGTCGGGCAGCAGCGCCGCAATCTCGGTGTTTCCGCCCAGTAGCAGCGCCGCCGCCAATATGCCGGAAACTCCCCATAATTTCACCGATTTTGTTTTTACCATCACATTTCCTCCCAAACCCCATCACATATACACTAACATACATCAAAATTATACTTTATACCGTCACGCAAAGCAAGCCGCCCCGTCTTGCCAAATATTTTTTGCAAAAATTCAGCATTTTTTTGGCATAACCCCTTGACAAATTCAACATTTTTCTGTAATATACTGTTTGCACGGTTTATTCCGTGCGCTGATATGGCGGTGTAGCCCAGTTGGTTAGAGCACACGGTTCATACCCGTGGTGTCACTGGTTCGAATCCAGTCACCGCTACCATATTTGGCACGTTGGAGAAGCGGCTTAACTCACCAGCCTCTCACGCTGGCATTCATGGGTTCGAATCCCATACGTGTCACCACACAAAAGGTTCTGCTTACCGCAGAGCCTTTTTTTTATCTGATTTTAATTTTACCACACCCGGCCGCAAATTACCACCGTTTTTAATATCCAATTCCCATCCGCACATAAAAATAATCGGAGAACTTTCACACAGTCCTCCGATTATTTTTGTTTTTATCAGCTTTTCGGCAATCATTTACCCTGCCCGTAATATGCACCGGCGCCGTGCTTGCGCAGGTAGTGCTTATCCAGCAGCTCCTGCTGCATCGGCTGCAATTCGGGGTTCAGCGTCAACGCTTGCAGCGCCATAAAAGCCACTTCTTCCAGCACCACCGCATTATGCACCGCTTCCATAGCATCCTTGCCCCAGGCAAACGGGCCGTGGCTATGCACCAGCACCGCCGGCACCTGCACAGGGTCAATCCCACGCGCAGTAAAGGTTTCGATCATCACCGTGCCGGTCTCCTTCTCATACTCGCCGCCGATTTCCGCCGCCGTCATTTTGCGTGTGCAGGGAATCTCGCCGTAAAAATAATCGCCCTGCGTAGTGCCAAAAGCCGGTATCCCCCGCCCGGCCTGCGCAAAGCTGGTGGCCCAACGGGAATGTGTATGCACCACACCGCCAATGCCGGCAAAGGCTTTATACAGCTCCAAATGGCTGGGCGTGTCCGATGACGGCTTGTAATGCCCCTCCACCACGTTGCCGTCCAAATCCACCACCACCATGTCCGCCGCCTGCATACCGTCATACTCCACACCGCTCGGTTTAATAACCACCAAACCGCTCTCACGGTCAATCCCGCTGACGTTGCCCCAGGTAAAAGTCACCAAACCGTGCTTGGGCAGCAGCAAATTCGCCTGCAAAACCTGTTCTTTCAGTTGCTCCAACATCGGCATATCCTCACTTTTTCATCAAGATTAGATTATTTCCAATTACTTCAACTTCCAGGCCAAATCCATCAGGAACAGCTGTTCTTCCAGCTTTTCGGGCGTGGTATCACGGTTGATATGCACAAATTCAACATCCATCATTCTCGCCCAATCACGCAGCTGGCCTGCACTCACATCATAGCTCAA
This sequence comes from Bacillota bacterium, assembly GCA_017397935.1. Taxonomy (GTDB): domain Bacteria; phylum Bacillota; class Dehalobacteriia; order UBA4068; family UBA4997; genus Avidehalobacter. The sequence goes on from JAFQHN010000013.1 coordinate 27,209, forward strand.
AACCGAATGATGTGCGCCGCCGGCCAAAATCCAGCATTCCAGGCCGGTTGCCAGGCTGGGCTCGGCCTTCCACATCACGCGAGCCACGGGCAGGTTGGGCATGGTCATGATCGGCTTCACGCACTCCACATCCTGCACGATAAGACGGAAACGGCCGCCCATATCAATCAGCGTAGCCACCACAGCTTTGCCTGCTTTACCCTCAAAAACCAGACGCGCCGGGGCCTCACGGTCACCGATACCCAGCTCATGCACTTCAATTCTCGGCTTATCACCGGCCAGGCTGGGGCAAACCTCCAACATATGGGCACCCAGGCTGTACTCGCTGCCCTTGGCCAGATGATAAGTGTAGTCCTCCATAAAGGCCGAGGCGCCGTTGCCGCCCTCACCCATAGCCTTCATGATAGCGGTCAGTGCGCTCACTTTCCAGTCACCCTCACCGCCGTAGCCGTAACCCAGCGCCATCAGATGCTGAGAAGCCAGACCGGGCAGCTGCTTCATGCCGTACAAATCCTGGAAGGTGTTGGAGAACGCCATGCAGCCCTCGGCGTCCATCATCTTCTTAATGGCAATCTCGGCACGGGCCTGATAACGCACAGTTTCAATATCATCGGTCGCCATATCATAGCTGGCGGTGTAATCAGCCATCAAGGCATCAATTTCGGCCTCGGTCACGGCATTCATGGTCTCCACCAGCTGGCCAACAGGCCAGGTGTTAACCTGCCAGCCCAACTGCATCTGGGCCTCCACCTTATCGCCCTCGGTCACCGCAACCTCACGCATATTGTCGCCAAAGCGCATAACCTTCATATCTCTGGACACAGCCACACCAACAGCTGCCTTCATCCAATCACCCAGACGCTGCTGAACCTCCTCATCCTGCCAGTAACCGGCCACCACCTTGCGCTGCATACGCAGACGCGCAGTAATAAAACCATGCTCTCTGTCGCCATGAGCTGACTGGTTCAGGTTCATAAAGTCCATATCAATTTCTTCGTTGGGTATCTCCTGATTATACTGGGTGGCAAAGTGGCAATAAGGCTTCTGCAAGTTGGCAAAGCCGTTTATCCACATCTTGCTGGGAGAGAAAGTATGGCACCAGGTGATAACACCGGCGCAGTTCTCATCATAATTTGCCTCACGGATAACATCGGCAATCTCCTTGTTGCTCTTGGCGGTCACCTTATACACCAGCGGATAAGGCAAAACCTCGGACAACTTTGCGGCCATCTCGGCAGAACGCTCAGCCACAGTTGCCAAAACCTCCGGCCCGTACAAAGACTGGCTGCCCACCACAAACCAAAATTCATATTTACGCATAAATTTTTCCTCCATATTAAGAGTTTATTTCAATACACCGTTCTTTTTTTCAATCACCTATTGCCGTTGACGGCAGGCGCATCGTCCGTTTTCGCACACCCTCCGCCGGCGACAAGTCACTTTTTACATAAGTTACTTTTTACATAAGTCACTTTTTACATAAGTCACTTTTTACATAAGTTACTTTTTACAGCACCTCGGCAGCAGCTTTCTCCACCGCCAAACCGCGCTTAAACATCTGCATATAAGCATCAAAACCGGCCACATCGGCAGCCTCGGGCTGCAAAGTGCTGCTTTCGGCGTCCGCAAAAACCTTATCGGCCAAATACGCCTCCAAGGCCTCTCCCTCATCCTTTTGCAGCAGATAAGCGGCCAACAGCGCCATGCCGTAAGGCCCGCCCTCACCGGCAGTTGTCATGCAGGTCACCGGTGCGTTGCAGGCAGCCGCCAGATATTTCTGCCCCACCACCGGCGTCTTAAACAAACCGCCGTGCCCGGTCAAGGAATCAATCTGCACTCCGTCCGCTGCCAAAATATCCATGCCGATTTTCAGCGTAGCCATCGTGGCGTAAAGCTGCGCCCGCAAAAAGTTCGCCAGATTAAACCTGCTCTCCGCCTTGCGTATAACCATCGGGCAGCCCTCGTCCAAATGCGTCACGCCCTCGCCCGCCAGATAATTATAAACCAGCATACCGCCGCAATCAGCGTCGCCTTCCAGGCTCTTGTTATACAGCTTGGTAAAAAGCTCGCCCGTGTCGGGCTCCGCCCCAAAAAGCTGCGCCAGCTCTTGCAGCACCTTCACCCAGGCGTTCATATCGTTGGTGCAGTTATTACAATGCACCATAGCCACCGCCGCACCGCTGGGCGTCGTCACCAAATCAATCTCCGGGTACACCTTGGAGAGCGGCTTTTCCAGCACCACCATCGAGAAGATAGAAGTCCCTGCCGATACATTACCCGTTCTCGGGGCCACCGCATTGGTCGCCGTCATACCGGTGCCCGCGTCACCCTCCGCCGGGGCAAAGGGGATACCAGCCGCCAGCAAATTATCCAGCAGCTCTGCACCGCTTGCAGTCAACTCACCGGCAGGCACACCGGCCGGCAAAACTTTCGGTAGCAAATCGCGGATATTCCACGGCTGTTCGGCGGTCAACTCCTCAAACTTCGCCAACATTCCCTCATCATAAGCCAATTTCTCGCTGTTGATTGGGAAGATACCGCTGGCCTCACCAATACCCACCGCATTAACGCCCGTCAGCATATAATGCACATAACCGGCCAGCGTGGTAATATGCGCCACACGCCCAATATGCTCCTCACCGTTCAGCACCGCCTGATACAGGTGGGCAATACTCCAACGCTGCGGGATATTAAAGCCAAACAGCGCCGTCAGCTTGTCCGCAGCCTCACCCGTAATGGTGTTCTGCCAGGTACGGAAGGGCACCAGCAGGTTCCAATCCGCATCAAAAGCCAAATACCCGTGCATCATGCCGGATACACCCATGGCCGCAATACTGCCGCGGTCCTCAATACCGGCCAGCGCAGCCTTCAAGCCCTGCCAAACCTCGGCCAAATCATAAGTCCACACGCCGTTTTCATAGCTGCTGGCCCAGGTATAATCGCCGCTGTCCACCGGCTGGTGCGCCTCATCAATCGTCACCGCCTTAATGCGCGTAGAACCCAACTCAATGCCCAGATAAGTTTTATTTGCCATCGGCTTGCACCTCCTTAAAAAATTTTCTCAGATAACTGCCAAATTATTTGCTCTTACCCTTGCGGCGCAGCACCAGGCTCTGGATAACCAGGAACAGGCAAATCATCGCCGCCACGGTAATATTCGTCCACCAGGCCTCATCCAAACCCAGCGAAGATACGATATTCTTAATGGTGCTCAAACTCAGCACACCAAAGAAGGTGCCCATAATGTTGCCCACGCCGCCGGTCAGCATGGTGCCGCCGATGATCGAGGCCGCAATCGCGTTCATTTCCGCACCGGCCGCATGAGAAGGCGAGCCCGAACCAACGTGCATAAAATACACAAAACCGCCGATACCGGCCAGCAGGCCGCACAGCAAATGCGCCATAAATTTGGTGTTCTTCACGTTAATGCCCAGCATATTGGCACTCTGTGCGTTGCCGCCCACAGCGTAGAAGTTACGGCCCAGCTTCGTCCAGCGCAGCAGCATAAACAGCAAAATAACCGTCACAATCGCCACAACCACGCCGATTTCCACATACGCCGGCACATAATTGCCCAGCTTGTTCACCGAGCCCATACCCGGCACATACAGTCTGGTCGCCTTCAACGCCTGGAAACCCTCATGCGCCACATTAAACTGCGTCGCATTCACAATGGTGGTCATGCCCTTGGCAAAAAACATACCGGCCAGCGTCACAATAAACGGCTGAATTTCCAGATACGCCACCAAAAAGCCCTGCACCGCACCAAACGCCAGGCCAATGCCCAGCGCCAGCAGCACAGCCGTCAGCACGCTGCCGCCGTTAAAATCCAAATGCACCGCACAGCTCATGCACACCAGCGCCGTCAATGTGCCGACCGAAATATCAATGCCCCCGGTGATCATTACCAAACTCATGCCGCACGCCAGAATAATCAGGCTGGCATTATCATTCAAAATGTTAAAAAACGCCTGCGGCTTCAAAAAGCCGGACCCTAAGAAAATCACCGCCGATGCATACATCACCACAAAAACCACCACAGTGATCAGCAGCAGCAGGTTGGTGTCAGACATCCCGCTGATAAATCCGCGTTTCTTATTCCCGTTCATTTTTTCGTTCATCTTCCGTGCCATATCAAGCCGCCTCCTTTGCGCCCTTATTCGGGCCATCGGTTGGCTTTTCGGCCGTCTTGCGCTCGTTAAACTTCTTAAAAATTTCGTTCAACTTCTGCCGCACCACCGGCGCAGAGAGCACCACCAGAATAATTACCACCACCGCTTTGTACGCAGGCAAAGCACTGGATACCACATTGAATTTATACAGCGTCGTCGTCAAAAACTGAATAACATAGGCACCCAAAATCGAAGCGCCCATATTGAATTTGCCGCCGGAGAGTGCGTTTCCGCCCAGCGCCACCGCCAAAATGGCGTCCATCTCAATATCCTTGGCCACCACGGAATAGTTAATGGTAGAAAAACGGCTTACCTTAATAAAGCCGGCCACCGCCACACACAGGCCCAGGATTATGTAGGTGATAAGCTTTACCTTGGCCGGGTCAATGCCGTTCAACCGCGAGGAATGGGGGTTGATGCCCACCGCCTGCGAGTACAGACCCAGCGTGGTAAATTTCAGCGTCAGCGCAATCAATATCATGCACGCCACCGCAATAAATATCGGCGTCGGGATGGGTATGCCCGGAATAAAATTGCCGAAATACCCAAACACCGCATCATCAATAATCGGCAGCTCATTGTTGTTTATCCATGCCGCAATCGAGCGCCCCGCCGTAAACAAAATCAGCGTGGCCACCATTGGCTGAATGTTAAAATACGATACCAGCACGCCGTTAAAAGCGCCAAACAGCATGGCCACCAGACAGCAGATCAAAAACGCCACAAAAATCGGTGCCTGCAATTCATCCGGCCGCGATTCGGTACCGCACAGCACCCGCAGCACCACGCTGCCCGCAATCGCAATCGTCGCCCCCACGCTGATGTCCTGGCCGCCCGATGCCGCCGTCACCAGCGTCATACCAATGGCCAAAATCACCAACTCCGAGGCATTGTCCAAAATCGTGATCAAATATCCGGAGAGCACAGGGTCACCTGCGCTGCTGTACCCCATCTTGATCTCAAAAAAAGACGGGTCCATCACCAGGTTAAAAATCACCAGCGCCAGCAAAGCCGCCAGCGGAATACAAATCTGGTTATGCAGCAAGCCGGAGATCACACCGCCCTTTTTGGCGGCCGTTTTATTAGATGTACTCATTATTCACCTCCGGCAATGGTTGCCATAATCTTATTCTGCGTCAAATCCTCACCCGTCAGCTCACCAACCACCTTGCGGTCACGCATTACGATAAGCCGGGAACAGGTACGCAGCATCTCATCAATCTCCGAGGAAATAAAAGTCACGCTCTTGCCTTCCTCGGCCAGCTTCAACGCCAGCTTCTGAATTTCAATCTTGGTACCGATGTCGATACCGCGGGTAGGCTCGTCCAAAATCAAATACACCGGGTCAGTCAGCAGCCAGCGCGCCAAAATCACCTTCTGCTGATTGCCGCCCGAAAGCTGCTTGATAGGAGTTTCAGTAGACGCGGTTTTGATATCCAACAGGGCGATATACTCATCGGCAAATTTCTCGGCCTGTGCACGGGATGCCGGTTTCATCGGCCCCTGCATCACCTGCATCGCCAAAATAATATTATCCCGAACAGATAAATCCCCCACAATGCCGTCCTGCTTGCGGTCCTCCGGCAGATACCCAATGCCGTGCTTCATGGCGTCACGGGGCTTGGTGATACGCACCTTCTCGCCGTCCATCATCACCTGGCCGCCCAACACCTTGTCCGCCCCAAAAATCGCGCGCACACACTCGCTGCGGCCGGAGCCCAAAAGGCCGGTAAAGCCGTTTACCTCACCCTTGCGGATAGCAAAGTCAAAGGGTTTAATGCCGGCATCACTCACCAGCTTGCTCGCCTGCAAAACAGGCGCGCCGTCCGATACCACAGTCTCGCCTTCGCCCTCCTTCTTAATCTCCGAGAGGTCGTCCAACTCTTTACCCAGCATCTTCGATACCAACTGTACGCGCGGCAGATTTTCAATGGCATATTCGCCCACCAGCTTGCCGTCACGCAGCACCGTAATACGGTCACAAACCTCATACACCTGGTCCAGAAAGTGCGTAACAAACAGGATACCCACGCCCTTGGCCTTCAAATCGCGCATCAGCTTAAAAAGCTTGGCCACCTCCTGCTCGTCCAGAGAGGATGTCGGCTCGTCCAAAATCAGAATTTTACATTCCATATCCACCGCACGGGCAATGGCCACCATCTGCTGAACCGCAATCGAGCAGCTGGCCAACTGTTGCGTGGGGCTGGCCGGAATTTGCAGCGATTCCAAAATCCTGCCGGCACGCTCGTTAATATCCTTCCATTTGGTAAACGCACCCTTTGTCCGCCCGATAAACATATTCTCGGCTACCGTCAGGTTGGCACACAGCGTAATCTCCTGGTAAACCGTGCTGATACCGATATTCTGTGCGTCCTGCGGCGAGCTGATTTTAACAGGCGCATCCTTGCCCGCAATATAAATTTGTCCGCCATCCTTGGGGTATACACCGGTAAGCACCTTGATAAGAGTGGATTTGCCCGCACCGTTTTCGCCCATCAAAGCGTGGATCTCGCCTTCCCGCAGCGTAAAATCCACATCTTGCAGCGCTTTCACCCCGGGGAAGTGTTTGCAGATTCCGCGCATTTCAAGTACTGCGCCCTCTTGCATAACAAAGTCGCCTCCGTTCATTTCAGAACTCTTATTTCTAATAATCTTATCTGCTAATCTTATTTAACAACCATTATTTAACAACTATGCTTTCTATCATTTCCTCGAAAATCGGTCTATAATTTTCAAACTCACTGACTTTTGCCGTACAACTAACCCTTACATAATGTTCTTCCGTTTCAAAAAAGTGCATCACAAAACGCATATTCAAACCGGCTTCATCTGTAAAATAGAATTCGCAAGCTTTGGTTTTAATTCCGTTTACCGTCAGCGATTTAGACTCTGTCAACTGTACTTCTTCCGCCGGCAGAGTGTTCATATCATACGCAGTCATCTGCACAAGGGCATCGTAATATTCATCGGCAGTAATGGCATAATCAGACTTCAATTCGTCATAAATCATAAATGCCGCGGCGCCCTGTGGCGATTCCAGAACAAGATCTATTCCTGCCACATCTTCTTCCGGCGTGCGTGTCCAATCCCCCGGCGCAGTTGCTTCATATCCTTTTTCATAACTTGCAAAAGTAATCGGCTTCGGTTCGTCACTTTCGCTGCCGCAAGCAGCCATACCCAGCAACATAACCGATACCAAACCGGCTGCTAAAATCTTTTTCATACCTTACCCACCCTATCAACCAATTTTCCCTAATTTTTTTCTCTTTTTCATACCGAAAAAAAGCACGCAGTACGGATATACGGACATATAATCCCCACACCGTACCACGTGCCATTTAATAACCAAGCTTAAATCGCAGACCAATCAATTAGATGCCGTACTGGTCAACATCTTCCTGGGTAATGGTAGCAGCGTCAAAGCCCTTTTCGTCCATAATTACAACCTTCTCGGCAGGAGCATTGCCGGCTTCCAGACCCTGAATGATCTCGTTGATGTAAGATGCCTGGAAGGGGTTGCACTGACCGTCATAGTTCCAGTTGCCTGCCAGCAGCTCTTCCAGAGCCCACTTGTTGCAGTCAAAGCCCATGATGATAACGTCGCCGTCAACACCGTGAGTGATGTTGGCCTTATCCAGAGCAGCAACAGCGCCCTTGGCCATGTCGTCGTTTTCAGCATAAATTACGTTGAATTCTTCGCCGGAGTCAATAACAGCCTGAACAATCTGCTGTGCGGTTTCGGCATTCCATTCAGCGGTCTGCTGGGTAACCATAGTCCAGTTGTCGTTAGCAGCAACAGCAGCATCCAATGCGCCGGTGCGGCCAATCTGAGCAGAAGAGCCCATTACACCCTGGATATGAACAACTTTGTATTCGTCCAGACCCTGAGCAGTCAGCCAATCAACAGCAGTCTGGCCTTCCTTAGCCATATCGGATACGATAGAAGCTACATACAGGCTCTCATCAGCGTCAATGGTACGGTCAAACAGAATTACCTGGATACCGGCATTCTGAGCATCAGTCAGCACGGAATCCCAACCGGCAGTACCGGCTGCGGAAATCAACAGATAGTCAACTTCGTCCTGAATGAACTTCTGGGCAGCAGCGATCTGCTCATCGTTCTTCAAGCTGTAAGCGAAGGATGCCTCATAGCCGTTTTCCTCGGTAAAGGTAGCCTTCATGTCCTTATCGTTGGCAGTACGATAACCGGACTCGTTGGGGTCATTGTTGATAATACCAACTTTGATCAGGGTTTGCTCTTCATTGCCACCGGTAGCAGGGGTGTCGTCGCCGCCGCAGGCAGCCAGACCCAACACCATCATGACAGTCAAAAGCATTGCAAGAAACTTCTTCATTTTTCTTTCCTCGCTTTCTTTTTTTTAGAGGCTCTGCGCCTCTTTTACTTACCTGTATTATACTGAATACACACCCAAAAGTCAATCCACCTTTTACCATATCCAATAATATTTACAACATAATATTCATAATTTTTTTTCCTATATTATACAAGATAAAAATTATATCGCAAAAAATACAAATTGAAAACCGTTTTCATATTGACATCTCCCCCCAATGTGATATAATATCCCCTGTATCAGAATATGAAAATCATTTTCAAATTATACGGTTTTACACCATCAATTTATACAATCAATTCGGGAGGCTTCCTTTATATAATGAAAAAATCGCCTTATCAAACCAAACAAATGGCCCTGTTATCCGCTTACCTGCTGGATACCAGGGGGCGCCATCTCACCGTCAGCGAAATCTGTGAGTATTTCAAAAGCCGGGGCGTACAGATGGGCACCACCACGGTTTACCGCCACTTGGAGGCCATGGTGCAGGAGGGCGTCGTCGCCAAATACACCGTCGATGGCAGCAGCAGCGCCTGTTTTGAATATCTGGGCCACCGCGAGGACTGCCACCAACCCACCTGCGTGCATTGCAAGTGCGAGACCTGCGGCAAACTCATCCACCTGCACTGTGATGAGCTGACCAATGTGGGGCAGCATTTGCTGGGGCACCACGGCTTTGCCGTCAATCCGCTGCGCACCGTTTTTTACGGCGTCTGCGAGGACTGCCGCCAACTTGCCGACCGTTAATTGTCAACCAAACGGTCACACTCGCGTAAACATTTCCGGTTTTGTCCGCTTTTTCGGCCAAAATCACCCCAAATCGGCCCCCAAACCCCGTGTTTTCCACCGATTTCCGGTCACTTTTCCACCGTTTTCGGCCGATTTCCCACCTGTTTTAATGGTAAATCGCACACTCCTTTCGCCATAATTCACTTAATATTTAATGAGGTATTTTATAATGAAAAAACTGCTTTCTATACTGCTGGCCGCCCTCATGCTGCTCACCCTCACCGCCTGTGGCGATGACAAAACCCCAGCTAAACCCCATGATGATACCGCCGGGCAGCAGCAAATCGTTACCACCAACATCGCTGCTTATGATTGGCTGACCGAGTTGACACAGGGCAGCAGCGCCTTTAATCTCACCCTGCTCGGCGGCGGCATAGATATGCATAGCTACCAACCCACCACCAATGATCTAATCGCCATATCTACCTGTGATTATCTTGTTTTTTGCGGCGGTGAATCAGATGCCTGGGTGCGTGATTTTATGCAAAATTCCGACACAAATATGCAGTATTTAAGCCTGTTGGACGCCCTCGGAGAGGCCGCCTGCCCCACCGACCACGACCATGACCACGACCATGACCACGACCATGATATGACAAACTATGACGAACACGTTTGGCTCTCTTTAACAAACGCCCAGCTATACCTGCTGATGATGGCAGAAACCCTCTCCCAGCTTGACCCTGACGGCGCGGACATTTACCGTCAAAATGCCGTCAATTACAGCCAATCCCTGGCCCTCCTCCACGCCGAATATCAAGATGTAGTAGTCTCCGCCGCCCACCATACTATACTTGTGGCCGACCGCTTCCCCTTCTGTTATCTTGTGCGGGACTACGGCATTGAGTACTTTGCCGCCTTTCCCGGCTGCTCGTCAGAGACCAACGCCAGCTTTGAAACGATTGCGTTTCTGGCAGATAAGGTGGATGAGCTGGGGATCAAGACCGTGCTGACGATTGACAAATCTGACCAAAAGATTGCCAACACCGTCATCCAGAACACCAAGGCGCAGGACGCTCGGATTTTGACTTTGCACTCCTTGCAGACACGGGAGGCAGAGGACGGAATGGATTATCTGGCGGTGATGGAACAGAACCTGCGTGTGTTGGAGCAGGCATTGAATTAAGCCGTTTAACAGGGCTTTTATTAAGGAGACTACCCGATATATGGCACTTATTAGTTGTGAAAATTTAACGCTGGGCTATGACGGCAAGCCGATTTTGCAGGGCTTGAATTTTACCGTAAATGCCGGTGATTATCTGTGCATTGTGGGCGAAAACGGCAGCGGCAAATCCACGCTGATGCGGACGCTGCTGCACCTGCAACCGCCCATGGGCGGCAAAATCACTATGGGTGACGGACTGACGCAGGACGAGCTGGGGTATCTGCCGCAGCAAACAGCTTGGCAACAGGATTTTCCGGCCTCGGTCAGGGAGATCGTGCAGTCCGGCTGCCAGGGGCATTGTGGCCTGCGCCCGTGGTACAATAAAAAGGAGAAGGCTCTAGTGGCGGCCAACCTGGCCAAAATGGGTCTGACCGAGCTGCAAAACCGCTGCTACCGTGAGCTTTCCGGTGGTCAGCAGCAGAGGGTGTTGCTGGCGCGGGCGTTGTGTGCCACCCAGAAGGTGCTGCTGCTGGACGAGCCGGTTTCGGGGCTGGACCCGCTGGTGACGGCCGAGATGTACCAGTTGATTGCCGATTTGAACCGCAGCGACGGCGTGGCGGTTATCATGATTTCTCACGATATGGGGGCGGCGCTGAGCTATGCCAGCCATATTTTGCACATTGGCGAGTCGATTTTCTTCGGGACGCTGGACGAGTACCGCCAAAGTGAACAGGGACGCCGTTTTGCCGAGGCTGATATTGCTGATATTGCCGAGAACGGAAGCGAGGTGACCGCCCGATGACTGCTGTTGACCAATCCGTCATCGCCACCCTGCTGAACGCCTGGCAGTACCCCTTTGTGCGGTATGCGCTGGCCGTGGGCATTTTGATTGCGCTGTGCTCATCTCTGCTGGGGGTGACGCTGGTGCTGAAACGCTTTTCCTTCATCGGCGACGGCTTATCCCATGTGGCCTTCGGCGCGATTGCGATTGCATCGGTGCTGAATTTGAGCAACGATATGCTGTTTGTGCTGCCGGCCACCGTTTGCTGTGCCATCCTGCTGCTGGTGGGCGGCGAGCGTGCCAAAATCAAGGGTGACGCGGCCATAGCCATGATTTCGGTCGGCTCGCTGGCCATTGGTTATCTGCTGATGAATATGTTTTCCACCTCGGCCAATATCTCGGGCGACGTGTGCAGCACGCTGTTTGGCAGCACCGCCATTTTGACGCTGAGCAAGAGCGAGGTTTGGCTTTGCACGGTGCTCTCTATGCTGGTGGTGGTGATTTTTGTGCTGTTCTACCACAAGATTTTTGCGGTGACCTTTGACGAGAATTTTGCGCGGGCGGTGGGCACACGGGCAGGGGCTTATAACCTGCTGATTGCCGTGGTGATTGCGGTTATCATCGTGCTGGCCATGAATTTGGTAGGCTCGCTGTTGATTTCGGCGCTGGTGATCTTCCCGGCGATTTCGGCCATGCGGGTGTTCAAGACCTTTCGGGCGGTGACTATTTGCTCGGCGGCGTTCTCGGTGGTCTGCGCCGTCAGCGGCATTTTGATTGCGATTCTGGCGGATACGCCTGTCGGCTCGACCATTGTGGCAGTGGACATGGCCGGCTTTGCGCTGTTTGCCCTGCTGGGGCGGCTGCTGGCCCGCTGATCCACACCAAAACTGCATATAAAAATGGCATAACCTTTGGGGCTATGCCATTTATTTTTTTATAATTTTTTCCGGGTTATTATTCGGGCTGCAACAGGCCGTAATTGTCATCCTTGCGCTTATAAACCACATTGGTTTCGCCGGTTTCATCATTTACGAAGGCAAAGAAGCTGTGGCCGAGCAGTTCCATCTGCATAATAGCCTCATCAACCGAGAGCGGTTTTTTATCGAAGCGTTTGTTTTTAACCAGCTTTTCATCATTGGGCAAAGGCTCAATTTCCTTCATCGAATTGCGCTGAGCGTCCTTGCGGAAACGCTTTTCCAGCCTGGTTTTGTGCTTGCGCACCTGACGCTCCAACTTCTCTACGGCCAGGTCGATGCAGGAGTACATATCATTACCGTTTACCTCGCTGCGCAGCAGCAAGCCGTCTACATTGATGGTGACTTCTACAACATGGGTATCTTTAACCACATTATGCAGCACGGAAACCTCATCAACGCCGCCCATCATTTTATCAAACTTAGCCAGACGCTTCTCAGCATAATCACGCATCGCCGGGGTAACGTCGTTTTTTCTCGATCTTACATTGATGTTCATAAAATCACCTTCCGTTTTATCTATTTCCTACGGTCTGCTCCTCACAGCCGAGCGACCATTGGTTTTACTTTATTTTGTTAGGTGTATAATTATACGCAAGGGCGGCAAAATCCTGCCGCCCCCGTAAAATTTATTGTAAAATTTGTATTTGGAAGAAGATTTTATGCCTATGACGAGAGGCTTTTCCACAATGTTTTCCGCAGTTTTCCGGTGGATAATGTGGATAAGTCTGTTAATAAGTGCATTTAACTGGGGATTTTGCCCCAAAATTTTACACAAATTAGCCCAAACGGACAAAATCTGCCCCCAACCGCACCAATTTCTGCGGCCGCATCATTCGGCGTTGGGCTCTCCCAAATCCAGCGGGATATAACCGGCAGCACGGATGGCAGCCTCGCCCTTATCGGACAAAATCCAATCATGCAGGCGCATGGTGGGACTGTCGGCCGGCTCATCGGCACGCACGGCCAGATAATACTCATTCAGCAGGGGATAGGTGCCGTCGGCAATCGTTTCATCGCTGGGGAGCACGCCGTCTACCGCCACAAAGCGCAGGCCCGGCTGGCTATACATATAGTTTGCGTAATAGAAAACCGAGAAACCAAGAGCGTTGTCGGTGTTATCGTAAGTGGCCAGATCCTCAATCAGCTCACCCATTTCGGCAGGGCGCAGCTCGGTGGGGGCGGCCATCGGCTCATCATCGGTCATCAGCAGCTTCATAAACAGGCTTTGGCTGCCGCTGGCATCCGGGCGCTGGAAGGCCACGATAGGCAAATCAGCACCGCCGACCTGCTGCCAGTTGGTGATTTGGCCGGTGTAGATGTCGATAAGCTGCTGCCGTGTCAAATTCTGCACGGGGTTGTCCTCATTGACGATAAATACCAGCGCATCACGGCCGATGGGGGTAATGTCAAGCTCCGTCCCGATATTGGCCAGCTCATCCTTGACGACCTCGGCGGCCTCATAAACCAGCAGCAAATCGGAATAGCCGTAAGCCAGCTGATACCAGGCGCCGGAGGTTTTGTTGCAGGTGGTGTACTGCTCGGCCTCGGCCTGGGTGATGCCAGTGGTTTCCTGCATGATTTGCACCATCATGGGCAGGTTGGCGGTGGAGCCGTCTACCACGGGGTATTCTTCCGGAGTGAGCAGCGGCGGATCGGCCTGTTTAACCGGGTCATCACCGGTACAGCCGGCCATTAAACCCAGCGCAGCGGCCGCCACCAGCAGCAGGGAGGATAATCTACATAAACTGTTCCGCAAATTCTTCATAACTATGCACTCTCCTCATTATTTGTTATCTTAATCTTATTATCTTAATCTTATTATCTTAATCTTCCAGTTCGGTGAACAGGGATTCTTTGTAAACCCAGTTGCCGTCAAAATCCATCAGGCCCTGCTCAAAGCCTTTGCGGCAGGTGATATAGCCGTCGGTCATAATGCCACATTCATTCAGGCCCTCAATCATAATACTGCCGTCAACATCCAGTATATCATACAGACTGACATTCTGCGAGCCGGTGTACGAGGCAACAAAATACGGCAGGCGGCCATAGCCGACAGATGCGTCATCGTACGCCCTGTAAATATAATCGTAATCTTTGGTGAGAGTTACGGGATTGCCCTGCACATCCCAGACCTCGGAAGCGCTTTTCCAGCTATTCCAATTTTCATCGTGCATATTGTAGGTTATCACAACAATGGTGCCGTTTTGCTCCATGGAGATGGAATCACACAGCATACCCTCGGGCAGTTCAAGCTGCTGTTCCAGCAGCAGGGAGCCGTCATAATTGAGAATCTGATAGCCCGAACGGTCATTTGCGGCCACCAGGAAAAGACCGGTGGATAAATCTCCGCCGCTGTAAACAAAGCTGATATTGCCTTCCTGTTGGAAATCAATGTGATTGAGCTGATCACCCCAAGCATCATAGAAGGTGACAATGCTGTTATGCGTGAGATAACGCCAATCATCGGGGAGATATTCACGGTCATACTGCCACTTCATCACGCCCTTTTGCTTGCCGTCATTGTCGGTTAGCAGAGAAACGGTGCTGTCTGCGCTGCCCTGGGCGACCATTACACCGTTCTCATTGAGAATACCGCGGTAATCGTCCAGATAATAGTTTATCAGCTTGGGCGCCGGCTGGGTGGCCGTCTGTGCTCCGTCATCGGCAGGGGTGCCCTGCGAACAGCCGCATAGGGCCAGCAGAGTAACAGCCGCCAGCAAAGGGCCGGCCAAAAATTTCTTCTTCATAATCATACAACTCCCTTCATCACAAAAAACTATCAACAGGCACGGCACAATTCCATACCTTTATAATCGGTATATTCTATGCGGATTCGGACAACACCTGCCGCAATAATCGACAGGGCATAACATTTTTTTGCGAAGCAAATTACGGTTGCAAAGCGAGGCCAAGCTATGTTATAATACAATTTAGTCCAAGAATCGGGCCGATGAGCCACGGTTCAATTTTATTACTTAATTTTAGAAGGAAGAAAGGCGGTATAAATTTATGCTGGACAACCAATCGGTTATCATCCGCCTGAAAAATCTCAGCAAAACTTACACCACCAAAAGCGGTGATGTGCACGCTCTGCGTGACATCAATCTGGAAATTCATCAGGGCGAGATTTTCGGCGTTATCGGATTATCCGGCGCCGGCAAGAGTACACTGGTGCGCTGCATTAACTATTTGGAACGCCCCACCGGCGGCGAGGTTATGGTGGACGGCAAAATTCTGGGCGAGCTGAACAATAATGAGCTGAACCAGACGCGTCAGGGTATCGGCATGATTTTTCAGCAGTTTAACCTGCTGATGCAGAAAACGACGGTGGAGAACATCTGCTTCCCGCTGGAAATTGCCAAGGTGCCCAAGGATCAGGCCAGAAAACGCGCCCTGGAACTGCTGGAAATGGTGGGTTTGGCGGACAAGGCCAAGGCTTATCCTGCACAGCTTTCCGGCGGCCAGAAGCAGCGTGTGGCCATTGCCAGAGCGTTGGCCACCAACCCCAAGGTACTGCTGTGCGATGAGGCGACATCGGCACTGGACCCGGCCAGCACCCGTTCTATTTTGGCGTTGTTGAAGGATATTAACGCCAAGCTGGGCATTACCATTGTTATTATCACCCATGAGATGAGCGTGATTGAGGAGATTTGTCAGCGGGTGGCCATTATCGACAAAAGCCGGATCGCCGAATGTGGTAATGTGCGGGAGATTTTTGCGCGGCCCCAGAGTAATATTGCCAAGACGCTGGTGTTCCCCAACCACGGGCAGACCAACACCATGACCAACACCAACTGCTGCCGTATTGTGTTTGACGGCCACAGCTCTTATGAGCCGGTGATTGCAAACATGGTGCTGGAATTTAAGCAGCCGGTGAACATCATCCTGGCTGACAGCAAGAACATTGGAGGCCGTGCCTTTGGCCAGATCGTATTGCAGCTGCCAAGTGACGCTGCGGTGGCGGCCAAAATGCAGCAATATTTGCAGATGAAGGGCCTGACGGTGGAAGTTTTTGAGGCTGATGCCAGCTTGGAGGTGAGCGCCAATGACCGCTGAACAGATGGTTGAAATTTTAAGCAGCGAGACAGTAAACACGCTGGTGCTGACCATAACATCTACGCTGTTTGCCTATATTATCGGCCTGCCGCTGGGTATTATTTTGATTTTGACGGATAAGGACGGTATTCATCCCAACGCTGTCACCAACTCGGTGCTGGGGTTTGTGGTGAATATGCTGCGCTCGGTACCGTTTTTGATTTTGATGGTGTGGATGATCCCGGTAACAAGAGAGATTGTGGGCACCACGATTGGCAACAAAGGTACCATGCTGCCGCTGGTGGTGGCGGCCGCACCGTTTGTGGCCCGTATGGTGGAAAGCTCTATCAAGGAGGTTGACCACGGTATTATTGAGGCGGCGCAGTCGATGGGCGCACCTACCGGCAAAATCATCACCAAGGTTATGCTGGGCGAGGCTTTGCCCTCTCTGCTGGTTGGTTTTTCCATCACCATTACCACCATTTTGGGCTATACCGCGTTGGCCGGTTTTGCGGGCGGCGGCGGTTTGGGCAAGGTGGCTGTGAACTACGGCTATTACAAATATCAGGACGATATTATGACGCTGGCGGTAATTTTGCTGGTTATTCTGGTGCAGATCTTCCAGGAGACCGGTATGCGGCTGGCCAAGCGTTGTGACAAGCGCCAGTAAATTTTAACCGTACATAATTATAAAGGCATTTAGGCTGTGAGGCAGCACGAATGCCTTTTTTATTTAATATTAGTGCAAAAAAAGCTGGATTTTTATGGACAAGTATTGTATAATAAGTCAATATTATTTATTTTGGAGGGATTACCTATGAAAAAGCTAGTTTCTTTGCTGTTGCTGCTGAGCCTGACCCTGGTTGGCGCTGTTGGCTGCGGCGGCGACGATGCCACCAACAACGGTGACAACACCGAGTTGACCCCCGTTGTGGTTGGCGCTACCCCTACTCCTCATGCTGAGGTTTTGGAGGTATTGAAGCCGATGATGGCTGAGGCCGGTTATGATTTGCAGATTGTTGAGTTTACTGATTATGTTCAGCCCAACCTCACTCTGGAAAACGGCGAATTGGACGCAAACTACTTCCAGCACATCACTTACATGAACAACTTTAACGAGGAAAACGACACACATCTGGTTTCCATCGCTGACATTCACTATGAGCCGATGGGCATTTACGCCGGCAAGACTGCTGCTCTGGACGCTTTGGCTGAGGGCGCAACCGTTGGCGTACCTGCTGACACCACCAATGAAGCACGCGCATTGCTGCTGCTGGAAGCTGCCGGTCTGATCAAGCTGAACCCCGAAGCAGGCCTGACCGCTACCATCCATGACGTTACCGAGAACGCCCTGAACCTGGAAATCATCGAGATGGAGGCTGCTCAGCTACCCCGTTCTCTGGCTGACCTGGACATCGCTGTTATCAACGCCAACTACGCATTGCAGGCAGAACTGTCCGTTACCGACGCTTTGATGGCCGAGGCTGCTGATTCTACCGCTGCACAGGCTTATGCCAACGTTCTGACTGTTCGTGAAGGCGATGAGCAGGACGCCGGTCTGCTGGCTCTGGTTGACGCATTGAAGAGCGACACCTGCCGTGACTTCATCATCGAAACCTACAACAACAGCGTTCAGCCCTTGTTCTAATCACAACACAACAAAAAATCAACGCACCTCTTTATCATAAGGGGTGCGTTTTTTTATACATATCTACTTTTTGTTATACCCACAACAGCGGCATAATAACCATGGCCGCAGATGATGCCAAACAGGGTGTGATCCAATAAAACATCATAACAAAAACGGGAACCACATGACCTAAATCATGTTGCTTCCCGTTTTTCATGTTGGCAGGTTTTGAGGAAGGCACTCCCCAACAAGATTACATGAGAGCAAAATGCGTAATAAGCAAAACTTGGACCCATGGTAAAATATTGCTCTTTGCCCAATGCATATCCATGGATTAGAAAATGATGTAATTGAGTTCTGGTGCAATCTGTGTTATAATATATACTATAAAAATGTCCATTCAGAAAAGGAGCAACTTCTATGAAATATACTGAAGAAAAAGCATTGTTTGCTGCTGCATTGAAAGAATTTGCAGCAACGTTAGCAGAGAAAATCGCGCAGGACGATGAATGGACCATTCGTGGTTTTATTGATGTGTTCAAGAATATCTATACCATTTCGGCTGATACGAAAATTGTTTCTAAGATTTTGGAACTTCATCTTTTCCCTCATTTTCTAAGTTTTGCCGAGCGGACAGGCTATGAGATTGAATTGGCTACTTATCAAAATTGGTATCCTGATCTGACATTTGTCAAGAAAGCAAACTCAGATATTAAGTTTGCGGTTGATCTCAAAACAACATATAGAGATGAGGATTATCCAGGATTCTGCAACGGCTTTACATTAGGTTCCCATGGGGAGTATTTCATAGACAGAACAAGTACAAAAAATATCCAATTTCCGTATGAACAATACAGCGGTCATTTTTGTCTAGGAATAATCTATTCAAGAGCGGAATTACCTAAAAACGAAGAATTTCATGTCTATACCATTGATGATGTAGGTTCAATCCCTGCTGTAATTCGCAATTTTACTTTCTTTGCGGAAGAAAAGTGGCGTATTGCCGGGGATAAAGGAGGCAGTGGAAATACTGCAAATATTGGCAGTATCCAATATATCCCGGATATTCTTAGTGGCAATGGAGTTTTCGCAAAAGCTGGCGAAGAGTATTTTGATGATTATTGGGCTAATTTTGGCAAAATGGAAGTAACGGACATTTCAGGAAAGCGGAAAAAGCTGTCCTCTTTTGTTGAATATCTTCGTTATCGCAATTTGCCTGATACCCTAAATAATCCAAAGCCACCCAAAAGGAAGGGGTGACTAAATGAATAAAATATTTGTACCTCCGATCAAAATACAGGGCATAAAGACAAAAATCGTTCCCTTGATTCAAAAAAGCGTATCGCTGTCGACTGATTCCGTTTGGATTGAACCCTTTATGGGATCGGGCGTTGTAGGATTTAATATCGCGGCAAAAAACGCTATATTCGCTGATACGAATCCATATATCATTGATTTCTACAATCGGATCAAAGATGGTGATATAACTTCTCATAAGGTGCGTGCTTTTCTTGAGCAAGAAGGAAAATTACTTGAAACCGGAGATTCGGATTATTACTATTGCGTAAGAGATCGATTCAATGAGCATCACGATGTATTGGACTTCTTATTTTTGAATAGAGCATGCTTTAATGGTATGATTCGTTTTAACAGAAATTACGAATTCAATGTTCCATATGGACATAAGCCCCAGCGTTTTTCAAAGGCATATGTGACAAAAATAGTGAACCAAGTCAAATATGTTGAAGATATGCTGAAAACCCATTCGTGGACATTTCTGTGCCAATCATTTGAAAAAACGATTGAAATGGCGAGGACAAAAGATTTTATTTATTGTGACCCACCATATATTGGACGAAATGTAGATTACTATGATAGTTGGGATGAAGAATCAGAAATAGCTTTAAGCAAGGCCCTTTCACAAAGTGGGGCAAAATTTATGTTGTCTACCTGGGATCATAATGATTATAGACAAAATGAGTATATTGACACTGTATGGGCGTTTTGTCATAAAGTAACGTGCGAGCATTTCTATCATGTGGGCGCAAAGCAAGAAAACAGAAATCCGGTTATTGAAGCGCTGTTGACAAACTATGCAATTACTGGTAATACAAATGAATTGGTAGAACAACGTCCTGTGCAATTATCTTTTGCATTTTAGAGGCGATATATTATTTTATGGGAGTTAACCCGTCACATCTTTGTAATTTTATACCTATCTATAAAAAAAGCGGCTCTGACTTGTCATCAGAACCGCATTTTTTATGGATTGACCTGGGATGGGATTAGATTTGCTCGCACTCGTTCATCAGCACCAGCGCACGGGATTCAGCGGTGATCTTGAAGGCGTTGGCCTCATCGGTATCAATGTGCAAATCCTTGGCGTGGGCCTCGCCGACACGGGCAGGCACGGCAAACAGACAGCCGGATTTATCGCCGGTGCGGATGTAAATATCCACACGCTGACGGTCTTTAATGCCCAGCTTGGCGGCTTCATCGGTGTGCAGGTGCAGATGAGTGGCCGCGCAGATAACGCCGCTTTCAATCATAATGTAACCGTTGGGTCCCAGCAAAATGCAGCCGTGGGTACCCTCCAAATCGCCGGAATCGCGCACCAGAGCGGTGATACCGGCCTGACGGGCCTCGGTGGCGGAAAGCTCTACCTGCGTTTCAGCTCTCAGCGGGCCGAGAATACGCACATTTTCAATCATACCCTTGGGGCCGATAACCGAAAGCTTCTCCTCGGCGGCAAACTGGCCGGGCTGGGTAAGCTTCTTCTGCACCGTCAGCTCATAGCCCTCGCCGAACAATTTTTCCAAATCAGCCTTGCACAGATGAACATGGTGATTGGACACGCCAACCGTGGTAACCGCCGGGTTGGTTTCATCAGACAAAACTGCTTCATCAATCGTAAATTTACGAATCATTTTTCAACCTCCGATTTATAATACCGAAAAATTTGTATTATCAGCATATCACAAAAGCGCTGCCGCCGCAAGCAGCAATTACTCCAAATATTTACGCATATATTGGCGCAGACGCTCGGCCGCAGCCTCATCATCACCGCAATCTTCCAGCAGCTGCGCCATCAGCCCGGCCTGCGAGATACCCCGGCCGGCCAAATCAGCGTCAGGCTCTTTCAGGCGGCCCAATTCCTCCGGTGTCAGCGGTTCGATAAAGTCCAAATCGACAGCCAACTGCGAGAAATAACCGGTGGTGGGGGCATATTTATCAGCCTCGGCAGTATCATCGGGCGCATCGTCATCGGCCTGGCGCAGCGACATAAGCTGCAACAGCTGCGGCAGCAGGTTGGCTTCGGCTTCATCGGGGTGTGCCAAATAATAGTTGATAAGCTCCCAGATGTCCTCGGCCGTTAATTTTCCGCGGCGCCCCAAAAGCTCCTGCAATTCCTCCGGAAGATCCGCAAAATTATTTTTGACCAAAACGCCAACCTCCTCTCAGCGGCCAATTTCTACTGCTTATAAGGCCCTACTTATTGTTTTTGCGCAGCTTGACCTTAACCTGCAAATTGCGGGTGTTTTCCATAATAATGTCTTTGATCTGCTGCTTTTCATCGGAACGGAATTCATCCAGCGGCAGGACAACCATGTGGAAACGGTACAGCTTGAAGAGAATGGCGTTCTCGGATTCGGTAATTCTGGTGAACTCACGCCAACGCAAACGGCGATCTCCGTGCTGGCTGCATACCGAAACGCCCTTGAAATTAAGTACAAAGCGCTGGTCATTAACCCAAAAATCATTGTTCTTTTTGATATTGCCCATTTGCGTGCCCACAAATACCGGCATACCTATCAGCGCCACAAAAACCGTAACTAAAATGGAAATTTTGGTGAACGCAGGCTCATCGGGGTTGGTGAAAGTGCCGTTAATCAGGGACTGAGCCAGCATAACAATGGCAATAAGAATTACCAGCTGCGAAAAGGTACGGTGGAAGAACTCATATTTATGAGCCTTTTGGTACTGTTCATCGCTGATGCTCACCTTAAATTTAAGCTCGCGGATTTCCAGCTTATGATTTTTGCGTGCATCTCTTTGCGCCTTAGCGCCTACAACTTCTCCGTTAATATCAGCCAAATCAATGACCTCCTCTAATAAAATAATAAAAATTTAATAAAATTTGCTGCCGAATTTGATTACAGATTAAGGCAAACCAGCAAGCTGCCGTCGGTCAGCGTAATCTGTGCGTTATTTGTCTGCACGATGTTGCTGATGCCCAGCGATTGCTGCCGCCTGAGCGCACTCTGCAAGGGATAAGCAAAGCCTTTAAGCTGCACCAGCCGGCTTTCCTCGGCCAGGGAGATGAGCGAGAGAGTACGCCCCGCAAAACCGCCAAGCTGCAACGTGCGTGGCTCATCCGCGGCGCAAAAGGGCACCAGAATTTCCGCATCATGGGCCAGCATAACGCAGATACCCTGCCGCGCCAGCTTCTCGGCACAGGCGATGTTGGCCAGCAGATGGTCGGTACGCCCACCAAGAGCTCCCAGCACCAGCAGCCGCCGGAATCCTCGCCCAACCAGCAAATCCAGCAGGAACTCGCCGTCGGTCAAATCCTTGGCTGCCGGCAGCGTAATAATCTCCGCCCCGGCTGACCGGCACTCCGTCAGCAGCGGCTCCGTCAGCGAATCAAAATCACCCACCAGCAAATGAGGCACCCGGCCTGCCGCCAATGCAGCAGCGGCCCCGGCATCGGCAGCCGCCAGATAAGCCGCAGATTTAAGGTAAGCCGCCAGCCACTCTGCCTGCGGAGGATTGCCGCCCAGCAGCACCACCGCCGTTTGCTTATCATTTGCGGCCGATGTGCCTGCCAGAAGATTTTCAGCTTGCAGCAACAGCATTTTACGCCTCCTTATCCCCCACCTCTGCCGATACTCAAACAGACATAATATTATATTATACACTAAACGGTTATGAATTTATAGTGGTTTTTGGTATTTTCCATGCTTTTCCGACAAAATTCTTAATAAAATCAGCGGTGTTTGGGGGTATAAGCGGACGGTGGCGCACATAATAATTAAGCGCCGAGAAAAAAGCGAGGGGGCCGCCGCATGAACAGACCGCATTTTAATTTGCCGCCGAGAATTTACGCCGTGGCGCACCGCCTGAATCTGCTGTGGGCGCTGTTGGTGGGGCTGCTGCCGCCGCTGGCCGCCTTGGGCGTAATAACGGTGTGGTATCACCTGCCGCTTGATGCGACGGTAAGTTTTTGGCCGCTGACGCCGGTGGTGCTGCTGCTATCGCCGTTTGCAGGTGGATTTACATATTGCCGCCGAAGGGCGCAGGCGGATTTGACGGATGGTGCGCTGCCGGCTTTTTGGCTGTGGGCGGCCGGTGTGGCCGAGTGGATCGCGGTGCTGGGGCTGCCGGAGTGGCAGAACTGCCTGGTATCGCTGGTGTGCGCCCTGATTGCCGGGATTACCGGCGGAATGTCGGCGCAGAGGATTGCCAAAATACACGAAAAGCAGGCGGCGGCTAAAAATTCTGCTTAAATTTGCAAAAATTTTGTAAAAAAGTCTTGCATTTATCTGCCGCATAATATATAATATTGTTTGTAGTTGTTACCGCAACATACGCCGAAGTGGTGGAATCGGCAGACGCGCCGGACTCAAAATCCGGTCTTGGCAACAAGGTGTGGGTTCAAGTCCCACCTTCGGCACCATCGAAAAAGGACATTCTTGGGAATGTCCTTTTTTTGTGCGTAAAAATAGGTTGATGTGGAAATTTGGATAGCGGCAATTTGGATAGTGCTGATTGGAAGCATAAAAAAGGCAAAAAAAATTTAATAAATTATTTTGTCCACCTTGGGCAGCATTGAGAAAGGACGGCCTTGGGAATGTCCTTTTTTTGTGCGTAAAAATAAGTTGGTGTGGAAATTTGGATAGCGGCAATTTGGATAGTGCTGATTGGGGCATAAAAAAGACAAAAAAATTTAATAAATTATTTTGTCCACCTTCGGCACCATCGAAAAAGGACATTCTTATGGATGTCCTTTTTTTGTGCGTAAAAGTTGATGTCTGGTGATGCATGGGGACATGAAAAAGGCGATACTTGGTTACAACAACCAGGCATCGCCTTTTTCTATCAGCAATCTAATATAGCATGACTTAGTCTATTTTCTTATAAGTGTAAACTGCACGACGCTTAATGGTGCGATTGGGTATGAAACTAATACCTAATTCCGGATGGTCTGTTATATGATTATAGAAGTTTTTACCAAGGACTCCGGCGTTGCCTCTGTCAATTTGAGACCATTCTTCATCTGTGTAGGCATCAGGCACGGTAAACTCTTGGTTTTCAAAATTACCGGCCTGAATTCTTTTTATCACCTCATCTATCGAAAAAATGGTTACCTCTCCAAAAAGCTTATAGCGAATATACTCTTGGATAGTCATACATTTTGCAGCAGCGTCAGCCTCTAAGCGCTCACTGTATTCCTGATTTAAGTCAAATCTAAATGTTACCATAATATAATATCCTCCTTGAATTTACAAAATGCTTACATCGTATGCTGGCGTTACGCACATAATAGCATCGCCAGCAGTCGATGTCAATAGTTTTGAACAAATTTTTACTTAAAAACCAGCATTTGATTGTATAAATTCTTTTGCAGGATCAAACAATGGCCACATAATTACGGCAGCTTGGCCGTATTACCAGATAAGGCATAAAATCGCCCTCCGTGCAGATTAGAATGACCGCCTGACAGCCGCCGTAAAGCTTCTCAGTAATTTTGGGTATGTATATGCCCCATAAACTGCGCTGAAATCAAACATTCTGCTGTTCATCATCTTTATCAGGGCAGCAGCAGTCCGCCGATCAGCATCAGATATTCCGGCGCTTTGTTATCCTGCACCCACAGTATCGGCTTATCAAAATATTTCTCACAAACCTTGCCCACATCACCGCCAAGAGCTTCAATGGAATAACGCAGTTTGTCCGGATAGCGGCATACCTGCCCCTGCGCCCGCCGGCAATCACTGCATAATGCACAGCTGCCGCCTGATAAGTAAAGACTGCCCGGATGTTCTGCTTCCATCTCGCTAAGCCGCTGATCAAAGCCCGGTTTCTCGCTGTGCAGAGCCGCCACCAGCTCAGCGCTGCCCATTTCATCTGACGGCCTGAGCACCAGCGCATACAAACGCAGCTTATTATACTTATGCCAGATGTCCATAGGATCAAACTCAAACGGCGGGCAAGACCATTTGATGTTGTAATTATCACATTGTTGACAGCAGGCCAGAAACTTCGGCACATCAATGCACTCGGCCAAAAACTCCTGATAATCACCCACAACAGTCTCCATACGCTCGGTAATATAATTTGCCATCAATAAAAACCTCCTTTATCATCAGCACTTTTTTATTATTATAATATAATACCTTTACATAAATAAAGAAAAAGTTATCGGATAATGATAAACCGATAACTTTCTATCTTTACTCCACCAGACCGTATTTGACCTTGATGCGATCCAGCTTTTCCAGCATCGGTTCGGCAGCAAACCAGAGGAATAGCCATGTGCCGGCGGCGTGGACACAATCCACCGGGAATCCCGATATGTAATAGGTCATCAGCATCTGCCAGTTCAGTTCGTGCATATACATAAGCGCCGAGGCAGGGTTCATAATGCCACCGTAAATGATAATAGCTGCAAGTGCGCCATAAATACACAGAGACATTCGGCTGCGCCGCAGCCAGCCCTTACGGAAGAGTACCCCGGCCAGAAAACCGATAATACCCATACAAAACATCTGCCAGGGCGCCCACGGCCCCTGAGAGAACATCAGATTGGATACCAGCATGGTCATCGCACCCACCAGAAAACCGGTTTCGCCGCCCATAGCCACACCTGCGATGATCGTCAGTGCCATTACCGGCTTAAACTCCGGCAGCATAAAGAATGCCGCACGGCCGGCCACACCTATGGCGCACAGCACCGCAATCAGCACCAACTCCCGCGCCTGTGGCTTGCGGCTTTCAAAGATCAGGAAAAACGGTATCATACATTCCAGCAGTATCAGCAGAGAGATGAAATAATACTTCTTGCCGACGAGATAAGTCTCGCCTATAAATAAAGTAAGCGGTATCGTCAGCAATATCAAAACCGTCGCCACCATAGTGCGTTTGGACAGTTTGCGTTTCTCCTTTGGTGTTTGCAGCAGATAATCCGGCCGCGGTACATGACGGAATACCGCCGCAGCAAAAACAAACATCGCACCGATCATCCAGGCATACAGAGTAAGCTGATCCTGCGCCAGTGCAGTCATTCCCTCTGCGTTTATCATCGCAGAAAGATCGGTCACACCCATCGTCTGCACCAACAGCATTATCGTTACCGCGCCCGATGCCGCCGCCAGCAGCTTTCGCCACCAGGGAAGCGGCTTGGGCTGCCAGTTTGCGGTATTTTCGGCAGGCTGCGGCAGAACAAAATCATCACCTTGCAGCTCCGGTACAGGCGGCAGTTCACCGCCGCAGGCCGCTATCAGATCCTCGGTGGTCACCGCACGGGGCAGCAGCAGCCGCGCCATACGGTTGGCCGATGTAGTATAGAAATTATTGCCGGAGAAGAATGTGCGGGGGGATGCCTGAGTCACGATATTGCCGTCAAAGAACAGCGCACAGGTATGAGCATGGCGCGCGCAAAACTCAATATCATGGCTCACCATCAATATGGTGACACCACGCCGCAGCAGCACCTGCACGATCTCGGCAAAGACCTGCTTGAATTCTGCGTCCAGGCCCTTGGTCGGCTCGTCCATCAGCAATATTTCGGGGTCCAGCAGCAGCACCTTGGCCAAGGCGGTACGCTGCTGTTCGCCGCCGGAGAGGTCATAAGGGTGCCGGTCAAGGAGTTCTTCCAGGCGGCAAAGCTGCACCACCTGCGCCACACCGGCCTCTTTATCCTGCCGGCTAAGCCTGCTGCCGCGCAGTATCTCAAAGAGATCTTCGCGCACGGTTTTTTTGACGAACAACGACTGCGGATCCTGCGGCAGCACACCCACGCTGCCGTTGATGCGCACCTGCCCACGGTAAGGCTTCAACAAACCGGCCAGCATTTTCAGACTGGTGGTTTTGCCGGTGCCGTTGCCGCCCAGCAGCGCCATAAACTCACCCTTACGCACATTAAGTGAGAGGCCTTTTACAATATCGGGTGCATCCTTCTCATACTTAAACCACAAATCATCAGCAGTAATGGCAATATCCCCGGCATAAGCATGACGCGGCTCATCCGGGAGCTCTGCCAGCGGATTTGCCGCCGCAAACCCGGTCAGCCAATCCCGACCCTCACGCACGGTGACGGGACATTCCGCCTCATTGGGCACTGCCGCCCACACCCGCATCGCCGTCGGCATCGCCAGGAACATTGAATGTCCTTTATCCTTCAACAGCTTGCCAACCTCGGCCGGCTCACCGGTGCAAAGCAGCCTGCCCTTATCCATAACAGCCACCTTGGTTGCCAGCGGAAAAGCCTCCTCCAAGCGGTGCTCGGTCAGGATGATGGTTGTACCGAGTTCACGGTTGATTTTGCCGAGTGTCGCCAGAAAATCCGATGCCGCGATAGGGTCAAGCTGGCTGGTCGGCTCGTCCAATATCAGAACACTGGGCTGCATGGCCATCACCGAGGCCAGATTAAGCAGTTGTTTTTGCCCGCCCGATAACTCGGTGACATTTTTATAAAACCATGTCTGAATACCAAAAAACGATGCCATCTCCGCTACCCGACGGCGTATCGTCAGCGTATCATAGCCAAGGCTCTCCAAACCGAAAGCCAGCTCATGCCACACCTTATCCGTCACGATCTGATTCTCCGGTGATTGCTGCACAAAGCCGATTTTCTGGCTCTGTGTCCGCTGATCCAGCTCATCCAGCGGCACACCCTCAAACAAAATCTCACCGCTGCGGCGGCCGTGCGGCGCCAATACCGTCTTTAACTGCCGCAGCAAAGTCGATTTGCCGCACCCGGAAGGCCCGCAGAGGATGATGAATTCACCCGGCTCAATACGCAGCGACACATCATTGATGGTGTTGTCTTTTTGCTCCGGATACGCAAAACTCAGGTTTCGTATCGCAAACGTTGCCATTTTCTGTCCTCCCATACATCCAGAATCACCGGCGTCAGGCACAGCGCCAAATATACCAGCTGAAAGCTGATTGGGAAGGCTCCGCCCAAGACGCCTTTGATGTCTGGAAAATACCGCCACGCCATACCGCCGCTCAGCCAGCCGGATGTTATATAAAACCCACAGTAAGCCAGCCAACAGAGTGCGGCCTTATCCCTCTCATCAAAACGATAAATTGAAAAAGCAGTACGCCCGGGCAGACCATAACCGCGGCTTTTCATGCTGTCAGCCGTTTCGATAGCATTCTCCAAGCTCCACGTTACCATAATGGAGAAAACGGTAACAGCATTTTTCAGCCTCTCCAGGATACTGCCCTCGGCCATATCCCGCCCCACACAGCGCTGGGCATCCGCCACCACAGCAAACTGTGCCTTGAACTTCGGCACAAAACGCAGCGTCATTGAAAGCACCAGACTGAGTGCCGGTATGATACGGCCAAAAAGATAAACAAATTTATCCGATGTCATCACCGCAGTATAACAGGAAAACCAGGTAATGATCGCTGCCAGCATCGCCGCGGCAGCAATACCGTAAACGATACTTTCCAGCGTAAGGGGGTTGCCGGTGGGCAGATAAGTAAGAATAGTTTTGCCCTCATGGTTAAATACCGGATTGATGACCGCCGCCAGCAGCATCATCGGCAGCATATACAGCAAGGAGAAGCGCACTGCTTTGTCGCCGTTGAGATAAACGGCATAAGCCAGCGCCGCCGCCAGAGATATGTACAGGCTGACGGGGTGCATAAAAAACATCGTAAAAAACAGCACCAAACCAAAATACAGAAAATTCACCAGCGGATGATAACCGGCAAAGGTATCTCTGTTTGACATTTTATATCACTCTCATCTGATATTACACATAAAACCTATGCGGCCATATTACCTGCCGAATAGCCGCCGCCAATATCATTACCCAAATCACAGGTATATTCCCAGCAGATAACATCGCCATCCTGCAACTGATAACGGCTGGAACCGTAATTCGGGAACCAATCATTGACCTTATACATCCAGCCGGAAAGCTCGCCCACATCAAACTCATAAAGGTTGTGGATGCCCTCGATATAGGCGCTGTTGTAGATGGGTGTATCCTCGTATTCCATATGTATCTTCTGCTGCTTGCATACCCGTTGCAGCACATTGAACACACTCTCGCCCTCATAGAAGGTGACCGTCAGCGGCTTTAATATCCAGCCGTCCTCCGGCACCAGCTCCACTTTCTCAGGGTCACAATAAGCAATATTGTCCAAAATCGTTGAGCAGTTGATGGATATGGTACAGCTGTAAGCGGTACTGCCGATGGTCACATCCTGAGGTTCCACCGGCACCGGTTTTCCCTCCGGTACCGGATCTGTCTGGTATCTGTCCTTGCCGGTTTCCGGGTTGATAACCATTACCGGCTCGTCCACAATCTCATCGGCAGGATCATCGGTCGGCTGCGGTTCATCAATCGGCTCATCATTAGCAGACACATTATTATCAGGCTCATCAGGTGTTGCGGTCTGCTGCGTGTTATCAGTTTCAGTACCCGGTTCATCGGTCGGCTGAGGGTCATCAGCTTCACCGTTGTTATCATCAGCCACGGCAGCATCAATATCAGTATCAATATCGGTATCGGCAGGCTGTTCACCGGAAATTTCATCACCCACCACAGCGTTATTGGCAACGTCATTACCCACGTTCCAGCCATGAGAACCGGGGGCATTACCGCCGACATAAAACGCCACCGCCAGCGCAGCGATAATGATGAGCGGCAGTATTATCTTCCATTTATTTTTTGGCGTCATATTACTCCGACACTCCTTTACAGCAGCTCTGCCTTATCCAGCAGATTATACAGCATCTGGGCAATCTCACAGCGCAGAATGGCACGCCCGGGCTCAATGTTCAAATCGCTCTGGTCCAGAATGTCCTCGCTGTAACAAAAAGCCACAAACTCCCGCGCCCAATCGTTGATGGTCACATAATCACCAAATTGCGCCAGCATATTCAGCACCTCATGGCTCTCCATCTCGGTATCCATACCGCAAAGCCTGGCAGCACGAGCCACCATTGCAGCGGCCTCCTGCCGGGTAATCTTGCTGTTCGGCTCAAAGGTGGCTGCCGAAGTACCATTGACAATACCGTAATAATTGGCAGTATCAATATAGGCCGCATACCAGGCGCCGGGTTTAATATCGCTGAATACGTTTCGGGCAGAAGTCTCCAACCCCAGGGCACGCACCACGATAGCCGCAAATTCAGCCCTCGTCATGGTATCATTCGGACGGAAGATATACGCACCATTGGCGGCCTCACCGGTAATAATACCACGGGAAGCCAGCGCCTCCACAGCAGCCTGATTGGCGTGGGCCTTAATATCGGTAAAAGTCATCCCGGCGGAAGTCACAGCCACCGGCTTTACAGCGGCATCTTTGCCGGGCAGACCGATGCTAACACTTTCATTATCAACACCTACGGAGATAGTGCAATCATTCATACGGTACAGGCTGTTTTGGCCCTTTTCAGCGCGCATAGCCGCCACGAGGCCATAAAAACCCTGCTCGGTCGCCATCTGATTGGTGCCGCCGCCGGCAACATGACAGAAGCTGCCATCGGCCTGACGATAGGTCAGCAGATTATCCAGCAGAGAATTGCCGTCTTTAATGAAGCGGGGATCGTTGATATCAATACCCAGTTCACACAGCGCCGTGATTACCTGCACCACACTTTCCAGATTGGTGGTACCGTAGCTGCTGTAACCGCCTTTATCATTCTGCATATCACTCAGGCAGGCCAGCGCTTTTTCTGTCGCTGCCTTTACCTTGGGCTGATCCTGGTATTTGGCCAGCGCCTGCAGTGCCATACCGGTGATATCAGCATCGGCCGCGCTGCTGCCGCCTTTGGCAGTCAGATTCCAGCCGCCGTCATCAAGCTGACGGGAAATTATCTCATCAATATACATCTGACGGGTGGCCTGCGTTTTGGCCCCGGCATTCACCGGCATCTCATAACCGGCGCTGTCCAGCGCAATCAATGCCCAAATAGGGCCGTTGATACCCTGCCAAATCGTTTTATCAAAATCTCCCAGCGGTGTCAGCAGGTTATAGCCGGCCACATCGGCAGGGTCAGCACCGATAGCCGAGAGAGCCACGATAACACGGGAATATTCGGTATATTTCTTCTTGTGCAGCACACCGTCACATTCCTTTACGCAGTCTTCCACCGCTGCGTAATAATCCTGCCAATACTCCTGCGGCACATCATAACCGCTGCGTGCCAACCCCAGCACTGCCCACTCGCCGCCGATGGAGGCGACCTGCGGTTCTTTAACAGCTTTCAGCATATACGCCGCAGTCTTACTAACAGCATCATCCAAACTGCTGTTTGCCGCCAGCGCCGGCATCGCCACGCTGACCATCAATAACAATGTCAGCAATACGCCCAGGCATTTCATTCTCAAAGTTTTCATCTTCATTCCTCCCCTACTATTTTTAAGCTGACAGATAACGCATCAGAACAGCCGCCAGATTTGGCATGGCCGTAAGTGGCCACTTGGTGAAGCTATCGCCATCAGCTAATTACCCAATTTATTAAAAACTGCGATTACAGGTTGCTTTCATACAGCGTGATACTGTCCATACGCACTTGACCGCAATAAAAAAACGCTCAACAAATACAGCGCCAAAGCGCCTGGTATTCGTTGGACGTCGGTTCTTCCGTAGGTCCGGCCTCTCAGCCTGCCCAGCGCGACCGCTGAGCCAAATATTAAATTATGCCAAACATACTGTATAAAAAAACCGCCCTCCGGCAAAGTGCCGACGGACGATACACAAGCAAGCATCCAGTGACGGCAGACGCACAAAAACAGCCCAACGTATCTGGCTTAACCCCTCTCAGGAGGTATCACAGTGACCTACTCGTGGGGAATCTCACCCCGTTCCGTTTCTGAATTATTTCAGCAGACTGTTCGTTTATTCATTTATACTGGTATATGATACCATATATTTTTTTTGATTGCAAGACAGCAAGGTGTTTTTTTCGATTTTGCCTGATAGCACAGCAGAAAAATGGCCCCTTCTCCCCCTAAAACAGGAGGAAAAGGAGCCATTTACAGCTGTTATTTTGCGGTATTTTCCAGATAACGCATCAGGATCGTTGCCACCTCGGCGCGGGTAGCCTTACCCTTGGCGTCGATGACATTACCGGTTTTGCCGGTAATCAATCCCTCGGCATTGGCCCACTGCATAGCTTCTTTTGCATAGTCACTCACTCCATTTGCATCATTAAAAGCAAGTGTATTCTCAGCTGCAATCGGGTTGCCAGCATAACGCCAAAGCATAACTGCCAACTGCTCACGGGTAATGTTATCATTCGGGCCGAAGCTGCCGTCAGCATAGCCGCCGACGATTTTGTTCATCTCTGCCCAACGGATAGCATCGGAATACCAGGTGCCGTTTGCAATATCAGCAAAGGCTGCATTGCCTTCTACTGCCGGGCTGCCGGCCAGACGGTACAGGATAGTGGTGATCATCGCACGGCTGGTTGCCTGTTCAGGTGCGAAGGTGTTTTCAGTAACACCGGTCATCAGGCCTTTATCGGCAACATACTGAATGGCATCTGCCGCCCAATGATCCTTTACATCGACGAAATTGCTTTCAGCAGGAGTGATTGTCTCACCAGTCAGTTCGGCGTAGGCTTTCTCGGCCTCTTTCAGCACATCCAGGTTGGATACCAGTTCCTTCTGCGCATCAGTCAGGGCTTCATAAGCTGCACGGGCAGCCTTAATGGCCTCAGCGCTGTTTTCATCCACCTTGCCGATAGCCGCGATCAGATTTTTGACCTCATTCGCAGCAGCACGATCCTCAGTAGTTATAGTCACACTGCCGCCTTCATCACGGTCGGTATCATCAGTATAGTCCACTACGTAATACCATACCAGCTTGTCGCCGTCATTCAGGGTCTTGCCATCCATACCAATACCGGGAGCAACACCATTTATCCTGTACTTCCAGCCGGAATTGGGCCCCTCGGTAAACTCTGCCAAAGTTGTGCCCTTGTAAGTGATGGAACGCACGTAATCGGGATCAGCCTCATAAGAGAAACCGGATTTATTATCCAAAACCTTATAAAAAGCATCAGCAACCGTCGCACCGGCATCCAGCTTGATATTATGGGCAGAGATCCAGGTCGCATTATGAGTAATCAAAGAGAAAGAAACCGTAATACCTTCTTTGGTATCACCGGAGCTGCCACTACCACCGGTGGTTCCGCCGCTTTCCGCCTCAGCAACAGTCACAGTGCAAAAAGCCGGCACAACAGGTACATCCGTAAATTCCTTCTCTATATAACTGTTAGTAGCATAATCCCAGGCCGAACCGATATAAGAAGCCGTACCGCCGACTTCTACGGTATAAGTCCCGGCAGCAGCAAAATTCAGATTAAAGCTGCCGTCATCCGCAACGCTGGTCGCCATCGTGGTTACGGTCTCACCGTCAGCATCATACACGTTTACCGCTGCCCCCTTGGGCGCTACCACAGTAATACCACCGGCCAAACCATTGACGCTGAAAGAACCGGATTTGCCAACAGTCATATCAACGGTGTCATCCTCAAAATAAGCATAGAGATCAGAATAATACGTTGTATCACGGTAGAAGTACGCATTGATAACATCATTTGCTTTTAATTCCGTCAA
>JAFQHN010000014.1 GCA_017397935.1 Bacillota bacterium
AGCAGAAGGCAAAGGTGAGGTCACCGGGGCGGCGCACAGCCACGCCCTCGGCACAGGTTTTTACGGTTTCCAGAGAGCAGGGGCGGCCGTTCTCGATGGATTTCTTCATCGACATGGCGCCAATCGGCTCTACACCGATAACCTTGATTTGCGGATTGATGGCTTTGGCCGTCATGGCAATACCGGCTGCCAAACCGCCGCCGCCAATGGGTACCAGAATTTCGTCGGCATCGGGCAGCTCCTGCAAAATTTCCAGCGCGATGGTGCCCTGGCCGCAGATAACATCATAATCATCAAACGGCGGAATGAAGGTGTAGCCTTTCTCGGCGGCCAGTTGCAGCGCCTTATCGCAGGCCTCGTCGAAAACATCACCGGCGATAACCACATCGGCGCCATAGCTTTTGGTGGCCTCCACTTTCAGCAGAGGGGTAACATTGGGCATTACGATGGTGGCCTTTACGCCGTCCATCTGAGCCGAAATTGCACAGCCCTGAGCGTGGTTGCCGGCCGAGGCGGCGATGATACCGCGGGTACTTTCTTCCTTGCTGAGCGCGCTGATTTTATTATAAGCACCGCGAATTTTGAAGGAGCCGGTACGCTGTAAATTCTCCGGTTTGATGTAAACATCACAGCCGTACTCCTGGCTGAAAAAGGTGCTGGGCATCAGGGGGGTGGGCAGCAGTATGGGGCGCAGACGCTCGGCGGCCTTTTTTACATCCGCCAGATGGTCGCGGTTCAGATATTCTTCGATTTGTTTTCTATCCATGATGGAAACCTCCGTAAATCCGTAAACTTGCATAAAATCTTTAAGATAATTTATTATTATAAAACTATTTGGGGCAATAGTCAATAATTTGGCGGATTTGTGCAGAATATTCTTGCAATAAGGCGGGCGGCTTGACGGGCGGCGGCAAAAATGCTATAATATCAAGGCTGTGTGGAGGCGTAGCTCAGTCGGTTAGAGTGCTTGCTTGACATGCAAGAGGTCACTGGTTCGATTCCAGTCGTCTCCACCAAAAAAAGAGCGTGAATTTTTTGTTCATGCTCTTTTTTATTTTTGGATATTTGTTTTTGGATTTCTATTTTCTAATTTCAATCAATCTTTCCAGCGGTACTTGCAGGGCGTCGGAGATTTCCAGCAGAATGGCCACGGAGGGGGCGGCGTTGGCGGTTTCTACCCGTTGAATTTGTTGGCGGCTGTAACCTGTCATTTCTCCCAACTGCTCTTGCGTCAAGCCTTGCTCTTTGCGGTAGCGCATGATGTTGAGGCCAATTTGAATAAATGACTTGTAGTGTTTGGTATTCAACATCATTCCTCCCCGTGCATACAATTATATGTTAGCTTTTAAGGAAGAAATTGTCAGCCAAGCCACGCGAGCAAATGCTCGAATTATGTTGTAGTTTGTCCGAATAAAGGATGTTATGATGTATATATCGAGTATTTATTCGGGGTGGGTTGCAAAATGATGAACAATGAATTTGAAAAATCCTTTGCCGATTTTCTGGACGGGGCAGAGTATGATAAGGCGGCGGATGCGCTTTTTATGGTGGCACGGGCGGCTTTTCTGGCCGGTTGGTTGGCCGCCGGGGGAGAAAAACCT